>DATLOI010000001.1:0-10685 GCA_035536295.1 Casimicrobiaceae bacterium
GCCCGCTTCCTCAATCCGTGCCGTAGTCGAGGCGTGCAAAGGTTCAAATAATGATTTCCTCATCTGGCGATTGCTGCACGCCCGTCACCATTGTGTGTTCTCGACAGATCGGGACTGTTGAGGCGTTCGAGAAAATATTGAAGATCGGACGGCCGTTCAGAGATCATGGCGGGCGTGAATTGCGCGTGTTGGTAAAGGCAGCCGACAGGATTTTCGAATATCGAAGATCGACGTGCTCAGCGATCGTCAGCTCACCGCTATCGCGCAAGCGTCTGGAGGCGCTGGTCGGAATCGAACTGGCGTAGACGGCTTTGCACGCCGCTGCACTATGTATTGAATCAAGAAGACGCGCGCATTAGCCACTCGAGCAACGACCTGTGGTTCGAGCTGCTGTGCGCAGCTTAGCGAGGAGCGTTTTAACACGGGCTCAGCTCCGCTCCATCTGTGCTTTCGCATGCAACGCCACGTCGCGATGCGTCGCGAACCAGACGCCGGGCTTGGCCTGCATGTGCTCGATCAGCTCCTCCAGAATGAACATGCGCGAGCGATAGCCGATGACGTGCGGATGCATCGTCAGGAGGAAGAGACCGCGCTCCTCGTAAGCCCGATCGAACTCGCGCCGGAAGATGTCGAGCACCGCCAAGGGTGGCGTGTAGGGCCGCAAAGCGGAAAACCGGTTCATGTTGAAGTACACCGCGTCATCCCTGATCCATTCGACGGGCAGCTCGACGATCCCTGTCGGCGCACCGTCCTGATTCAGCTCGTATGGATCATCATCGGCCATCAGCGAAGAGTCGTACAAGAGACCCATTTCGCGCTGGATCGTGAGCGTGGCCGGGGAGAAATCCCACGATGGCGTGCGCATGCCGACCGGCCGAATTCCCGTAATCCTGGTCAGCGTCTCAGCCGCGCGCAGGTGAAGCTCGCGTTCGTTCTTCTCGGGCAGAACGGAGTTGAGCTCGTGAATCCAGCCATGGAGCCCGATCTCGTGCCCTTCCGCGATGACACGCCGCTGTTCGTCCGGGTAGAGCAGTGCTGAGACGGCGGGCACGAAGAAGGTGGCGGGAATGCTCGTGCGTTTCAGGAGCTCAAGAATGCGCGGAACGCCGACACGGTTGCCGTATTGGCCCCATGACATCCGACCGATCGAGCGACCGCCATCACGCAACTCGTTGGTGTCGTGATCGCTGTCGAACGAGAGGGCCACCGCGCAGCGGTTACCGGCGGGCCAACTCTGTGGTCGCAGGCTACGTCCGGCGCGCACCTGATTGACGCGGCGCCGCCATTCCGTTTCCGGCCAGGCCCAGGGGTCGTCGTTACGCTGATCGTCATCGTTCATGTTCGATGCTCAATGGATAATGGCACGCCGCTTCACGACGGTTGCCCGATGGAAGCAAGAGTGGGATGTCACGGTTGCAGCGATCCTGCGCGAACGGGCATCGCTGGTGGAACGCGCATCCGGGTGGTGGATCCGCGGGCGACGGAAGCTCGCCGCGAATCGGTCGAATGTCCTGCTCGGGCGCGCCGTCGGCGGCGAGGCGCGGCGCGCTGTCGAGCAACGCGCGCGTATAGGGATGACGGGGCGCCGCGAAGATCGCCTCGGTCGGGCCGATTTCGACGATCCGGCCGAGATACATGATCGCCACGCGGTCGCTGACATGACGGACGACGGAAAGATCGTGGCTGATGAACAGCATCGTCAGATTTAGCTCACGCTTGAGCTTCAAGAACAAGTTGATGATCTGCGCTTGAATCGATACGTCGAGCGAGGCCACGGGCTCATCACAAATGAGCGCGTCGGGACGCATCGCAAGCGCGCGGGCCACGGCCACGCGCTGGCGCTGTCCACCCGAGAATTGGTGAGGAAACTGCTCGGCAGCCGTCGAATGCAGTCCCACCGCGGTGAGCCAGCGCGCGACATCGCTTTTTGCCTCGGCTTTGGTGATCAGCCCATGCGCCAGCGGCCCTTCGGCAATGATGTCGCCGACGCGCATCCGCGGATTGAGCGACGCGAACGGGTCCTGAAACACCATCTGAATGCGCGTCGTGTGCTTGCGACCTGCGGACATCACGGGCTTGCCAGCTAGCACTGCCGCCCCGATGCTCGCGTCGAGAATGCCTGCTGCGACACGCCCCAGCGTGGATTTGCCGCAGCCCGACTCGCCGACGAGGCCGAGAGTTTCGCCTTTTGCAATGTCGAGCGATACACGCTCGACCGCGTGAATGACCGTCGTCGACGCCACAGTCCCGGTCAGGCGCTTTGCCAGCCGTTCGGTCAGAGGCGGCACCGAGGTGAAACGACGGGTGATGTCGGCAAGACTGACGAAGCCGGTCATGAATGTGCCCCCACGCTTGCGGCTTGAGACGCCGCTGCGCTGCCCCCCGACGGGGCGCAATGAGCGCTTTGGGGCGGCCCGGCAGCGCTCATGTCGCAGTCGCCGCAACGGCGCCGATATTGAGCGGGTTGTAGCAGCGCCATTGCCTCCCTTGGTCGAACGTCTCGGCAGGCGGGGTATCGCAGGCTGCGGTGGCGTAGCTACAGCGCGCCTTGAACGCGCAGCCTTTGGGCAGGGCCGTCAGCGACGGTGTTGCGCCGGGAATCTGGATCAGATCGCGACCGGGGGGCGCGCGCGAGGGCAGGCTGTCGATCAGGCCTTGCGTGTAGGGATGGCGCGGTCGCTGCAATACCTCGGTGGTCGCTCCTTGCTCAATCAAGCGACCCGCATACATGACGAGCAACCGCGAGGCGAGCACCGACACGGTGGCAAGGTCATGGCTGATCCAGATGAGGCTCACGCCGGCGTCCCTGACCAGGGCCTTCATTTCGACCAGGATCTGCGCCTGGATCGATACGTCGAGCGCTGTCGTGGGCTCGTCGCAGATGACGAGCTCCGGATGGTTGAGGAACGCTATGGCAATGGCCACGCGCTGGCGCATGCCGCCTGATAGCTCATGTGGATAAGCGTCGATGCGGCGCTCCGGGTCGGGAATGCCGACTTTGGCCAGCGCAACGATAGCGCGCCGTCGCATCGCTTCGACGGTAAATTTGCCATGGGCGCGCATTGCGAGTTGCATCTGATCGGACACTCTGAGTACCGAATTGAGCGTGCTCATCGGATCCTGAAAAACCATCGCGATCCGGCGGCCACGCAAAGCCCGGTACCGATGATGAGGCAGGCCGACGAGCTCGCGGCCCCCGAGCTTGATCGATCCCCCCGCGATGCGCCCCGGCGGATCGATCAACCCCAGGATCGAGTAGCCGGTCACGCTCTTGCCAGAACCCGATTCGCCGACCAGACCGACGATCTCGCCCGCGCTGACATCGAACGACACGCCATCGACGGCCTTGGCAATGCCATAGCGCGTAGCAAAATGGGTGGCGAGATCGCGCACCTGAAGCAGCGCCTCGCTCATCGCTTCAACCGCGGGTTGAGCTGATCGCGGAGCCTATCGCCAACGATATTGATCACGACGATAAGTAGAATCAGCGCAATGCCCGGATAGATCGAAATCCAGTAGCGGCCTGACAGCATGTACTGGAACCCATTGGCGATCAGCATCCCGAGCGAAGGTTCGGACACCGGCAATCCAAGACCAAGGAAGGACAAGGTCGCCTCCAGCGCGATGGAGTTCGCGACTTGTACCGTCGCCACGACGATCAGCGGTGGCATGCAATTGGGAAGCACATGCCGGAAGGCAACGCGTGCGGAGGTAAGCGGTATCGAAAGCGCCGCCTCGACGTAGTCCTTCGAGCGCTCGGCCGTGGCCGCGCCATGCGCGGTGCGAGCGAAATAGGCGTACTGCGCCGTGACCAGCGCAGCGATCAGTTGCCATTTGCCCTGGCCAAGCAGCGCTGCAAGAACCAGCGCGAGCAGGATTGCAGGAAACGACAACTGCAGATCGACGATCCGCATGATCAACGTTTCGACGCGGCCGCCGATGAAGCCCGCCAGCGTTCCGAAGGTCGCGCCCAGCGCGAAGGCGATGACGCCCGCCATCAACCCGACCTGAATCGAAATCCGCAGGCCATACAGGATGGCCGAAAACAGATCCCGCCCCTGCGCGTCCGTACCGAGCCAGTGCGTGAACCCATTGCTGCCGACGTAGCCCGGTGGACGTCGCGCATCGGTCAGCACGAGTGTGGCCAGATCGTAGGGATTCTGCGGCGTGATGAGCGGCGCGGCGACTGCAAGCAGGACGATCGACGCGAGCACGATGACCGCGACGACGGACACGCGGCTTTCGGCAAACTCGATTGCGAACAGTTTGAGCGGACTCGCCGTCGTGAGTGTGCGGATCGTGCTGCTCATCTTGCTTTCCGCGCACGCAGCCGCGGGTCCAGCGCGACATACGAAATGTCAACCGCCAGGTTGATCATGATGAACACCAGCGCCACGAGCATCAGATAGGCGACCATCACCGGGCGATCCAGGCTCGAGATCGAATCGATGATCAGCTTGCCCACGCCGGGCCATGAAAAAATCGTTTCGGTCACCACGGCAAAGGCGAGTGTGGAGCCGAACTCCAGGCCGAAGACGGTGACAAGGGGGATTGCGATTAGCTGCAGCACGTGGCGGCGCAGGATCGTCGATTCGCTCTCGCCCGCCGCGCGCGCGAAGCGAACGGTGTCGGTCAGCATCACCTCGCGGGTTCCGGCCCGCGCGAGGCGGATCATCAACGCGAGCTTGAAGAGCGCCAGGTTGAGCGATGGCAGCAACATGTGTGTCAGGCCGTTCAACGTGAGAAAACTCCATTCCACGCCCAGAATTCGGACCGTTTCACCGCGTCCACCGGCGGGCAAGACGCCGAGGTTGACGGCGAACGTGAAGATCAGAACCAGCCCGATCCAGAACGTAGGGACCGAGAAACCGAGCACGGACAGCGCCATGACGGACTTGGCGAAAAAGCTCTCGGGCCGGTAGCCGGCATACATGCCGAGCGGAATGCCGATCAGCGTGGCACCGATCACTGCCGCCAATGTGATCTCGAGCGTCGCCGGCAGACGCGACGCAATGAGTGGCAGCACCGGCATGTTGTAGACGAACGACCGACCGAAATCACCGGTCGCAAGCCGTTCGAGAAACGTGAAGTACTGTCGCCATAACGGCTGATCGAATCCATAAGCACGAATCGCCTGCTCGCGAATCTGTTGCGTGGCATCGGGGGAGATCATCACGTCGATCGGATTGCCGACTGCGTAGACACCGATGAAGACCAGCGCCGAGATGACGAACATCACCACCAGTGCTTGCATCAGGCGCTGGAGGATGAAAGCCAGCACAGCTCGCTAGTCCCAGTCCGTGGCGATAACAGTGCGGGTTTCGGCGACGGCGATTTCCCACAACGCGAGCATGTCGTCGTCGGATCGCTGATAAAGACCGCCGAAATTGCCATCCCCCACGAGCGCCTTCTTGCCTCCCGGGTCGAGCCGCTGATAGCGAGTCATGTCCAGCACTGCTTTCGCTTCGGTTGGCGGCGTCACGCCGGGCAGCCTTGTCCAGGGAAAGTTCTCCATCCACGAGGCATGTGTCGCGATCGGGTCGATCGTCTTGACTTTGGCCCAGGTTTGCGGGGCGTTGTACCAGTTGTGCCACTTCACCTGCACACCGCGATTGCTGTTCAGCCACTCGAGAACCGCGCCTTGCGCAGGTGAATTGCCCCCGTGACCATTGACGATGACGATCTGCCTGAAGCCCGAATGTACGATGCCGTCGAGCACGTCGACCACCAGCGCGCATAGTGTCGAGAGTCGTAAAGTCACCGTCCCTGGGTAGTCGACGAAGTTCGGAGTAAGCCCGTAATTGATAGCCGGGAAAACCGGCACGTCGAGCGGCTTGGCGGCCTCGACTGCAACGCGCTCCGCCAGGATCGCATCGACGCAGAGGCTCAACTGAGCGTGTTGCTCGGTGGAGCCCATCGGCAGCACAGCGCGGCGGTCGCGCGTCACATGCTGCTCGACCTGCATCCAGTTCATTTCGGCAATGCGCATTTCCCCGCTCCGTCAAGTATTCGAGGGGCTGCAGTAGATTACTATTCACGAGGGGCGCGGTCAGCGCCCGTGAAATTCGAGGAGAAAGCTATGCGCTCGCTGGTCATGGCGGTGTTGTCTGCCTTCGCGCTGGTCACGTCGGCATTTGCGCAAACCCTCACGATCGGCGTGCGGGGTGGTCCCGACTCGATCGATCCTCACTTCACTGCGACCGGCACACATGCCGAGGCGTTGAAGCACGTGTTCGACACGCTCGTATGGTCAGGCGACGGGCTCGAGCTCGAGCCTCGACTCGCCGAGAGCTGGAAGGCGGTCAACGACTCGACCTGGGAGTTCAAGCTGCGGCGCGGCGTGAAGTTCCACGATGGTTCCGACTTCACCGCGGCCGACGTCAAGTTCTCGATCGAGCGCATTCCCACCGTGGCCGGCCCCAATCCCACGACCATTTATGTCCGGCGCGTGAAAGAAACCAAGATCATCGATCCGCATACCGTGCACATCGTGACCGATGGTCCTGCGCCGAACCTGCCCAATGACTTCATTCGCCTGTTCATCGTCTCGTCCAAAGCTGCAGCCGGGCTGACCAAGGAGACAGCGAACGAGGCGTTCAACTCCGGCAAAGCCGCCGTCGGCACCGGGCCTTACAAGTTCGTTTCATGGCAGCCGAAAGGCGACCTCGTCCTCGACCGCAACGACGGCTTCTGGGGCCCGAAGGAACCGTGGGCGCGCCATGTCCGCAAGGAGATCCCCAACGACTCGGCCCGTGTCGCACAGCTGAAGGCCGGGCAGCTCGATCTGATCAGCCGCGTCCCCGCAGCCGATGTCGATACGCTCAAACGCGATGCCAAGATCAACGTGCAAACCATCGACACCGTTTATGTGTTCAACATCGAGCTCGACATGCGAGACAAGGCGTTGAACGTCTCCGCCAAGGACGGGTCACCCCTCGAGAAGAACCCGTTGCAGGACCTGCGCGTGCGTGAAGCGATCGATCTCGCCATCGACCGCAAGGCGTTGGCGACGGTTGCGATGGAAGGTCTCGGCAAGCCCTCGAGCCAGATGGTCACGCCGTCGATATTCGGATACAACAAGACGCTCGGCGAGCGCAAGTACGATCCCGCCGCAGCGCGCAAGCTGCTAGCAGCCGCGGGTTATCCCAACGGCTTCCGCCTGCAATTCTCTTTTACGCAGGATCGCCTGCCGGGTGATCGCCAGGTCGGCACCTCGATCGCACAGATGCTGGCCGCCATAGGCATCGATGCGCAAGCCAATGCTCAACCGGCCGCCGTGTTCTTCCCGGCGCGCACGCGCGGCGAGTATTCGATGTCGATGTCCGGATGGGGGACGCTGACCGGCGAGGCGCACTACACGTTGTCGTCGCTGGCCCACTCCAACGACAAGGATAAGAAAATGGGGGCCTTCAACGTGCTTGGCTACAAGAACCCGGCGATGGACAAGCTGTTGCAGGACGCCGCAGTCGAAATGGACGAAGCCAAGCGGCGCAAGCTTCTCGAAGACGCGAACGCACTTCTCGAAAAGGATCGTCAACGCCTGCCCGTTGTCGCGGTCGGCTCGGCCTGGGCGATGCAGAAGGACAAGGTGACCATCAAGGCGCGCGTGGACGAGGATACGCTGGCGATGAACATCAAGCCTGCGAAGTAGTCCGTTGGCCGATATCGCTATCGGCCTTCACGGAGGCTGCGGAACGCTCGCCCGCAACCTCTTAAGCGATGCGGACTGGAGTGAGAGCCGGGCCCATCTCGCGGACGCATTGTGCGCGGGATGGCGCTTGCTGCGCGCAGGGGAGCCTGCGCTCGATGCGGTACAGGCCGCGGTCGTCGTGATGGAAGACAGTCCGCACTTCAACGCAGGCTACGGCGCCGCGTTGAACGAGGCGGCAGCGCATGAGCTCGATGCATCGATCATGGACGGCGAGTCGCTGGCAGCTGGCGCCGTCTGCGCCGTTTCGCGGGTGCGCAATCCGGTGATCGCCGCGCGCGCCGTTCTAGAAAGCGGCCACGCAGTTCTTTTAACCGGGGACGCTGCGGATGACTTCGCAGCGAGCCGCGGGCTCGCCATGGTTCGACCCGAGTATTTCACGACACAGCGTCGCGTCGAAGCTTTGCACGCCCTTAAAGCACGCGTCGCCTCGGGAATTGCGGCGCCGCCATCTGAAGCCGAGAAGCATGGCACGGTTGGCGCGGTTGCACGAGATCACCGTGGGCATCTGGCCGCGGCAACTTCGACTGGCGGCTTCAACAACAAGCCCTGCGGGCGCGTCGGCGACAGCCCGATCATCGGCGCCGGGACCTACGCGAAGGACGGTGTATGCGCCGTCTCTTGCACCGGACAGGGCGAAATCTTCATGCGCCGCGTCGCCGCGTACGATCTGGCTGCAAGGATGATGTATGGCGAACAAGCGCTCGCGGAAGCCGCGAACGCATTGGTCTTCGATACGTTGGCAAGCCACGGCATCGGATGCGGTCTCGTTGCTTTGGGTGCGATGGGCAATCCCATCGCGCCGTTCAACACGCTGGGGATGTATCGCGGCTGGATTTCGACGGATGGCGAGATCACCGTCGCGACGCATCACGAGCTGCATCCGTTGGGACGTGCTTAACGGTGAATCGCGCACCGATTCTGATTTGGGGTGCGGGCGCGATTGGGGGCGTCCTCGGCGCGTATTGGGCCCGCGCGGGTGTACCCGTGTCGATGGTCGACATCGACTCTGAGCATGTCATCGCCTGCCGGACATCCGGGCTTGCGATCAGCGGTCCGGTCGAACAGTTTCGCCAGATCGTGCCGTCGGCGACGCCCGAGGAAATTCAAGCCGAGTATCCGATCATCGTGCTCGCGGTGAAGGCGCAGGCCACAGAGGCGGCGCTGGCGATGATCAAGCCTCACCTGGCGCCTGACGGTTATGTCCTGTCCGCACAGAACGGACTCAACGAACTCGCTATCGCGCATGCGCTCGGGGCGGATCGCTGCATGGGATGCTTTGTCAATTTCGGCGCGGACTGGCTTTCTCCCGGCGAAATCCTCTTCGGCAACCGAGGCGCAGTGGTCGTAGGCGAGATCGATGGCTCGGTTCGCGAGCGCACGAGGAAGATGCATCGCAATCTCTCGCTTTTCGAGCCGGACGCGATTCTCACCGACAACATCTGGGGCTATCTGTGGGGCAAGCTCGCTTATGGCGCGATGCTCTTTGCCACCGCGCTGACTTCGGACTCGATGAGCGAGAACTTTTCCGATCCGCGCCGCTTCGTCGTGTTCGACCGTCTGGCCCGAGAAGTTCTGGCCGTCGCCTCGGCACGCAACGTCGTGCCGGTCGGATTCAACGGCTTCGATCCCTCGTGCTTCGCACCCGGTGCCGATGACGCTGGAGCACGAGCCTCGATTGCGGCGCTGGCCGAATTCAACCGCCATAGCGCCAAGACGCATACCGGCATCTACCGCGACCTTGCCGTTCGCAAGCGCCGCACGGAAGTCGATCAGCAGCTCGGAACCATTGTGCAATTGGGGCACGAAGCGCGCGTGGCGACGCCCGCAATCTCTCGCCTGGTCTCACTGGTTCACGACATCGAGGAGGGCCGGCGACCGATGTCATTTGCAACCTTCGAATCCCTGATCGACACATGCAAAGCGGCTTCGACGACGCCAGCATGAACTTCGACTTCAAAGGCAGGACCGCGATCGTCACCGGAGCCGCCCACGGCTTCGGACGCGCCATCAGCGTCGCGTTCGCGCAACGCGGCGCGCACGTCTGGGCCATCGATATCGTTGCGAATGAACTCGCGGAGACGCAGCGCTTGTGCGCGCAAGATCAAGGTCGTTGTGAAATACGCACGATCGATGTGACGCTGCCCGATGCAATCAACGCGTTCGTCGAGGAAATCGATCGGTCCACCGGGCGAATCGACATTCTGGTAAACAATGCCGGCGGCGTGCTGGGACAGGTCGGCCGACCCGTCGAAACGGTTTCGGTGGAGGACTGGAACGCGATCTTCGCCGTCAATGTCAGCGGCGCGTTCTATCTGTGTCAAGCGGTGGCGCCGAGCATGAAGGCCGCGCGCTCCGGGCGCATCGTCAACATTTCCAGCGGCGCGGGGCTCACGATCAGCCTGACCGGCATACAGGCGTACGCCGCGGCCAAGGCGGCCTTGATCAGCCTGACGCGCCAGCTCGGACACGAGCTCGGTCCCTGGCAAATCACCGTCAACTGCATCGCTCCGGGTTTTGTGCGATCCAATGCCAACACCGAGCGTCAGTGGGCGGCCCTCGGTGCGGACGGACAACAAGCACTATTGAGCAATATCGCGCTGAAGCGGCTCGGTGCGCCCGAAGACATCGCGCACGGCGTGCTGTTTCTTGCCTCTGATCACGCCGGTTGGATCACCGGGCAAACGATTGCGATCGATGGCGGGAAATAGTGCGGTGGTCGCTTCCAGGTAGCGACGCTCCGCCTACCGCACGATCATTCGCGCACCGCTGTCGCGCAGGCATGTGGAGGCGGGGGTCGGAATCGAACACGCTGCACCTGCATGCAGGGATCCAAGCAAAGTGCCCCAGAAATACCCCCGCGCAAATTGACTGCATGAGCGCTTTGCGAGTCGCGCGCCGGTGCTGCCTGACCGCAGCGAGAGGTCCAGTGCCCGTCGACGAACCGTTTGCACTCGCGGCCGTTGACCCCTTAGGA
>DATLOI010000002.1:0-13758 GCA_035536295.1 Casimicrobiaceae bacterium
GCCTCGGCGATCACGCCGTTCACGTATATGCAGCTTGTCTGGGCGACTTTGATCGGCTGGGTCGTGTTCGGTAGCTTTCCCGATTTCTGGACGCTGGTCGGCATGGCGGTCATCACCGGCAGCGGACTTTTGATCCTGCTGCACGAATTTCGCACGGCTCGCGCGACCGTTCCCGCGTCGACGGTCGTGGATTGATTAACAGGAGAAATGCAATGGCAAACGCACGCATCGGTTTCATCGGGCTCGGACTCATGGGCCACGGCATGGCGAAGAATCTCGTGACCAAGGGCTTTCCATTGACGGTGCGCGCACATCGCAATCGCAAGCCACTCGAGGATTTGCTCGCGGCAGGCGCGAAGGAAGTGAAGAGCAACGCCGATGTCGCGCGCAATTCCGACATCGTGTTCCTGTGCGTGACCGGCGCGCCGCAGGTCGAGGAAATCGTATTTGGCGCCGATGGAATCTTGTCGGTCGCGCGGAACGGCCTGATCGTCGTCGACACGTCGACTTCGGAACCTGCAACGACCGCCAAGACTCGCGAGGCGCTGTCCGCGAAAGGCGTCGCGTTCGTCGATGCGCCGCTCGCGCGCACACCGATAGAAGCCGAGCAGGGGCGTCTCAACATCATGGTCGGCGCCGACGAGGCGATGTTCGAGCAACTAAAGCCGGTGCTGGGCGCGTTCTGCGAAAACATCGTGCACGCGGGCCCGCCGGGACACGGTCTCGTGCTGAAGCTCATCAACAACTTCATCGCGCAAGCGATCTGTACGGCGACGGCGGAAGCGTGCGCTACCGCTGTGAAGGCGGGGCTGTCGCTGACCAAGCTGCATCAACTCGTTTCCGCGGGTGCGGTCAACTCCGGCTTGTTCCAGATGGTGCTGGGCAAAATGCTCGAAAACGGTTCGCTCGATGGCCTCAAGTTCACGCTAAGCAACGCCGCCAAGGATTTGCGCTACTACACACACTTCACCGAATCGCTGATGCTTCCTTCGATTATCGGCGAGGCCGTGCATCAAAGTCTCGTGACGGCGAACGCGCTCGGGTTTGGCGACAAGTACGTCGCGTCGCTGATCGAAGCGCAGGAAAAGCTGGCGGGCGTGAAGATCGTCGGGGCACGTTGAAGCGGCGATGCGGAATCTCGACGAACTGCTCGAGTTCGCTTACCGCACGGCGATTGCAGCCGGTGATTCGATCCTCCCGCATTTCCGGCGCGCACTCGACGTCGAGAACAAGGATCGCGGTGGCGGATACGATCCAGTCACCGTCGCCGACCGCGCTGCGGAGTCGTCGATTCGCACCGCCATAGCTGCGGCCTATCCGAGCGACGGCGTCATCGGCGAGGAGCAGGGACGCGCCGAGGGCAGCGATCGTTATACCTGGGTCATCGATCCGATCGACGGCACACGCGCCTTCATGATCGGTCAATTGCACTGGGGCATTCTGATCGCGTGCAACGATGGCACGCGTCCGGTCGTCGGCGTGGCTTATCAACCGTACGTTGGCGAAGCCTTCGTCGCACGATTCGATGGTCGCGCCGAGTGGCGTCGCGGTGACGAGCGACGCGCATTGCGAACGCGACGCTGCGCGCGCATCGAAGAGGCGATCGTGGTGACCACCGACCCGCGTCACTTCGCTGCGCCGCGCGAAGCGCACGCGTACGCCGCGGTCACGCGCGACGCTCGTTACACGCGCTACGGCGGCGACTTGTACTGCTACACGCAGCTCGCGATGGGGCTCTCCGACGTGGTCATCGAAACCGATTTGCAGCCTTACGACATCCAGGCGTTGATTCCGTTGATCGAAGCAGCGGGCGGTGCCATTACCGATTGGCGCGGAGGCTCCTGCCAAAACGGCGGTGATGTTCTCGCGTGCGGCGATCCGGCGTTGCACGAGGCGTTGCTCGCGCGAATCGCAAAATGAGCTGATGCCCTCGAGCGTTCTCACCGTCGAGCACGAAACGGTCTATCGCTATGCGCAGCCGGTGCATTTCCTCGAGCACCGGCTGCTGTATCGGCCACGTTCCGCGCACGACTTCGACGTGCTCGCAAGCTCGCTCGAGATCTCGCCGAAAGCGGACGTTCGCGAAATCCAGGACGTATTCAGCAACTCGGTCACGTTGTTCACGCCGCGAACTTCCGCTAATCGGCTGCGTGTCGTTGCGCGCTTCGCGATCCGCTGGACGGGTGTCCGTCGCGTTCAACAGCCGATCGCGCCGCATGCCGAGCGCTATCCGTTCGATTACACCGCCGAAGAGCGGCGTGATCTGGGCGGTCGGCTCGAGCCACACTATTCCGATCCCGAGGGCCGCCTGTATGAATGGACGCGCGCACTTTTGCGCGATGATCCGCGGCCGCCGACGCGAGAGCTTCTCGACCGGATCGCGAAGCGCATACGCGCCGACTTTGCCTACGTCTCGCGCGATGAGGAGGGGACGCAATCACCCGACCAAACATTGCAAATCAAAAGCGGCACGTGTCGCGATTTCGCTCTGTTGATGATGGAGGCGGTGCGCCGGCTCGGCATTGCGGCGCGTTACGTATCGGGTTATCTCTACGATCCTAAGCTCGATCGCGACGACAACAAGGATGGAATTGCAGACATGCAGGGCGCGGGCTCGACGCACGCCTGGCTGCATGTGTATTTGCCGGGTGCAGGCTGGGTCCCGTTCGATCCGACCAATCCGCAGGCGGGTGCTGCAAGCCACATTCGCGTCGCGCATGCGCGCGACCCTGCGCAGGCGCTGCCGCTGCAAGGTAATTGGTATGGGGCGGTCGAGGATTATCTGGGCATGGACGTGCGCGTGACGGTGTCGCGGGTGCGTTCACCGGAAGCCCTCGCGAAACTGCTTCCGCCCATTTTGAGACCCAAAGAGCGAGCCGCGCCGCGCGAATGAAGCTCCTGCTGCTTGGCGGGACGCAGTTTCTCGGCCGGCATGTTGTCGATGCAGCACTTGCGCGTGGTCACGTCGTGACCGCTTTCACGCGCGGGAAAAAGCCTGCGCCTGCGGGCGTACGTGCGTTGATCGGAGAGCGCGATCCGCGCGTCGCGCCGGGTCTTACGGCGATCGAGCGTGGGGGATGGGACGCTGTCATCGACACGTCCGGCTATGTTCCGCGCATCGTGCAAGCATCGGTGTCGCTGCTCGCCAATCGCATCGATCGATACTTGTTCGTTTCGTCGTTATCGGTCATCGCGAAGGCTGATAAGGCGGGGCTCGACGAGTCGGCCGCGGTCGCGACTCTCGACGATCCGGCGAGCGAGGACGTGTCGAAGCACTATGGCGCGCTCAAAGCCGCGTGTGAAAGCGTTCTGATTCGAATGCTGCAAGATCGCTCGACGATCGTGCGCCCGGGTCTCATCGTCGGCCCGCTCGATCCCACCGATCGCTTCGGTTACTGGCCCGCGCGCTTCGTGCATCCTCATTTGCTCGGCGATCGCGCCGACCATGCCGTCGTCCCCGCGCCGCGCGAGCGGCCGTTGCAGTTCATCGACGCGCGCGATCTGGCGGCGTGGATGCTCGATCTCGTCGAGCGCAACATCGGTGGAACGTTCAATGCGTGCTCCGCGTCCAATCAATGGACGTTCGGCGATCTGATAGACGCTTGCGTGGCTGCGTCCGCGGCGCCGCCGAAACCGGCATGGATTGCCGATGACGTACTCGAGCAATATCACGTCTCGCCCTGGACCGGACTGCCACTTTGGATTCCGGCGAGCGAGGCCGATAGCGCGGGGTTTATGCAGATTGATTGCAGCCTTGCGCGCCAACACGGATTGAAAACGCGCTCGCTTGCGGACACGATTGGCGATACTGCCGCCTGGCTCGCATCGCGCGACAACACGAGCGCCTGGAAGAACGTGATGACCGACGCGCGTGAAAGGCAAATCCTTTCGTCGTGTCCTTATAGTTGCAGGGAGCCTTGAATGAAAGCCAACACCATTCTCGACACCATCGGACGCACGCCGCACGTGCGCGTGCAGCGCCTGTTCGGCGCCGATCACGAAGTGTGGATCAAGCAGGAGCGCGCCAACCCGGGCGGCTCGATCAAGGATCGCATTGCACTTTCGATGGTCGAGGACGCCGAAAAGCGCGGCATTCTGAAGCCGGGCGCGACGATCATCGAGCCGACGTCGGGCAACACCGGCATCGGCCTTGCGATCGTGGCCGCGGTGAAAGGCTATCCGCTGATCCTCGTCATGCCGGACAGCATGTCGATCGAGCGTCGCCGCTTGATGCTTGCCTACGGCGCGCGCTTCGAGTTGACGCCGCGCGAGAAAGGCATGAAAGGCTCGATTGCACGCGCGCAAGAGTTGATCGCGCAAACGCCCGGCTCGTGGATGCCGCAGCAGTTCGAGAACGCCGCGAATGTCGACGTGCATATGCGCACGACCGCGCGCGAGATCGTCGAGGATTTTTCCGAAGGACTCGACTATCTGATCACCGGTGTGGGCACCGGCGGCCACATCACCGGTTGCGCAAGAGTGTTGAAGCCGCGCTTTCCGAAACTGCAGGTGTTCGCCGTCGAGCCGACGGCCTCGCCGGTGCTCTCCGGCGGCACACACTCTCCGCATCCGATCCAGGGCATCGGCGCAGGCTTCATTCCGGCGATCATGGACATGTCGGTCATCGACGGCGTCATCACCGTCGAACCCGATGCCGCCAAGGAGATGGCGCGTCGCGCCGCGCGCGAGGAAGGCATGTTCGTCGGCATGTCATCGGGCGCCACCCTCGCGGCGATTGCGAAAAAGCTTCCCGAGCTTCGCAAGGGCGCGAAAGTTCTCGGCTTCAATTACGACACCGGTGAGCGCTATTTGTCGACGCCCGATTTTCTTCCGGTCGAATGACCGCTGGTGCGATGGGTGTTGAGACCACCCTTGGCCGCGCCTGAGTGCGGCGGAGCCGTGTCGAATTTATTTTCAGTCGCGGCCCGGCAATTCGCTGTACGCGCGTTAAGTGGCTGTATTAGCGGTTAGGAGCACGCACGGCATGACGCATGCATCTGTTGCGAATTCCACGCAACGGAGGAGGTATGTCCCGAACGAACGTCGTGCTCGCGATACTGCTGGTCCTGCAGTTTTCTTCGGTCGATGCGGCACCACTGTTTTATACGAATCGCGCCGCATTTGAAGCAGCGGGTGGGGCCGCGGTTGTCGAGGATTTTAACGACGCCAATGTGCCTCCGTTTGTCATCTGCACCGCCACCGGGCCGCTCGATAGCACGAGTTCAAATGCGTGCATTGGATCGGGTGACATTGCTCCGGGTGTCAGTTTCATCGACGTCCCCGCCGCCCCATCCGGTCTGGCGTTCCTAGGGGCCGGCGCCACCGCCGGCGCCACATCCACGGTGTTCGGCCCAGATGCTTTCGCGGCGGGCCTCGAAGCGACGTTCGCGTCTGGAGTACGAAGCGTTGGCTTCGATTTCTTCGGCAACTCTTCTGCACCGATTCTTATTTCGGTGATGGGATCCTCCGGCTTGCTCGGCTTGGTGGGTACCACGATCGATCCGTCGACTCGTTTCTTTGGCGTAACCCTGATGCCAGGCGACGCACCGATCGTCAGCATAGTTACTAGCTCGCCGTCGGGGGAGCTGATCGACAATCTCGCTTTCGGCGGCGTTCGCATCGCGATAGCCGAACCGCCCACGTCCTTGCTTCTCGCCATAGCGTTGGTGGGAGTGGCGAGTCCATTGTTGAGACGTCGACGCGGCTAAGCTCCAGACTATTGCCGCTGGTTATTGCTACGATGATCGCTTCTTCTCGCGATCAGGGGAGCTCATGGCCAGCGAATCGCCGCAACTGTGGGACAACCCGCTCGGGACCGACGGTTTCGAGTTCATCGAATACGCGGCGCCCGATCCTGCTGCGCTCGGGGCTCTATTCGTGCAGATGGGCTTTAGCGCAGTCGCCAAGCATCGCAGCAAGGACGTCACGCTCTACCGTCAAGGCGACATCAACTTCATCGTCAACGGCGAGTCGCAAAGCTTCGCGCAATCGTTCGCGCGCGTGCACGGCCCGTCGATTTGCGCGATCGCGTTTCGCGTAAAGGACGCGGCGTACGCGTTTCGCAAGTGCGTCGAGAACGGCGCGTGGGGAGTGGAAAGCCACCCCGGCCCGATGGAGCTTGCGATTCCGGCGATCAAGGGCATCGGCGATTCACTGATCTATCTCGTCGACCGCTATCCGGGCGCCAGCAGCGTATCGATTTACGACATCGATTTCATTCCTCTGCCCGATGTCGACCAGCATCCAAAAGGCGCGGGCCTCGTTGCGATCGATCATCTGACACACAACGTGCACCGCGGTCGCATGGAGGAGTGGGCGGGCTTCTATGAGCGCCTGTTCAATTTTCGCGAGATTCGCTACTTCGACATCGAAGGCAAGTTGACGGGACTCAAATCGAAGGCGATGACATCGCCGGATGGAAAGCTTCGCATCCCGATCAACGAATCGGCCGACGAGAAAAGCCAGATTCAGGAATATCTCGTCGCGTATCGCGGCGAAGGCATTCAACACGTCGCGTTGTCCGCGCGCGACATTCACGCGACGGTCGAGGACCTGCGCGAGCGCGGCGTTGCGTTCCAGGACACGCCCGATACTTATTACGAGCAACTTCCAACGCGGCTGCCTGGTCACAAGGAAGACGCCGCGCGACTGCAGCGCAATCGCGTGCTGCTTGACGGCGCGCCGGCCGAAGACGAAATGCTGCTGCAGATTTTCACGACGACGGTAATCGGCCCGATCTTTTTCGAGCTGATCCAGCGCAAGGGCAACGAAGGCTTCGGCGAAGGCAATTTCCAGGCGCTGTTCGAATCGATCGAGCTCGATCAGGTGCGGCGCGGAGTGTTGAAGGACGGTTGATCGCTCGTTTCAGGACGCGTGAGCTCGAGCGTCCACGTTTCCGCCACGAGATCCTTGCCGAAGCTGCGATGCGGCTCTTCGGCGACGCGCACGTAACCTGCTGCCTCGTAGATGCGTCGCGCCGCAGCGAGGTGGCTCTGCGTCCACAAGGTAATTCGTGCGTAGCCGGCACGGCGTGCGAACGTCGTGCACCGATCGACCAGCATCTGGCCGATCCCCGACCCACGGGCAGCCGGTTCGACGAGGAGCAGCCGCAGCTTCGCCGTCGTCTCGTCGGCGCCCACGAGCAACACCGATCCCACGCGTAACCCGTCGCGAATCGCAATCCATCCGCGCTCGCGCGCCGGATCGTGATTCTCCAGAAATGCGCCGGCGATTTTCGCGACGAGTCCCTCGAACGATGCGTCGTAACCGAACTCGGATGCGTACAAGGCGCCATGCCGCTCCACGATCCAGCCGATGTCACCCGCGACAACGTCGCGCAAGCCGATCGCCGGCACGCCATTCGGCTCGAGCACGAGACGGATCGATTCCATGGCTCTGGCGAGCGTCTCCTGGCCGTCGCGCGGCAACGGCGCGAGCAGGCGCTCGATCTCGCGCCGTGTGCTCGCATCGAGCGCTGCGAACGATTGGCGCCCGTTTGCGGTCAACACGAGATGATTGCGGCGCGCGTCAGACGTCGAACGCGACCGTTGCACAACCCCCGCGGCTTGAAATCGGCGCAGCATGCGCGACAGATAGCCGGGGTCGAGCGACAGGTCGCGCGCCAGCTCCGCGGCCACCGGCGAGTCCCGATGGGCAAGCTCGTAGAGCACGCGCGCTTCGGTCAGCGACCAGTCGCTGTAGTCCAAATGCTCATTGAGAAGACCCAGGCGTTGGGTGTAGAAGCGGTTGTAGCGGCGGACGGAGGCGATCAGCGCAGCCGGGACGCCGAGCGTTGAGGAGTCGGTAGCCAAGGGATCGAGCCGCGAAATGGTTGACTTTGGCAACTATATACGCTTCGCGCCTGGGATGGCGTAAAGTGCGCGAAGCCTTGTTACGGCCGCTCGGAACCCGCACATGCTTGAGCGAACGGCTGAATTGGTGCATTGCACCGTGCTCTCTGTTAAAATCGTACGCTTTGCGCAATCACTCACTTTGGCAGTAGGTTAGTGCTTACTCCACTTGGATTTTCGCTGTTGCGCCAGCTTTCCGACGGCGCTTTTCATTCGGGTGAGGACCTCGCCGCGCGTGTGGGGCTGACGCGCGCCCGCGTCTCGCAGCTCCTGCGTCAGGCTGAAACGGCCGGACTCTCGCTCGAGCGAGTGCGCGGCCGTGGCTATCGCCTCGTGGCGGCGCCCGACTTCCTGGATGCGATGCGAGTTCGCGAAGCCCTGGTCGAATACGGCGTCACGCTTGCGAGCAACGGGTTGTCGCCGCTGCGCCCGCAATTGCAGGACGATGACCTGGGCTTCAACGGCACCGAAGCGGTATTCGAGATTCAACCGTCGCCGCCGATTCATCTCGAAATCGTCGACCAAGTCGATTCGACGTCGAGTGAGTTGTTGCGCCGCGCGCCTCGCCGCGACATTCATGGCGCAGTGCTCGCAGCCGAATGGCAAACCGCGGGTCGCGGTCGCCGTGGTCGCACGTGGACTGCGGTTGCCGGTGGAAGCCTCACGTTCTCGCTCGGGTGGCGCTTTGAGCAAGGCGCCGGATTTCTTGCGGGGCTGTCGCTTGCAGCAGGTGTCGGCGTCATTCACGCGCTCGAGAAGGAGCTGCTCGCCGGCGTTAATTTGAAGTGGCCGAACGATCTCATCTATCGCCACTTGAAGCTCGGCGGAATTCTCGTCGAGTTGAACGGTGACGCACTCGGCCCATCGACCGTCGTCGTTGGTGTTGGTCTCAACGTGCGATTGCCGCGCGAGCTTCGTCGCGACATCAGCCAACCGGTGACCGATCTCACGTCGGTCGCGGGTCGCGGCGCTGCGCCTATCGATCGCAATCGGCTGCTTGCGCGCCTCGTGTCCGAGCTCGCCGCGACGATGACGCAATACGCGAAGGAAGGCTTCGCGCCGTTCGCCGCTGAATGGCAGCATCGCCATGCGTATCAAGGCAAGCCCGTCAAGCTCACGCTGCCCGATGGCGGCGCTGTGACGGGCAAGGTCGCAGGGGTGGATGCCAGCGGCGCGCTGGTGCTCGCCGACGGCCCGCGCCGCGCGCGCTTTCTCACCGGTGAGATCTCGCTCCGCCGCGCGTAAAGCAGCAGGTCGGGTGGGATCATGATGCCGACGCTCGTCGTGGACGTCGGTAACAGCCGCATGAAGTGGGCGCTGGTCACCGCGCGCGGTGCACTCGCGCAAGGTGTCGTCCCGAATGCGGAGATCGGCACGCTGGCCGTTCGCGATTGGCAAAATCTTGCGCGACCCGCACGCGCAGTGGGCGTCAACGTGGCAGGAGAAGCAGCGCGCGTGCGCGTGGAAGGTCAGCTCACGCGCTGGCGCTTGCCGATGCGCTGGCTCTATCCCGCCGACTCCGCGTGTGGCGTTGTAAACCGATACGCTCCGCCAAGCTCGCTTGGCCCCGATCGCTGGGCGGCACTGGTCGCGGCGCGCCTGCGCGTGCTCGAGACCGGCGCTGCGCCGCAATCGGTCGTCGTGGTCAACGCGGGCACGGCCGTGACCATCGACACGCTCGATGCCGATGGCGTGTTTCGCGGCGGATTGATCGTGCCCAACATTCGCCTGATGCTGCGCGCATTGGCCGACAACACGGCCGCGCTGAAAGTGCCGTCCGGCAACTACGCCGACTTCCCGACCAACACCGGCGATGCGTTGTACACCGGTGCGCTACAAGCTGTCTGCGGCGCGATCGAGCTCTCGCGCGAACGACTCGCCACGCAAGGGGTTCCGGTGCGTTGTTATCTTGCCGGCGGCGCGGCGCCGGACATCGGCCCGCACCTCGCAGCTCCGGTTGAGCTCGTGGATAATCTCGTGCTCGAAGGCGTGTTGGCGCTCGCGGACGATAGCGTCTGATGCGCGGCCGGCCGCTTCTCATGCGGAAGCTAGCGCATTGCGAATCGTCGTCATCCTGCTTCTTCTGGCCAATCTCGCGTTGTTCGGCTACACGCGTCTCGACGCATTCGGTGGTAGCGAGCCGCAGCGCCTCGCCGAGCAGGTTCAGCCCGAGAAGCTGAAGCTCATGTCACCGCAGGAAGTCGCGGCGCTCGGGCCGACCAAAGCGGCATCGCTTGCCGACGTTTGCGTCGAGTGGGGTCCGTTGTCCGAGTCCGAGCGCGCGCGCGCATTGACCGAGTTGGCGCCGCTTGGCGTAGCGTCGCTCGTGTCGACGCGCAAGATCGAGGGCGAAGGCTATCCCGTCACGTTGAGCGGCTTCACCTCGCGTGCATCGGCCGAGCGTCGCGCCGGTGAACTGAGAACGCGCGGCATCGCCGATGTGGCCGTCATCGACGCGCCTGGTGGCACTTTCGCGGTCTCGCTGGGTGTCTACCGCACCGAGAATTCCGCGAACGGTCGTGCCGACGCGCTCGCGCAACAGGGCATCGGTGGCGCCCGTGTCGGGCCTCGGCGCGGCGGATTGACGCAGACGCTCCTCGTGTTGCGCGATCCGCCGCAACCTGCCGTGGCGAAGCTTCGCGAGATCGCGCCGTCGTACGTGGGCACCGAAATCCGCGTCGGCGGTTGCGGCACGAGCTAAGCGCTCATGACATTCGATCGAGACGCCTTCGTTGCGCAGGCGCAGGCGCTGGTCGGCGAGTTTTCGTTGACCAAGCCGTCGCTGACCGCGGGCTCGGTGGGTGCTGCCATCGAAAGCGCGTCGGGCCGCATCTACACCGGGATCGATCTCGACCTCGCCTGCGGTATCGGGTTCTGCGCCGAGCATTCGGCGATCGCCGAAATGCTCAAGTTTCGTGAGACCGTCGTGCGACGCATGGTGGCAGTCGACGACGAGCGCATCGTTGCACCCTGCGGGCGTTGTCGCGAGCTCCTCGTGCAAATAGACCCGCGCAACCTCGATTGCGAAGTGCTGATGCCGGAGGGCGAGTCGGTGACGTTGCGTGAGCTGCTACCGAAGGCGTGGCTCGAGCACTTGCTCGTGAAAGAGCATCCTTGATGCAAGTGTCGACGCCGACGTCGATTCGCCAGGCCGAGGGGGTTCGCGAAGTTGCACTGGCCCGAGCGCTGTTCGAGGAATACGCGGCGTGGCTCAACGAGGATTTGTGCTTTCAAGGGTTCGCCGAAGAGTTGGCCACGCTTCCCGGGAGCTACACCCCGCCGCGCGGACGCTTGTTGCTCGCGAGCGCGGGCGAGGATGTCATCGGCTGCATTGCGTTGCGGCCTTTATCCGATGCAACGCACGATGACGATTCGACGCTCGTCGGCGAAGTGAAGCGCCTGTATGTCAAGCCTTCTGCGCGTGGACGCGGCATTGCGCGCGACTTGGCGACCCGCCTGATCGACGATGCACGCGCCATCGGCTATCGAACGTTGAAGCTCGACACACTCGAGCGCATGCACGCTGCGTTGACTTTGTACGAGTCACTCGGCTTTACGCGCTGCACGCCGTACTATCACAACCCGCTGGGCTCGCCGGTTTATTTGTCGCTCGACTTGTAACGCATCGTTTACGTCGCGAGGGAATGGAATGGTCGACGTGTCGGCTGAGGAAGCCGCGGCCATCGAGCGCGCGATCGGCGCACTCGAGACGCGCTTTGGCATAGAGATCGTCGCGGCCATCGTGCCGCGCGCGGATGGCTATCCCGAAATTCCATGGCGTGCGTTTGCGCTCGGGGCATCGGTCGCAGCACTGGCGGCGCTTGCGATCGACATCGGTCGCCCCGACTGGATGTCCGCGCAGGCGTTGCTGCTGCAGGCGCTGACGATTCTCGGTGTCGCTTGCTTGACGGGCGGCCTCGCTCATTTTTGGCCACCGTTCGCGCGCTTGTTTCTGGGATCGCTGCGCGCGAAAGGCGAAGTGCGCCAATGCGCGGATACCATGTTCCTGTCGCGCGAGCTTTTCGCCACGCCGCGGCGGGATGCGGTGCTCGTTTTGGTCAGCGCCTTCGAGCGGCGCGTCATCGTGCTTCCCGATGTGTCTCATCGCGGCCGCGTCAGCGCCGTTGAATGGGAGACGGTCGTCGATCGCATGACGCCGCTTTTGAGGAACGGGCGCATCGGCGACGCTTTCAATGCGGGCCTCTCGGCGATCGACGTTCTGCTGGCATCGAAGGACGTCGGCCAAGCGCGTGGAGCGAACACGCTTCGCGATACGTTCGTGCGCGGAGATGCGCCGTGATCGCGCTCGTGCGCAGTTTCGCGATCGCTTCGCTGCTGGCAGTAACTTCGCTCGAGGCGGCCGACGTTCCTTATCTCACCGGTCGCATCGTCGACAACGCCGAGATTCTGTCCGAGGCAACGCGAACGAAGCTCGCAGCGGATATGAAGGCGCACGAAGATCGCACGACCAATCAAATCGCGGTGCTGACGGTGAAAAGCCTCGAAGGCGACAGCGTCGAGGATTTCGCGACGCGCGTGTTCGAATCGTGGACGCTCGGCCGCAAAGGCAGGGACAACGGTGTTCTCGTGATCGTCGCGCCGAACGATCGGCGCATGCGAATCGAGGTGGGTTACGGGCTGGAAGGAACACTCACCGATGCCATTGCGGCGCGCATCATTCGCGATCGGATGACGCCGCGCTTCAAGGCAAACGATTTCAACGGCGGCGTGAGCGACGGTGCCGCGGCGATCATCGCAACGCTCGAAGGTCGCGGCGGCGATGCAGGCGATTCCGGCCCGATAGCGGCATTCAAGGCGATCGACACGAGCCAGTTCGACGCGCAGCTCCCGCCATGGCCGATGCGCATTCTGCTCGGCTGCTTCATCTTCGGAATCATCGGGCTCTTCACGATGATCGGCGTCGTGACGCCGGGGATGGGATGGTTCCTTTACCTCTTCATGATTCCGTTCTGGGCGATGTTTCCGCTCGTCGTGGTCGGAGTCAAGGCAACGCTCGTGATACTCGGCATCTATCTCATCGGCTTCCCAATCGCCAAGCTCATCGCGAGCCGGCGTCCCGGCTACGCGAAAGCGGCAAAAGAACTCAAAGCCACCGGCCGCACGACCTTTGGCGGAATGGTCATCACCAGCGGAGGAAGCTCCGGCGGTTCATCATCGTCGTCGGGAGGCGGCGGAGGCGGCTTCTCGGGCGGTGGAGGCAGCTCTGGCGGAGGCGGAGCGTCCGGTAGCTGGTAGCGATTCAGGGCGCGCGTCGCGCGCGGACGGCGAAGCGGCGGTCCAGATCGTCGACGATCGGCGACGGCTCGATCGCGATATCGGTGAAGCCATTGCGAGCTAAAAGCTCGGTGATGTCGCTTGCTTCGTACCAGCACAACGAGTTCTTCCCGTCTTCACGATCGAGCACACCCTTGGTCGATCGCTTTTCATAACGCGTAGTGATGTCGAGGCGACGCGCATCGGCGTGCACGAGCGTCTCGGTGCGAAGGGTGATGCGCGAGCCATCGGCAAGGCTCGCCGTGCGAATCTCGACGAGCGGTGCGGCGGGTGGATGCATGGCCGGGTAGGGCACGTAGAGGTCGAGCAGCAGCAACCCCGGCGGTACGAGATGTGCTTTCAGTCGCTGCAGCACCCGCTGCGCGTCGCGCGCGGTCGCAAATGCTTGAAAAGAGCCGTTTGCCATGAACGCCGCGGCGTAACGAAAACACAGGTTCAGATTCGTCAGGTCTTGACGGAACAGCAGCGCCTGCACCGAAGCGCCGATGAGTCGCTGTTCGCACGCTGCGAGCATCGCCGCCGACGCATCGGCGCCGTGGACCTGCAAGCCACGCTGCGCGAGCGTAACTAGCAAGCGTCCGGAGCCGCATTGCGCGTCGAGCACTTTCTTCTT
>DATLOI010000003.1:0-51363 GCA_035536295.1 Casimicrobiaceae bacterium
TGGCGTCGGATGAACCTGATCATAGTAGCCCTGCAGCGTTTGAATAGCCTCTAACGCCGCCGGTGGAAAGCCCTTCCTCCCGCCGCGATGATCGGTTAGCAACTCCGCAAAGTATTCTCTACATCCAGAGGGCTGGTCTCACAGGGCGCAGAAGTGATTGGCAATCCGAGGGTATCGAGCGGCCAATGCATTTGGCCGGACTTTCTCGGGGAGCAAGTCTATCCAACTTCTTTACCAATCGTCGCGGTCTGCTCTTTGCCGTGCAGCCGGTATCGCATTTGCCAAGACTTCACGCCCGAAGGCTGCACGAGCAACGCGAGTCCGCCGCCGTCGTACAGACGATACGGCTTGTGGCCCGGTTGTGCTTTGCGAATTCTGATGTCCGTAAGAGGGGTTGCATCCCGTGGAATGGCGCGCTCCCGGTTGGGGTAACGGATTCCGGCCTCGGGCCGGCCAAAAGGGGCGGCTTTGGCTGTTACCCGACCCCATTACCCTCATTTTAACCGGCTTAGGGCACACGTCGCCGTATGTAGGCGGAGGACATCGCACTATGAATCTGGCAGCCCCGGGGGATGGCGTGACGGGCTCTCTAGTTAGACGGGAGGCGGGGGTCGGAATCGAACCGGCGTAGACGGCTTTGCAGGCCGCTGCATGACCACTCTGCCACCCCGCCTTGAGGGGTTCACGTACGCGTGAGCGTAGCGCGACGGCACATCACCGAAACGAAAAGGGAGAGCGACAACGCGTGACGCGGCTCTCCCTTAATGGCAGCTGGAGCGGGAAACGAGTCTCGAACTCGCGACCTCAACCTTGGCAAGGTTGCGCTCTACCAACTGAGCTATTCCCGCGTTAAGCCGTTGATTATAGCGAAAGACCGTAGGGTTTCAAAATCGCGCGAGTCCTACCGGCAAAGCCGCCGGTTCCGATACACATGCCTTCTTTGCAAAGCTATCCTGAGCCGCAACAACGGCGCAGCCGGCGGTGTTCGTTCTCTCACCGTCGATGCATCAAGATCGGTGTCAGCGCGCGACGTCCGCAATCGCATCGGCAACGTAATCGAGGTTGCCGGAGTTCAACGCCGCGACACAAATACGCCCCGTATCGACGGCATAAACCGAATGATCGCGCCGCAACGACGCGACCTGATCCTTGCTCAAGCCGGAATACGAAAACATTCCGCGCTGACGCAGCATGTAAGCGAAGTCTCGTTGCGGCAGGCGTTCTTTCAACTTGTCGACCAATTTTGCGCGCATCGCCTTGATCCGCGTTCGCATCGCGCCGAGCTCGTCTTCCCAAAGCGCGCGAAGCTCCGGCGATTCGAGCACCGCAGTCACGATGCGCCCACCGAACGTCGGCGGGGTCGAGTAATTCGCGCGCACCACCCGTTTTACCTGCGATAACACGCGCGACGCCGCGTCGCTGTCATCCGCGACAACGCTGATGGCGCCGATGCGCTCGCCGTAGAGCGAGAACGATTTCGAGAAGGACGATGCGATGAACAGCGGTCCGGGCGTGGCCGCGAATCGGCGGACCACTTCACCATCCGGCGCGATGCCGTCGCCGAATCCTTGATACGCGATATCGAGATAGGGCACGAGCCCGCGCGCGCGAACGATCTCGATAATCTTCGTCCAGTGCTCGGCTGTGGGATCGACGCCGGTCGGATTGTGGCAGCACGCGTGCAGCACGACGATCGAACCCGGCGCGAGTTTGCTAAGCGTGCCGAGCATTCCATCGATGTCGAGACCGCGCGTTGCGGCATCGTAATAAGGGTAGTTCGATACCGCAAATCCTGCGCCCTCGAACAGGGCGCGGTGATTCTCCCAGCTCGGGTCGCTGATCCAGACCCCGGCGGCAGGCGCGAAGCGCTTTAGAAAATCCGCGCCGACTCGCAAAGCGCCCGTGCCGCCGAGCGCCTGCACGGTAACGGCGCGCCCCGACTTCACGATGTCGTTGTCACCGCCAAGCAGCAAGGCGCGCACGTCACGATCGTAGGCCGGGATGCCATCGATGGGTAGATACGTGTGCGGTGTGCCCGATTCGGTAATCGCCCGCTCGGCACGTTTCACGCATTCGAGCAGCGGGACTTTGCCGGCCTCGTCGCAATAAACACCAACGCCGAGATTCACTTTGAGCGGATTGGCATCGGCCAGGAAAGCGTCGGTGACGCCAAGAATCGGATCGCGCGGCGCCATCTCGACGGCGCCGAACAAGGATGCGGCAAGCGGAGCGTTCATCGCGGCAATGAAAAAGATTGACCTCGTATCTTACCGCACGCATGTAATACAGTTGAACCGCAATCATGGCTCGCCGCGACCGCATTCCGATTGACGCACCGAAGCTACCGCCCGCGACGGCGGTGCGCACGCTCGCGCGCATCGGCCGGTTCGTTCGCCCGTACCGTCGCCAGGTTGTGTACGCGGCGATCGCGTTACTTGTCGCGGCGGGGGCGGTGCTTGCTATCGGGCAGGGCTTGCGCTTCGTCATCGACCGTGGCTTTGTCGCAGGAAGCGCGGCCGAGCTCGATCGCGCGCTGGCGCTCATGGGTGGCGTCATCGTGTTGATGGCCGCAGCGACCTATGCGCGCTTCTATTTCGTTTCGTGGATCGGCGAGCGCGTGACGGCCGATCTCCGCAACGCAGTGTTCGATCACTTGTTGAAGCTGCCTCCCGTGTTCTTTGAAACGGCGCGCACCGGTGAGGTGATTTCGCGCCTCACCAACGACACGACGATGCTCGAAACGGTCATCGGCTCGAGTGTGTCGATGGCATTGCGCAACAGCTTGCTGTTGATCGGCGGTGTCGTGTTGCTCGCGTTGACCAGCGTGAAGCTGACCTTGCTCGTGCTTGGCGGTGTTCCGCTGGTGGTCGTGCCGATCATCGTGTTCGGACGCCGCGTGCGCAAGCTTGCGCGCGCAAGCCAGGATCGAGTCGGCGATGTCGGCGCGTATGTCGATGAAGCGCTGCACGAGATTCGCACGGTGCAAGCCTATGGTCACGAAGACGTCGATCGCATGCGCTTCAAAGAGCGCGTCGAGGAAGCGTTCGCAACGGCGCGACGACGCATCAAGCAACGCGCGGGACTCGTTGCCACGGTGATCGTGCTCGCCTTCGGCGCAGTGGGAATCATTCTGTGGATCGGTGGCCATGATGTCGTGGCAGGGCGGTTGACACCGGGCGACCTGTCCGCGTTCGTGTTCTACGCAGTGATCGTGGCGAGTGCGGTCGGAACGATCAGCGAGGTCATCGGCGACGTGCAGCGCGCCGCGGGCGCAACCGAGCGGCTGTTCGAGATTCTGTCCGTCGAACCTGCGATTCGGGCGCCTTCGAATCCCTTGTCATTGCCCACACCGCCGCGCGGAACGATCGAGTTCGATCAAGTGACGTTCCACTATCCGTCGCGCCCGGATCACGCCGCCCTCGATCGCCTGTCGTTGTCGATTGCTCCGGGTGAACGCGTCGCGTTGGTCGGCCCCTCGGGCGCGGGCAAGACCACCGTTTTCCAGTTGCTGTTGCGCTTCTACGATCCGCAATCGGGCACGGTCGCGATCGATGGCGTCGACGTCACACGCGCCGACCCAGCAGACGTACGTGAGCGACTCGCCGTCGTTCCACAGGATCCGGTAATCTTCGCCGCGAGCGTGTTGGAGAACGTCCGTTACGGACGTCCCGACGCTAATGTCGACGACGTTCGTGCTGCATGCGAAGCAGCGTACGCGGATGAGTTCATCGACCGCTTGCCGCAGCGCTACGAAAGCGATCTTGGCGAGCGCGGCGTGCGGCTGTCGGGTGGACAGCGTCAACGGCTCGCCATCGCGCGCGCCATTCTGGCCGATCGTCCGATCTTGTTACTCGACGAAGCGACCAGTGCGCTCGACGCCGAAAGCGAGCGCATGGTGCAGCGCGCGCTGGAGCGCCTGATGGCGCGGCGGACGGTGCTGATGATTGCGCATCGATTAGCGACGGTTCGCCATGCCGATCGCATCGCGGTGCTCGATTCGGGCCGCATCGTCGCGCTCGGGCCGCACGATCGACTCGTCACCGACAGCCCGCTTTACGCGCGCCTGGCCAGTCTGCAATTCGCCGCGTGATCGCCTTCACGAGCCGCGCAGCGGCTTGAAAGTCGCGGCTGGCACCCGCACTTTCTTCGAACGCTCGTTCGTTTTACAATCTTGGGTTCGGCTTATTCGCATGGCTTTCATGGTCGTCACCTATCCCGACAGTCCTTATGAACTGCATCAGCCGTTCGAGCCTGCGGGCGATCAGCCCGAAGCGATCGACAAGCTGGTCGAGGGTCTGACCGACGGGCTCTCGTTTCAGACGCTTCTGGGCGTCACCGGGTCGGGCAAGACCTACACGATGGCCAACGTGATTGCGCGCACCGGCCGTACCGCTCTCGTGCTTGCGCCGAACAAGACGCTCGCGGCGCAGCTCTACTCGGAATTCCGTGAGTTCTTCCCGAACAACGCGGTCGAATACTTCGTCAGCTATTACGACTATTACCAGCCCGAAGCGTACGTTCCGTCGCGCGATCTTTATATTGAGAAGGACAGCTCGATCAACGAGCACATCGAGCAGATGCGCTTGTCGGCGACCAAGGCAATACTGGAACGCCCCGACTGCATCATCGTCGCAACGGTCTCCGCGATCTACGGCATCGGCGATCCAACCGAGTATCACAGCATGATTTTGCATCTGCGCGAAGGCGACAAGCTGTCACAGCGCGATGCGATCAAACGCCTGACTGAATTGCAGTACACGCGCGCCGAGATGGACTTCAAGCGCGGCACGTTTCGCGTGCGCGGCGACGTGCTCGATATCTTCCCGGCCGAGCACGCAGAGAATGCGGTGCGCGTGTCGCTGTTCGACGACGAAGTCGAGTCGATGCAGCTTTTCGATCCGCTGACCGGACACATCAAGCAACGCATCTCGCGCTTCACCGTGTTTCCATCTTCGCACTATGTGACGGGACGCCGCAAGGTGCTCGATGCGGTCGAGGCGATCAAGGTCGAGCTCGCGTCGCAAAAGCAGTTCTTCGTCGAGCAGATGAAGCTCATCGAGGCGCAGCGCATCGAGCAGCGCACGCGCTTCGATCTCGAGATGATGGTCGAGATCGGCTTTTGCAAAGGCATCGAGAACTATTCACGCCATCTGTCGGGGCGACCGCCGGGCTCGCCGCCGCCCACACTCATCGACTATCTGCCGCGCGACGCGATCATGATCGTGGATGAAAGTCACGTCACGATTCCGCAGGTCGGCGGCATGTACAAGGGCGATCGCGCGCGTAAGGAGAATTTGGTCAACTACGGTTTTCGCCTCCCGTCGGCAATCGACAACCGGCCGTTGCGCTTCGACGAATTCGAGCGCCTGCTTCCGCAAACGATCTTCGTCTCGGCGACTCCCGCCGAGTATGAGAAAGCGCATGCCGGGCAGGTTGTCGAGCAGGTCGTGCGTCCGACGGGGCTCGTCGATCCCACGCTCGATGTGCGTCCCGCGCGAACCCAGGTCGACGATCTGCTATCGGAGATCAAGCTTCGCGTGGATCGCAACGAGCGCGTGCTGGTGACGACCCTTACCAAGCGTATGGCCGAGGACTTGACCGATTATCTCGGCGAGCACGGCGTGAAAGTGCGCTACCTGCACTCCGACATCGACACCGTCGAGCGCGTGGAGATCATTCGCGATCTTCGTCTCGGCGAATTCGACGTATTGGTGGGGATCAACTTGCTGCGCGAAGGGCTCGACATTCCCGAAGTGTCGCTGGTCGCTGTGCTCGATGCGGACAAGGAAGGATTCTTGCGCGCCGAGCGCAGCCTCATTCAAACGATCGGCCGCGCCGCGCGTCACATCAATGGAATGGCGATCCTTTACGCCGACAAGATGACCGATTCGATGAAGGCTGCGATCGGGGAGACCGAGCGGCGCCGGGCGAAACAGACCGAGTTCAACGCGCGCGAAGGCATCACGCCAAAGGGCGTGCAAAAGCGCATCAAGGATATGATCGACGGCGTCTACGACATCGATGCCGAGCGCAAGGAGATGAAGGCCGCGCAAGCGAAGGAAAAATACGAACGGCTTTCCGAGAAGGACATGGAACGGGAGTTGAAAGCGATCGAGAAGCAGATGATGGACGCGGCGAAGAATCTCGAGTTCGAGCGCGCTGCAGAGCTTCGCGACCGGCTTTATCAATTGAAGGAGAAGATGTTCGGCGTGGCGCTGCCAACGGAGGTGTGACGCATGGTTCGGCCGATTGCATTGAAGCGTCTTCCTGATTCCGCGCTCGCCGACGTCGAGGAATTCCGCGATGTTCACCGTTAACGCGCTGCCACCGGGGTTGCATCGCGATCTCGTCGCGAAGCTCGTCAAGGCCGAGCCGGCGACGATTGGTCACTTTCGTCATTGGGGATTCGTCGATCCGGCGATACGTGCGATGCAATCGGATATCCGCATTGCAGGACCGGCAGTGACGGTTCGCGTTCCCGGCGTCGACGGGACCATCGTCGGCTATGCGCTCGGTCAGGTGCGGCCCGGCGACGTTTTGGTGATCGATCGCTGCGGCGATCATCGTCTTGCAGCCTTCGGAGGCTTGGTTGCGTACGCTTGCAAGACCTCCGGTGTTGCCGGCGTCATCATCGACGGCGTTGCAACCGACATCGGCGAGGTTCGACGTTACGGTGTGCCGCTATGGTGTCGCGGCTTGTCGGCGGTGACGACGAAGCGCATCGGCATGGCGGGCGAGTTTTGTGTTCCGGTGAGTTGCGGCGGCGTCAGCGTGCATCCCGGCGACATCGTGATCGCCGACGAGTGCGGCATCGTCGTCATGAAACGCGATGAAGCCGAAGCCGCTGCGGATCGCGCGATCGGCATGCAGGACGCCGAAGCAGCATCGCGCGCGAGACTCGATGCCGGTGAAAAGCTTCCCGACATCAGCGGCGCGACCAGGACGCTACAGGAAGCGCTCGCGAAGCAAAAGCGTTAGTCGCACATTGCCGTTTAGGATACCGCGGCCGAGTCGAGCACGGCGCGCGTCAGCACTCGCACCCCGGTGGGAATCGCAAGCTCGTTGCAATCGTAGTTGCTGCGGTGAATCGCGGTGTCGAGCCCATCGATTTTCGAGCCGATGCGCAAATGCGCGGCGGGAACTTTTTCGGCGAACCACGCGAAGTCTTCGCTCCCCATCGATGGTTGGGGAAGCTCGATGACGGCCTCATCGCCGAGCATTGCGCGTGTCGACGCAAGCACGCGTGCCAGCGCCTGTGCGTTCTGCCGCAGCGCCGGCGCGACGCGCTTCCAATCGAGCACGTAATCGACGCGCATTCCCGTCTTGATGCCATCGAGCAAGCGGCGCACGGCCGTTTCGATCGCCGATGCAACCCCCGCATCCAGCGTGCGCACGCTGCCTTTCAACACCGCAGTCGGTGCGATGACGTTGCGCGCAGTTCCGCTGTGGAATTCGCCGATCGTTACCACGGCGGGAGACAACGGCGCAATCTCGCGACTGACAATCGATTGCAATTGGGTCACAAAATACGATCCGGCGGCGATTGCATCGATCGCAAGATGCGGGTGTGCCCCATGCCCGGTGCGTCCTTGCAACGTGACGTCGAACGCATCGGCGGAAGCCATCACGGCATCGGCGTGGTAGCCGACTTTGCCAGCATCGATCTGCGGCCAGTTGTGGTAGCCGAGAATGACATCCATCGGCGGATCGTCGAGCGCGCCATCGGCGATCATTGCCGCGGCGCCCGACAACGTTTCTTCCGCGGGCTGAAAGATCAGCTTGACGCGACCGCGCAGCGTGTCGCGCATCTCCACCAGCGTGGCGGCCACGCCAAGCGCGATTGCCGTGTGCGCATCGTGACCGCACGCGTGCATCTTGCCCGGTACCTTCGACGCGAACGATAACGAGTTCTCTTCGTGGATCGGCAGCGCATCCATATCGGCACGCAGTCCGACGGTGCGGCCCGGTTGCGTGCCCTCGATCACCGCGACCACGCCCGTCTTGCCGATTCCCGTTCGAAACGGAATGTCGAGGTCGGCAAGGAACTGCGTGACCGCTTTCGCGGTCTCGTGCTCCTCGAAGGCAAGCTCGGGATGCTCGTGGAGCTTGCGGCGCAGCGCAATCAGTGCGGGTACGCGCTGCGCTACGATGGCGTCGATGCGGTCGTTGAGACTCATTTGAGCAATCCAGGAGAGGGTACGCTGCGATGATAATTCGTCCGCTGCGCGATGACTTCGTCGCCGAAGTAATCGGCCTCGACGTCGCGAACCTCGACGCCGCCGGATTCTCCGCGCTTGAAGCGGCCTGGGCGCGACACGGCATTCTCGTCATGCGCGATCTCACGATGACGCCCGAGCAGCACATCGCGTTCACGCGCCGGTTCGGCGAGCTTCACATCATGGAGCCGTTGCAATACAACCTTCCCGGCTATCCTGAAATTTTCGTCGTGTCGAACGTCGAGGAGGGCGGCAAGGCGCTCGGGATGAAGCGTGCCGGCTGGGGTTGGCATTCGGACGGCGAGGACAAGGCGCGACCGAACGCGGGCTCGATGCTGCATGCACTCCAGCTGCCGCCGGAAGGCGGCGACACGCTGTTCGCGGACATGCGCGCCGCGCATGCAGCGTTGCCGAGCGACGTGCGAAAAACGATCGCGGGTCGACGTGCGTGCTTCTCGCGCGTGCGTCTTCATCACGTCCATTACCCGCATCTGCCGGCGCTGTCGGAGGAGGAAAAGCGCAAGCGTCCGGACGTCTGGCATCCGATCGAACGCGCTCATCCGCGCTCGAAGCGGACCGCGCTATACATCGGCCGTTGGGCGTGCGAGATCGAAGGTCTGGACGAAGCGGAAGGACGCGCGTTGATCGAGCATCTACAGGACTTCGCGGTGCGCGACGAGTTTGTCTATCGCCATCGCTGGCGTCCGCGCGACGCGGTGTTGTGGGACAACCGCTGCGCGCAGCATTGCGCGACCCCGTTCGACGATGCGAAATATCGACGCCACATGCATCGCACGACACTCGAAGGCGAAGTGCCGCTGATGGCTCGCATCGCAGCCGCCTAGCTAGCGCGCCGGCATTCGAACGCAGCTTGCGAGCGGCGCGACGAACCACGCCGAATCGCCGACGCGAAAGCGTGGCGCTCCTCCGTCATTGGTCGCTTCGACGATTCCACCGACGCCGTCGTCGAAGCGAACGCGATATTCGAGCGTCGATCCGAGGTAGATCACGCTGACGATGCTGCAGTGGCGAACGAATCCGTTCGCGCCATGTTCGGAAGCGAGTGTTGCGCGCTCGGGTCGAATCGCCACGCTGTCGCGACCATCGGTGAAAAAGTTCATGCGGCCGATGAACTCGGCGACAAAACGTGTCGCGGGCCGCTCGTATATGTCGCTTGGCGTGCCGGTTTGCTCGATGCGCCCCGCGTTCATCACCGCAATGCGATCCGACATCGCCAGCGCCTCACCCTGATCGTGGGTGACGAACAGCGTCGTGATGCCGAGCCGACGCTGCAAGCCCGCGATCTCGACGCGCATCTCTTCGCGAAGCTTCAAGTCGAGATTCGACAGCGGCTCGTCGAGCAGAAGCAGTGTCGGACGAATGACCATTGCCCGCGCAAGCGCGACACGCTGACGTTGTCCTCCCGAGAGCTCGAGCGGCCGGCGCTCGCCAAGACCTTCGAGCTGCACCAGCTCGAGCGCCTCCTTCACGCGCCCTTCGCGCTCCGCCTTCGCCACATTGCGCATCGCAAGGCCGAACGCCACATTGTCTTGCGCGCTCATGTGTGGAAACAGCGCGTAATCCTGGAACACGACGCCGACGTCGCGGCGAAACGGCGGCAGATCGGCAACGGACTTGCCGCGCAGGAAAATGCGTCCTTGCGTCGGCGTCGTGAACCCCGCGACCAGTCCCAGCGTGGTCGTCTTGCCACAGCCCGAAGGCCCCAGCAGCGTAACGAATTCACCTTCGCCTACGTCCAGATCGATGCAGTCGACGGCGACCGTGGCGCCAAAGCGCTTGCCCAGATCTTCGAGCCGGAGCGCTGAGTCAGGCACGCTGCCGCTCGGCGTACAGGAAGTCGCCCAGACCGCTGATGCGTTGCACGATGGCAACCAGCGCAAGCGGCAGCAGCAACGTGATCACCGAGACCGCCGCAAGGGTTGGCGCGAAGCCGAATTCGAGAAAGCCAAGGATCTTCACGGTGATCGGCTGCTCGCCCGGCCGCGCGAGGAACAACGACAGATTGACATCGGTGAACGAGTGAACGAACGCGAACAGGGCGCCGGCAATCACGCCGCTCTTGATTAGCGGCATCACGACATGCAGAAGCGTTCGCACCCGCGATGCGCCTAAGCTTGCAGCCGCGAATTCGACGTTCGGTGGCAAGGTGGCGAGACTGATCGCCACGGTGCGAACCGCAAACGGCAGGCAAATCACCACGTGCCCGATCAACAGTGCCGTGAAGCCAATCTGCTCACGCAATCCCGCGTACTGAAAGAGTTGCAGCAAGCCAACACCGGTCACCAGCGCAGGCAACATCAATGGCCCTAACGTCAGCGCGATCATGGCCTCGCGCCCGGGAAAGCGTCGCCTTGCGATGGCAAACGCGAGCGGAAGCGCGAGCAACGTGCTGATGAGCGCCGCGATCGATGCGAGCTTGAAGCTGAAAACGAGCGGATCGACCCATTCGGCGGATAGCGCGCGTTGCCACCACATCAGTGAAAATCCGCGCGGCGGAAACAGCGAGCGATTGGTCTGATTGAAAGACACTGCGGCCGTGATCAGGATCGGTCCGAGCATGAAGACGTACACGACGATCACGAGCCCGCGCAATGCAGCCCACCATGTCATAGCGCCGCCTGCCTGGCACCAAGCCGGCCCGCGCCGATCACCAACAGCACCGTGCAAACGACGAGGATCACCGCGAGCGCCGCGCCGATCGACCAGTCGAGAAGCTGCGTCATGAACCCGTAGATCGCCGTGGCCATCACTTGCGTTGCGGGTCCGCCGAGAATCGCCGGCGTCGCATAGGCGCTGATCGCAATCGAGAACGCGAGCATGAAGCCGCCCGCAATGCCCGGCAGGCACAGTGGCAGCACGACGCGCAGGAAAGTTCGGCGGCGATTCGCGCCGAGGCTCATCGCCGCGCGCTCGAGTGTCGGCGGAATTCCGTTCAGCGAGCTCATGATCGTCAGCACGCCATACGGCAGCAGCGCGTGCGCGAGCCCGACGATGATCGCACCGGTGCTCGGCATGAATGCGATGCGCTCGCTGGTAAGCCCGAGCGATAGCAGCACATCGTTCAGCACGCCGAAGCGACTGAGAATGATCGTCCACCCGTAGGTGCGGACGACGACACTGGCAAGCAACGGCGCCAGCGCGAGCGCAATCAACACTCCTTTCCAGCGACTTTGCGTGCGCACAAGGAAGTAGGCGAGTGGAAACGCGAGCACGACGACGATCACGCCGACACTGGCTCCCACGACGAACGTGCGCGCCAGTGCCGCCAGATAAAGCGGACGCGTAAGCAGAAATCGGTAATTGTCGAGCGTCAGCTCACCGGTAAGCTCTTGCGCCTCCGATTTCAGAAAGCTCGTCGACAGCAGCAGTGCATTCGGGGCGACAAAGAAAACGAGTAGCAGCACCATCGGCGCCGCTACCAGTAGCAGAGGAAAGCGTTGCCGGTCCGAGTCGCTTGGTGCCAATTCGTCGAGGCAGGAAGGTCAGAGAATTGCGGAGCACGCGATCCGAAATCAGCTCATGATCTCCTGCCACTTGAGCGTCCAATCCTTGCGACGCGCGCCGATCACGTCCGAATCCGGAAACTGGGTCTTGGCGACTTGTTCCTTGGTGACGATCTGGTTCGCAGCGAATTTCGCCGGCAACTCGATATCGCCGCGCGTGGGACTGCTGAAATAGGCGAGCGCCCATTCGCGCTGAATGTCGCGGTCGAGGCGCCAATTGAGAAACTCGTAGGCGAGTTTCTTGTTCTTCGCCCCGGTCGGAACGCACGCGACATCGAACAGCCCGATCACGCCTTCCTGCGGTATCACCATGTCGAGCGGTAGGCCGCGATCCATGTAATAGCCCGAACGTGCGCTCCAATAGGGCGAGATCCACACCTCACCGTTCTCGAAATGCGGCACGGCTTCGGCCGAGCCGGTGACGACGACGCCGACATACGGCTTTTGCGCCTTCAGTCGCGCCCACGCAGGATCCATGTTGTCGACGCCGCCGTTGCCAAGCTGCGCCGCGTGAATCAGCGCGTACACCGAAAGAAGGTTCGCGGGGTTGTAGTTGATGACGTGGCCCTTGATTTTTTCGCCATAGCGCTTATGGGGCTCCCAGTAGTCGGCCCACGAGCGCGGACGCTCGATCTTGTCCTTGTTGTAAACGAGGGCGGCGTATTGCAGCGTATGCGGCGTTCCCGACCCCGGCGGTATCACTGACCAGGCCTTGTCCCATACGTGTTTCAGATTCGGCACTTCGCGCTCGGTGAGCTTCTCGAGCAGGCCTTCCTTGACGCCGAGGATCACTTCTGGCGGCGTCAGCAACCCCGCAACATCGAAACCCGGAGCACCGCGAGAAGCACGAATCTTCGCGTAATCCTGCGAAGCCGTTCCCGTCGGATCGTGAACGACTTTCACGCCGAACTTCTTTTCGAACGGCCGGATGACGACGCGCTCGACCAGCTCCTGATATTCGCCGCCTTGCGTGTTGACGATCAGTGTCTCTTCGGCGCGCGCGGTGATCACGTAGGGTGCTGCAAGCGCGGCGCCTGTGCGCTTGAGGAATCCACGTCGGTCGATACGTTTGCGTGTCATCGTGATCTCCTTCGTCCATTGCACGGCGCAGCTCGTCGCGCAGTGAGGTGTGCCAGACTGTTCATCAATGGCTTGCTGGAATGGCGGCTGCGCCGGTCAGTATAGCCGCGCCCGGCGCCGATAACGACGACATGATCCGGCTTCACGATATCCGCTATGTGCGGCTCGGCACGACCGATCTCGCGGCGGGCGCGCGCTACGCCACCTCGATTCTCGGTCTCGAGGAAGTCGGCGCAACCAGCGACAGCCGCTATTTCAAAAGCGACCATCGCGATCACACGCTTGTGTTCGTGCACGGCGATCCGGCAAAGCAATGCGCCGGGTTCGACCTAGAGGAGGGCGGTGATCTCGACGCGGTGGCCCGCGAGATCGATGCGCAAAATCTTCCGGTGCGCTACGGCACTTGCGAAGAGTGCGAGCTTCGCCGCGTCGATCGTTTTCTCGAGTTCAAGGATCCGAGCGGCAATACGATCGATCTCGTCGTGGGCGCGCGAGCGTGCGATCGCAATTATGCGGCGTCGCGCGATGCCGGCATCACCGGGTTTTCGCACATCGGGCTTCGCACGACCAATGCCCCGCGCGACGAAGCGTTCTGGACCCGCATTTGCAACGCGCGTGTGTCCGATCGCATCGGCGCCGCACCGCTGTTACGTATCGACGCCGTGCATCACAAGATCGCGCTGTTTCCGTCGATGTATCCCGGCGTTCAGCACGTCAACCATCAGGTCGGCGACATCAACGACGTGATGCGCGCGTATTACTTCCTGCGCGAGCGCGACGTGCGCATCGTGTTCGGGCCGGGCCGCCACCCGACGTCGTCCGCGATCTTTCTTTACTTCGAAGGTCCGGACGGCATGGTGTACGAGTATTCGACCGGCGTTCGCATGATCGACGACGAGGCGAGCTACGTTCCCCGTCAATTTCCCTTTGCGCCCGACTCGTTTTGCCTGTGGGGCTCGCGGCCGGACATTGCGGAGTTTCGCGAGAATCGCTAGCGACACCAAGCGCGACAGACGTCTCACCGCCGAGGGGAGTCGATGAACGAAGGATCGGAAGCACACGCGATGGCAGGGCCCGCGGCAGTGCTCGATCGCCGCCTCTCGGTCGTGCTCGACAACATGCCGGGCGCGCTGGTGTACACCAGCGACGATCTCGACGTTGTCTTTTGTAACGACCGCTTCCGCGAGATGTATCGCGTTCCCGCCGAGCTACTTGAACCGGGACGGCCGTACACCGACTTCCTCCGCCATCTGGCTACGACTGGCTACTATGGCGAAGGCGACGTCGAGACGCTCGTTGCGCGGCGCGTCGAGAGCCTGCGCAATCCTTCGGGCAGGAGCTTCGAGGATCATGCCCCCGACGGACGCTGGTTCCGCATCCTTCGCCGCCGCGTCGCGACGGGCGGCACCGTCACCGTGATGACCGACATCACCGAGCAGAAGCTCGCCGAGAACGATCTCGCGCAAAAGGAGGCCGAGCTGCACATCGCGCTCGACAACATGCCGGGTGCACTCGTCTACACCGACGCAAAGCTCGATATCGTGTTTTGCAACGACCGCTTCCGTGAGATGTACATCGTGCCGCAGGAGCTTCTGCAGCCGGGACGCCCGTACCCGGCGTTCCTGCGCTATCTCGCCGAAAGTGGCTACTACGGCCCCGGCGATGTCGAGGCGCTGATCGCACGTCGCATCGCCAGTCTGCGCAACCCGACCGGACAGAGCTTCGAGGATCACGCACCGGACGGCCGCACGTTTCGGATCCTGCGCCGGCGCGTCCCGGCGGGCGGCACCGTCACCGTGATGACCGATGTCACCGAACAAAAGCAGGCCGAGCGCAACCTGATCGAGGCGACGCGACGGACCGACGAGGCGCACCGTCTCGTGACCGAAAAGAACCGGCAGCTCGAAAAGCTCAATGCCGAAATCCGCGATAAGAACGCGCAACTCGAGGAGCAGGCGCGGGAGATCGCCGCCTGGAACTCGCGGCTCGAGGCGCGCGTGACCGAGCAAGTCGCCAAGATCGGCCAGATGTCCAAGCTCACGCGTTTCCTTTCCGCCAAGGTCAGCGATCTCATCATGTCCGGCGACGCCGACGACCCGCTGAAAACGCGGAGACGCGAGATTACCGTCGTGTACGTCGACTTACGCGGATTCACCGGCTTCACGGAGACTGCGGAGCCCGAAGAGGTCATGAGCGTGCTGCGCGAATACCACGCGGAGCTAGGCCACGCGATCATGGCGTTCGACGGAACGATCGAGCACTTCGCGGGCGACGGCGTGATGATCCTGTTCAACGACCCCGTCCCGGTCGAGCATCACGAGCTGCAGGCGGTACGCATGTCGCTCGCAATGCGCGATTCAGTCGGTGTGCTGTCGCGCGGCTGGAAGAAGCGAGGCTTTGACCTTGGTTTCGGCGTCGGCATCGCCGGCGGCTACGCGACGATCGGAACGATCGGGTTCGAGGGTCGCCTCGAGTACGGCGCAATCGGCACGGTGACCAACCTCGCGGCGCGCTTGTGCGGCGAAGCAGAAGACGGCCAGGTCCTGATCTCGCCGCGGATCCATTCGAAGGTCGAGGCGGAGGTCGACGTCGAAGCGGTCGGCGACCTTGCCCTCAAGGGCTTCCACCGACCGGTGCATGCGCACAACATCCTGCGGATGCGGGAGCATTCGCCGAACGGTTAGCGCGTCAAAACCCCGACGCACAGAACACTCTGGAGCCCGATCAGCTCGCGTTGTCCCGGAGATCCGTCGATGGACAACATCCTCATGCTGCCGCGCGGCAGCCGATAGCGCCGTGCTGAGCCCGTTGCGACCTTCTGCATCAGTGTGCTAGATCCCGACGTACTGATGCAACACATCGGGCGATGCAGTCAGCGTCGCCGAGTCGCCGCTCCAGGCGATGCGGCCTTTTTCGACAATGAAATGGCGATCGGCGAGACGTGAGAGTGGACCGATGTTCTTGTCAATGACGACAAGCGTCAGCCCTTCGCGTTTCAGCGCGCTCAAGCACTCCCAAATCTCGGCGCGCACCAGCGGCGCCAACCCTTCGGTCGCCTCGTCGAGGATCAAAAGGCGCGGATTGGTCATCAGCGCGCGACCGATCGCCAGCATCTGCTGCTCTCCGCCCGACAGTTGATTGCCCATTGACGTCGCGCGCTCGGCGAGACGCGGGAACAGCCGATGCACGCGCTCGAGTGTCCACGGCTCACCCGTCTTCGCATCGGACCGGCGTGCGGTCGCGATCAAATTCTCGCGCACCGAGAGCGTGGGAAAGATCTGTCGCATCTCCGGAACGAGCCCGATGCCGGCCTGCGCGATGCGGTAGGAAGGCCAGCGATCGATCGGCTGACCATCGAACTGAATTCCTCCGCGCCGGGCGTTGAGCATGCCGACAATGCATCGCACCGTCGTGGTCTTGCCCATGCCGTTGCGCCCGAGCAGCGCAACGCATTCGCCGGCATTCGCGGCAAATGACAACCCGAAGAGCGCCTGGCTCGTGCCGTAGTACGCAACCAATTCATTGACTTCCAGAAGCGCCATCGTTATGCCACGAGGTCTTGTGAACCGAGATACGCGGCGCGCACTTCTTCGTTCGCGCGAATCACGGCAGGTGTGCCACAAGCGATTACGCGACCATAGACAAGCACTGAAATGCGGTCGGCAAGCTTGAACACCGCATCCATGTCGTGCTCGACCAAAAGCATTCCGTAGCGAGCCTTGAGTGACCGAAGAAGGTGCACCAGCCGCTCCGATTCGGCGAGGCTCATGCCAGCCATCGGCTCGTCGAGCAACAAAAGCTTCGGTGATGTAGCCAGCGTCATCGCAATCTCGAGCTGACGCCGCTCACCGTGCGCAAGGGCCGCGACGGGCGTATCGGCACGCGCGGCAAGCCCGACTTGATCGAGCGCTGCGGAAGCGCGCGTCACGAGATCCGTCTCGTCCTTCACGGCACTCCAGAACGAGAAACTGTGTCCCGTATGCGCCTGCGCCGCCAGCACGACATTCATCAGCACGCTGAACTCGGGAAACACCGACGTGATCTGGTAGCTGCGGCCGAGTCCGGCAAGCGAGCGGCGAAACACGGGCTCGGTGGTGACGTCGCGCCCGTCGAGATGGATGCGACCGGCGTCGGGCGCCAATTCGCCGGACAATTGATTGATCAACGTTGTCTTGCCGGCGCCATTGGGTCCGATGACGGCGTGAATCTCTCCCATCGCAACCGTGAGATCGACACCGTCGGTGGCGACGAGTCCGCCGAAGCGCTTCACAAGTCCGGAGACTTCGAGCAGCGTCATCGCCGCACCCGCGCATCACGCTCGACGAGATAACCGTACAAGCCCTTTTTCGCGGTGAGAACGATCAAGACGATCACCGGTCCGAGGACGATCATCCAGTGCGTCGTCCACGCCGCCAGTACTTCCTCGAACAGAAGCAAGGCGACGGCACCTGCAACGGGCCCGATCACCGTCGCCATGCCGCCGAGCACGACCATCACGATCAGGTCGCCCGACGCTTGCCACGACATGTACGACGGCGCGGCAAACTTGGTGAGGTTCGCGAGCAGCATTCCTGCGACGACGCACACCAGCGCCGAGATGACGTACGCCGTCAACTTGTAGCGCAGCGTCGGAAATCCGAGCGCAGCCATGCGCCGCTCGTTGCTGCGACAGCCGCGCAGCACCATGCCAAAGCGCGATTCAACCAGCCGCGCCGTCAGAAAGACACAGGCGAATAGCAACACCAGCGCGAAGTAATACAGCGCCGTATTGGTTGTCAGCGAGAAGATTCCGAAGTCGCTGCGCTGCGCGATCGTCAATCCGTCGTCGCCGCCGTATTGCTTCAGGCTGATGCACAGAAAATAGAACATCTGCGCGAATGCGAGCGTGATCATGATGAACGCCACGCCGCTGGTGCGAAGGCACACGATGCCGATGACGATCGCGACCGCCGCCCCGACGATCAATGCGACTGCGAGTTGCGCCCACCCACTGGTAACGCCGTGGTGCGCGAGGATCCCGACCGCGTAGGCGCCGATGCCGAGGTACATCGCGTGCCCGAAGCTCACCAGAGCGCCGTAGCCGAGGATCAGATTGAGGCCGACGGCCGCGAGCGCGAAAATGACGATGCGCGTGAACAACGTCACATAAAAAGGCTGTCCGATCGCAAGCGATATCACCGGCACGAGCGCCAGCCCGCCAAGCAACAAGGCGGCGACGACATGACGCGACTGCAATCGCGGCGCGCGAGCGCGTTGCGCATCCTGCGGCTTGTGCGAAAGCGCGTCAGGGATCTTCGTGTCAGCCATGACGAACCGGGAACAATCCCTGCGGCTTGATCGCCAGCACAACCGCCATCAGCACGTAGATCAACATTGATGCAATCGCAGGACCCGCCGCCTGCGCGAGCGAGCGCTCGAGAAACTCGCGCAACAGCGTCGGCAGCAACGCGCGGCCGATCGTGTCGACGATGCCGACGATCAATGCGCCGTAGAAGGCGCCGCGAATCGAGCCGATGCCGCCAGTCACGATCACCACCAACGTGAGGATCAGGATCGGCTCACCCATTCCAGGCTGTACCGACACGATCGGACCGGCCATCAGCCCCGCGAGTCCTGCGAGTGCGGCGCCCAACCCGAACACGAGGGTGTTGAGACGCCGCACATTCACACCCAATGCAGCGACGATTTCAGGATGGGTCGCGCCGGCGCGAATGAGCATGCCCACCCGAGTGCGATGAATCAAGACATACAGTCCCGCGCCGACTGCGAGCCCCACGATGATGATTGCGAACCGATACGCGGGATATTGCAAGCCGAAAAGCGTCACCGTCCCCGATAGTGCAGGCGGTGCATTCATGTACACCGACGCGGGGCCCCAAATAATGCGCACCAGCTCGTTGAAAAAAAGGATCAGGCCAAAAGTCGCCAGCACCTGATCGAGATGGTCGCGGCGATACAGCCGCGCAAGCGTCACACGCTCGACGAGAATGCCGAGCAGCATCGACGCCGGCACGGCAACGATTCCGGCGAGCACGAACGACCCGGTGCGCTCGAATACCGTCGCCGCGAAGTACGCCCCCATCATGTACAGCGAGCCGTGCGCGAGATTCACGAAATTCATGATCCCGAACACGAGGGTCAGCCCTGCGGCGAGCAGGAACAGCAGGAAGCCAAGCTGCAGGCCATTGAGAGCCTGCGTAAGAAGCAGCCCGCCGGTCACCTAGTTCCCCCCTCGCGACGAATACTCGTCACGCCACGCATCCTGGCCGCGAACCTGCGCGCGGCCAGGATCTCAGGTCAGCGCCCTGTTGCTACTTCTGCGTGCACTGCGCGGCGTACGCGTCCTTGTGATCCTTGAGCGGCGTTGCAATCGTTTTAAGATTCACGCGACCCTTGGCGTCCTTGGCAACTTCGAACACGTGCATGTCCTGCACCGGGAAGTTGTTGTTGCCGAACTTGAAGTTGCCGCGCAAGCTCTTGAAGTCCGCAGCCTTCAACGCCGCCATGAACGCCTTCTTGTCGGAGACGTTGCCTTTCACTTTCGCGATCGCCGAGTCGAGCAGTAATGCCGCGTCGTAACTTTGCGCAGCGTATTGCGATGGAATCCGGCCGGTCTTCTTCTCGAAATCCTCGACAAATTTCTTGTTGACGGGGTTGTTGAAGTCCGGCCCCCAGAACGTTCCGGAAATCACGCCGAGCGCATCGTCTTTTTGCGCCGGCAACGTCGAGCCATCGGTCGTCGATGTCGACAGCAGCGGGACTTTACCCATCAATCCCGCCTGTTTGTATTGACGCACGAAGTTGACGCCGAGACCGCCGGGATAGAACACGTAGACCGCATCGGGCTTCGCGGCAGCAACTTGCGCGAGCTCGGCCGAGAAATCCGGCTGGTTAAGCGGAGTGTAAATCTCGTCGACGAGCTCGCCTTTGTAGAAGCGCCTGAAGCCGGCGATGAAGTCCTTGCCGGCCTGATAGTTCGGCGCCATGCCGACGACGCGCTTGTAGCCCTTGTCGGTCGCATACTTGCCGACCACTTCGGCCTGGTTGTCGTTCTGCCAGGACGTGATGAATGCGTACGGCGAGCATTGCGCACCTGCAATCGGTGCGGGCCCTGCGTTGCTGCCGATCAGAAACACTTCCTTGTCGGTGATCTTCTTGTGCACCGCCATCATCACGTTCGAAAACGTGATGCCGGTGATGATCGGAACGTTCTCCTTCTCGATCAGCTTGTCGACGATCTGGGTCGCGACTTCCGGCTTCAACTGACTGTCTTCACGAATCACCTGCACCGGCACGCCGCCCAGCTTGCCGCCGTTCTGCTCGACGACCAGCATGAATGCGTCGTATTGATCCTGGCCCAGAGCACCCTGCGGACCCGAGAGCTCGGCGATAAAGCCGATCTTGATCGGCGCCTGTGCGTACGCCGCGAACGCCGCCGCCAGGAGTGCGGCACCGAACAACGAGTGGACTTTTTTCATTCGCTTCTCCATCGAAAAGGGCGGTTGGCTCGCGATTCTACCCGCCCACGCCGCTTCGCGCGCGCTGCGAGGCGGAATGGGAACTCACGAAATCGATCGTTGCGGACAACAAGCGCTCGGGTTGATCGCGGTGCGGTGAATGGCCGCAGCGGGCGATTTTCACGAGCTTCGTGTGCGGTACGGCGCTCACCACGCTTTTGACCTGCGCAAACGTTCCGTACTCGTCGTCCTCGCCTTGCACGGCAAGCACCGGACACACGATCGAGCGAAGCTCGTCGACGATGTTCCAGCTCGCGAACGCAGGATCGAGCCAGATATCGTTCCAGCCGAAAAACGCCGAGTCGACGTCGTCGTGATGACGAGCGAGCCGTGATCTCATGTCGGTCGTCATGAATGCTTCGCGCGCGTTCTCGATACTCGCGATGCTGACAGGCTCGACGAACAGATGCGGCGCGACGCAGATCACGCCGGCGGGCGCATTGGGATATCTCGCCGCATAAAGAAGTGCGATCGATCCCCCATCGCTGTGACCGAACAGCCACGGACGTTCGCGCTCGGGCAGCCCGACGGCAGCCAAGAGCTTCGGCAAGACCTCATGCGCCTGTGTGTGCATGAAGTCCGGCGTCCAGCGCTCGTCGCCTCCGCGCGGCGTCGAGCGGCCGTAGCCTGGGCGCGAATAGACGAGGCCGCGCAAGCCGCCGCGCTCGCACAACGTCCGCGGAAAGTCCTTCCACATCGAGCGCGAGCCCAGTCCCTCGTGCAGGAACACGACAAGCGGTCGATCGGCGCGCCCGCGTGCGATCCATTCGTATTCGACGCGAAGCGTGGCGCGGCGCGTGGCTATCTCGGCGAAGTGAATCTCGGTGGACACGTGCAAAGTCACGAACCGGACGCTTCGCGCTCGCGCAGGCGAAAGCGCTGGATCTTTCCGGTCGCGGTCTTCGGCAATTCGGAAACGAATTCGATCGCGCGCGGATACTTGTGCGGTGCAAGCCGCGCCTTGACGAACGCCTGCAACGCCCCTTCGAGCGCTTCGCATTTCTGATCCGGCTTCAACACGACGAAGGCCTTCACGCGCGTCAAACCATGCGCGTCGTTGACACCGATCACCGCCGCTTCCAGCACCGACTCATGCTGCGCAAGCGTCGCCTCAACCTCGAACGGCGATACGTATTGCCCGCTCACTTTCAGCATGTCGTCGGAACGGCCGGCATAGGTGTAATAGCCTTCCGCATCGCGGATGTACTTGTCGCCGCTCTTGGTCCACGCACCGCGAAAGGTGTCGCGACTCTTGTCGCGATTGCCCCAATAGCAAAGGGCTGCGCTCGGGCCATCGACGTAAAGATCGCCGATCTCGCCATCCGCGACGATGCGCCCGTCATCGCCGCGAAGCTCGATCGTATAGCCGTCCACGGGCTTCCCGGTCGTTCCGTAGCGGACGCTGCCGGGCCGGTTCGACAAATAGATGTGCAGCATCTCGGTCGAGCCGATCCCATCGATGATTTCGCAGCCGAAATGCCTGGTGAAGCGTTCACCCAACTCGCGGGGTAACGCTTCTCCTGCTGAGCTGCACAAGCGCAATTGCACCGCGTCGCGTCGTGGAAGATTCGGCGCAGCAAGCATCGCTGCGTATCCGGTCGGCGCGCCGTAGAAAATCGTCGGACGACGCTCGATCCAGCGCTTGAAAATCGCATCGGGTGTCGGCCGCTCCCCCATCAACACGACACTCGCACCGACCGACAGCGGAAACGTCAACGCGTTGCCAAGACCGTAGGCAAAGAAAAGCTTCGCGGCCGAGAACACGACATCATCCGCGGACAGTGCGAGCACGTTCTTGCCATAAAGCTCGGCGGTCCAGTAAAGATTGGCGTGCGTGTGCACGGTACCTTTGGGGCGCCCGGTCGATCCGGACGAGTAGAGCCAGAACGCGGGATCGTGTGCACGGGTGCGCGCGGGGGCACCCGCGGCCCCGACTGCCGCGATCCAATCGTCGAAGCTCGAGTTTGCAGCACCCGGCGCCGCGCCTGACACGACCACGTCACGCACCTCGTGCGCCGCTTCGCGCATCGCAGCCTCGAGCACCGGCAACAGCGGGGCCGACACGAAGACCGCTTGTGCGCGGCTGTGCTCGAGCATGTACGCGTAATCGCTGGCGGCGAGCAACGTGTTGACCGCGACGGGAACGACGCCGGCGTACAGCGCACCGAGAAATGCGACCGGCCAGTCGTTGCAGTCATGCATCAACAGAAGCACGCGTTCCTCGCGTCGGACGCCGCTTGCACACAGCGCGGCGGCCAAACGACGCACCCGATCCGCGAGCGTTCCATAGGTCAGCGTCCCGCGATCGTCGATATAAGCGATACGCAACCCGCCGTCCCGCTGCGCGTCCAGCAAGTGCTGCGCAAAGTTGTCAGGAGCGCTAAGACCATCCAGGGGGCTCGTCAACGACATCATTTCCTCCACACCAGAATCGGCACTATAATGCAGGTTGAATGATCTTGCGAGCCCGAAAGTGAGCCGTCCCCGCGCAGCGCTCGACCTCGCCACCCCGGTGTCCACCGAGGGCAAGCATCCGACGCTGGTCGCCTTGGGCGAGCGTGTGCGGACGCTGCGCGCGCGGCGAGGCATGACGCGGAAGTCGCTGGCGACGGCGGCTGGCGTGTCGGAGCGTCATCTGGCCAATCTGGAGTCCGGAACGGGCAACGCGTCGATACTGATCATCGATCAGGTTGCCGCGGCGTTGGGAGCCCCGGCGGCGGAATTGATCGGCGATGCCACGACGACCTCGCCCGAGTGGCTGATGATTCGCGAGCTTCTGCAGGGGCGCAACGAAGCCGACTTGCGGCGCGCGCGCGGGAGGCTGTCCGAGCTTTTCGGCGGCCCGCATGCTGCGAATCGCCGCCGCGCGCATATCGCGCTGATTGGATTGCGCGGGGCGGGCAAATCGACGCTTGGTCGCATGCTCGCGCACGACCTCGACGTTCCCTTCATCGAGCTTTCACGCGAGATCGAGCGGCTGGCCGGTTGCAGCATCTCCGAGATTCACGCTCTGTACGGCACCGCCGCCTATCGCCGCTACGAGAGGCGCGCGTTGCAGGAGGCGATAGCCGCGCATTCCGACGCGGTGATCGCGACGCCGGGCGGTGTGGTGTCCGACCCGGCGACCTTCGAGCTGTTGCTCGCGCAATGCTTCACCGTGTGGCTGCAGGCGCGGCCCCAAGATCACATGCAACGCGTGGCCGAGCAAGGGGACCTGCGGCCGATGGCAGCGAGCCGCGAGGCAATGGAGGATCTGCGCCGAATCCTTGCCGGTCGCGAGGCGTTCTATGCCAAGGCCGATCTCATCGTCGACACGAGCGCGCAGCCGCTGGAAGCGACGTTCGAGCGCCTTCGTCAGGAAGTGCGGCTGACGCTGCGGCGGCCCCACTGATCGGTAGGGGTGGCGGCAGATGCAATATTTTGCACAATATATGCGACGATGAATTATAATGCTGATTCGCCTGGGGAGCATTTCATGAACTCATTGCAGGTCGACTACCGCACCGAGCCATCGCGCTATCGCCACTGGAAGCTCGCCTCCGACGGCTCTGTCGCGCGCTTGACCCTCGACGTCGCCGAGGACGCCGGCATCCGTCCCGGCTACAAGTTGAAGCTCAACAGCTATGACCTCGGCGTCGATATCGAGCTCGCCGACGCCCTGAACCGCATTCGCTTCGAGCATCCGCAAGTGCGCACCGTCATCGTCGGCAGCGCGAAAGACCGCGTGTTCTGCTCGGGCGCGAACATATTCATGCTGGGCACGTCGGGTCACGCATGGAAGGTCAACTTCTGCAAGTTCACCAACGAGACGCGTAACGGTATCGAGGACTCGAGCCGTCATTCGGGCCTCAAGTTCATCGCGGCGGTGAACGGCTCGTGCGCAGGCGGAGGCTACGAATTGGCGCTGGCATGCGACGAAATCGTGCTGGTCGACGATCGCTCGTCGTCGGTGTCGCTGCCTGAAGTGCCGCTGCTCGGTGTGCTCCCCGGTACCGGCGGACTCACGCGTCTTACCGACAAGCGCAAGGTTCGTCACGATCACGCCGACATTTTTTGCACGACCACCGAAGGCGTTCGCGGCAAGCGCGCGCTCGATTGGAGGCTCGTCGACGCGCTCGCGAAGCCGGGCGAGTTCGAGCGCGTGGTGGCCGATCGCGCACGCAAGCTCGCGAGCAATCGTGCTGACCACGCGAAGGGAATCGCATTGCCGCAGCTCGAGCGCAAGCACACCGACGATGCCATTGATTACGAGCATGTCGGTATTCGCATCGAACGCACGCGACGCACGGCAACGTTTGTCGTGCGAGCGCCGTCGGGCGCGCAACCGGACGACATCGAAGCGATTCACGCAGCGGGTGCGAAGTGGTGGCCGCTCGCGCTCGCGCGCGAGCTCGACGATGCGATCCTGTCGATGCGAACCAACGAGCTCGACATCGGCACCTGGCTGTTGACGACACAAGGCGATGCCGCATCGGTGCTCGCATGCGATGCGACATTGGCGAGTCACCGCGATGATTGGCTCGTGCGCGAGACGATCGGCTTCCTGCGCCGTACGCTGGCGCGACTCGATGTGTCGTCGCGCACGATGTTCGCGTTGATCGAGCCCGGCTCGTGCTTCGCCGGCACGCTGGCCGAGCTCGCGTTCGCCGCCGATCGCAGTTACATGCTGGCACTTCCCGACGAGCCTTCGCGTGCGCCGACGCTCACGCTGTCCGAAGCGAACTTCGGCTGGTATCCGATGGTGACCGGGCAGTCGCGCCTTGCGCGACGCTTCTACGAGGAGGAAGCGCCGCTTGCCGCGGCCCGCGCGTCGATCGGCCAGCCACTGGATGCACAGCACGCGCTCGATCTGGGACTGGTAACGTCCGCACCCGACGATCTCGACTGGAGCGATGAGATTCGCATCGCGATCGAGGAGCGCGCCAGCATGTCCCCCGACGCACTCACAGGAATGGAGGCGAACCTGCGCTTCGGCATGCACGAGACGCTCGAAACGCGTGTCTTCGGTCGGCTCACCGCGTGGCAGAACTGGATATTCAACCGGCCGAACGCGGTCGGTGAGAAGGGCGCATTGAAGGTATACGGGACCGGAGAGAAGGCCCGTTTCGATTTCAACCGGGTTTGATTGAGCGTGCCATGATCGATTACAGCGAAAAGATTCCCAACAACGTGAACCTGTCGGAGGATCGCGCGTTGCAGCGCGCGCTCGAGCAGTGGCAGCCAAATTTCATTTCGTGGTGGCAGGACATGGGGCCCGATGGCGCACAGAATTTCGACGTGTATCTGCGCACCGCCACGAGCGTCGATCCCGCCGGCTGGGCGCAGTTCGGTTACGTCAAGATGCCCGACTATCGCTGGGGTATTTTCCTGAATCCGAGCGACCCCAATCGCCAGGTGCAGTTCGGCGATCATCTCGGCGAGACGGTGTGGCAGGACGTTCCCGGCGAGCACCGCGCGAACTTGAGGCGCATCATCGTCACGCAGGGAGACACCGAGCCCGCGTCGGTCGAGCAGCAGCGGCATCTCGGCCTCACCGCACCTTCGCAATACGATTTGCGCAACCTGTTCCAGGTGAACGTCGAGGAAGGTCGCCATCTATGGGCGATGGTGTATCTGTTGCATCGTTATTTCGGCCGCGACGGCCGCGAGGAGGCCGAAGCGTTGTTGGAGCGGCGCTCGGGCGACAGTGACAACCCGCGTATCCTCGGCGCGTTCAACGAGCGCACGCCAGATTGGCTCGCGTTTTTCATGTTCACCTATTTCACCGATCGCGACGGCAAGTTCCAGCTTGCGGCACTCGCCGAGAGCAGCTTCGACCCGCTCGCGCGCACGACGCGCTTCATGCTGACCGAGGAAGCGCATCACATGTTCGTCGGCGAGTCGGGCGTCGCGCGCGTGATTGCACGCACCTGCGAAGTGATGAAGCAGCTCGGCAGCGACGATCCTGCGCAGGTTCGGGCAGCCGGTGTCATCGATCTGCCGACGATCCAGCGCTACTTGAATTTCCATTACAGCGTCACGATCGATCTGTTCGGCGCCGATCAGTCGAGCAACGCGGCAATTTTCTACGGCACGGGTCTCAAAGGTCGCTACGAGGAAGCCAAGCGCGGCGATGATCATCGGCTGATCAACGATCGCTATCGCGTGCTCGACGTTGCGGATGGTCGCTTCGTCGAGAAGGAAGTACCAATGTTGAACGCGCTCAATGAAGTGCTGCGTGACGATTTCATCAAGGATTCGGTGGCGGGCATCGGCCGCTGGAACAAGATCATCGAAAAAGCCGGGCTGTCGTTCCGTCTGGTCGTGCCGCACAAGGCGTTCAACCGGCGCATCGGGACGCTCGCCGGTGTTCGCACCGCGCCGGACGGTCGCATCGTGGATGAAGCCGAGTGGAAAGCGCGCGAATTCGAATGGCTGCCGAGCGATGCCGATCGCGCGTTCATCGCCTCGCTGATGGGCCGCGTCGTGGAGCCGGGTCGCTTCGCGAACTGGATCGCACCGCCGCCAATGGGAATCAATCGGCAGCCGCTCGACTTCGAGTACGTTCGATTCAACTGAAGAGAGACGGCCGAAAGTGCAAACCTATTTTCGGCCGAATGAATCACCCGAAAATCGGTGGCAGAGCCACACGATTTTCGGCAGAACCGCGGAAACGACGAGAGTGAATGTGACGCTGATCAAGCAGCACCTGATCGATCCGGAAATCTGCATTCGCTGCAACACCTGCGAAGCGACCTGTCCGACCGGCGCGATCACGCACGACGAGCGCAACTACGTGGTCAGCGCCGACACCTGCAATCTGTGCATGGCGTGCGTGCCACCGTGCCCGACCGGCGCCATCGACAATTGGCGCTCGATGCCCAAGGCATTGGCGTATCCGGTCGAAGAACAGCTCAAATGGGACACGTTGCCCGCCGAAATTTCACCTGATCAGCTCTCGGCCGCAGGCATCGACGTCACAACAACGCGCGAGGCGAACATCACGCCCGAGCCCGCGCCAGCATCGATCGCGGCGAGCGACGGTGAAGAACCGTTCGTGGCATCGAGCTATTCGGCGACGCTACCGCCCTGGTCCGCGGCGCATGCGTACACGAATCTGTACGGACCGAGAGCGCCGACCGTTGCGACTGTCGTCGGCAATTTTCGCGTAACCGAAGCGCAAATGGAAAGCGACACGCATCACATCGTGCTCGACTTCGGCGCGATTCCTTTCCCCGTGCTCGAAGGCCAGTCGATCGGCATCGTTCCGCCGGGACTCGACGCTGCGGGCCGGGCGGCGCACGCGCGCCAGTACTCGATTGCCAGCCCGCGCAACGGCGAGCGACCGGGCTACAACAATGCGTCGCTGACGGTGAAGCGCGTCACCGAAGACCACCAGGGTCGTCCGGTGCGCGGCAGTTGCTCCAATTACCTGTGCGATCTCAAGGTCGGCGATACCGTCGAGGTGATCGGGCCGTTCGGCCAGTCGTTCCTGATGCCGAACCATCCGCGCAGCCACATCGTGATGATCTGCACAGGGACCGGCAGCGCACCGATGCGTGCCATGACGGAGTGGCGACGCCGCCTACGCGCATCCGGAAAATTCGAAAGCGGCAAGCTGATGTTGTTCTTCGGTGCCCGCACACGCGAAGAGCTCCCGTATTTCGGCCCGCTGATGAACCTGCCGAAGGATTTCATCGACATCAACCTCGCACTCTCTCGCGCACCGGGACTACCGAAGCGCTATGTGCAGGATCTGATGCGCGAGCGCGCAAGCGATCTCGGGCCTCTGTTGAGCGATGCCAACACGCACATCTATGTATGCGGATTGAAGGCGATGGAAGAGGGCGTCGTGCTGGCGCTACGCGACGTTGCGATCATGCACGGCATCGCGTGGGACGCGCTCGCCGGCTCGCTCAAACGCGAAGGCCGTTTGCATCTCGAAACGTATTGACCGGTAATGAAGTTCGCCGAATTCGTCGCCGGTCAGGTCCTCGAAGCAGGACCCTATGCGCTCGACGAACAAGCGATCGTCGCTTTCGCCCGTGAGTGGGATCCGCAGTGGTTTCACGCCGATGCGAAGGCCGCCAGCGCCGGCCCGTGGGAGGGCCTCATCGCGAGCGGCTGGCAAACCTGCGGCGTTGCGATGAAGCTTATCGTCGACAATTTCCTGGCGGGAAGCGAATCGTTCGGATCCCCCGGACTCGCCTACCTCAAATGGCCGGCGCCGGTGCGAGCCGGCGATGCGTTGCGCCTTCGCGCCGATGTGCTGGACGTCCGGCGCTCGGAGAAAAAACCCGAGCTCGGAATACTTCGTTGGCGCTGGCGCCTTTTGAATCAGCTCGACAGCGAAGTGCTCGACCTCGAAGTCACCAGCCTATTCAAGCTCACCGCGAACGACTGACCGCGGCTCGATCGCTGCCCGGCAATACGGGCAGACCATGTTGCGCGCAAGCTCGATCGATGCACCGCAGCCGCTGCAGCGCACGGCGCGCAAGTACACCTTGAGCTCCTCGATCTCGTCTCGCGACAGCGGTCGTATGAAATCCTTCTCGCGCAGGAACTGCACGAAGGGCGTCAGTCGCCCGTGCCCGCGAGGACAGCGCCAGTAGGTAAATCGCGTCGCACGTTGCAGATCATGCGTCGCGACGAGGGCCAGCCCGCAGCGGGGGCAGGGCATCCGTTCCGGCAGCGCCCGCCGCAGTGGCGTAGGGGCAGCATGCACTTCGCGGAACAGTGCGATCGCCGCCACGCGCGTCAATCGCACGCTTTCGAACGCATCGAACCACAGCGCGTGACACGAATCGCAGACGTCGATGACGCTCGTACCGATCGGCGTGCGCGCAACATCACACGCCCGCATCGCTCCGCCGCAACCGGGGCAAGTCGTTGCGTCAGCCCCGGCGCAAGGCGACGTCACATGACGTTCAGGTCACGACCCGCAGCGTTGCGCGTGGGCAATTGACCCACACCACCGTCGCAAAATTGCGCCGCGCAGCCCGCTCGACCTGATCCATGTAGTCGACGTTGCAGACGATTTTGCCGTCGAGATCGGCCTTCGTATAGACGACCGGCGCGCATGCCGATACGAGCAAACCAACGAGGGCGATGACGATCAACCGATGCATAGGACCTCCGGTTGGCAGTTGCATAGCTCGCGCGAGGCGGAGACTTCCGCTTCGTGCGCCTTTACTGTCAACCGTCAACTGCCAACTGTCAACTGGCAGCCGTCAACTGGCAACCGGGAACCGGCTAGAGCTGCGAGGTCGAGAACGTGTCGCACTGGCGCGGATCCCCGCTCGCGAGGCCTTTTCTGAACCAGCGCACGCGCTGCTCGGCGGCGCCGTGGGTGAACGCCTCCGGAACGACGTAACCCTGGGTCCGCTTCATGATCTGGTCGTCGCCGACTGCCCCCGCGGCACGCAGGCCTTCCTCGAGGTCACCGGCCTCGAGCAGGTTGCGCTTGTTCGCGAAATAGCCCCAAACCCCAGCGTAGCAATCGGCCTGCAGCTCGAGGCGGATCTGGAGCTGATTGCGGCGACGCTCGTCGGCGCGCTGCGCGTCGCGATCGAACTGCGCCATCGTGCCGAGCAGGTTTTGCACGTGATGACCGACTTCATGCGCGATGACGTACGCCTGCGCGAAGTCGCCCGGTGCGCCGAAGCGTCTTGCCAGCGTGTCGAAAAACGCCGTGTCGAGATAGAGCTTGCGATCGCCTGGACAATAGAAAGGACCGACCGCTGCGCTCGCAAAGCCGCAAGCCGATCGCACCTGTCCGTTGAAGATCGTCAACGTCGGCTTCTCGTACTGGCGTCCCAATTGCTTGAACAGCGCCGTCCACACGTCCTCGGTGTCGCCGAGCACATGCGCGACCATTTCGCGTTGTGGATTGGTCGACGGTGCCTGCGGGGACGGCGCCTGCGGGCGACCGGGCTCGCCTCGCGGTGCGGGGGCGCTCGGTGGCGGCGCCACCACTTCGCCACCGCCCAGCATATCGAGCGGATTGATGCCGAACAGGACGCTCGCGATCAACGCAATGATGACTCCGCCGAGGCCGATGCGCATGCCTCCGCCGCCCATTGGGATTCCGCCGCCGGTGCCTCCACGGTTTTCGACGTTCTCGCTCCGCCGCATGTCGCCCCAGCGCATTGTTCGATCTCCAGTTTCGATTGAACGGCGGCCCCAGTCTTCATGGACCGCGCCGGATAGTCAACCAGTCCAGGGGGTCGACGCCGCAGGTTAAGACTCCGAAGCCAATGCAGGATGAGACCTACACCGGCGGCGCGCTCGCCGGAGTGACGACGATCTTGCCGCGCCCGTGGCCGGTTTCCATCGATGCTTGCGCCTTGGCGACGCCGTCCAGCCCGATGCGTTGTGCAATATGGGGAACGAGCACGCCGTCGACGGCAAGTCGAGCCAAGCGCTCGTCGAGCGCAGGACCGGTGCGCAAGACGTACGTCTGCGCGCGGATGCCAACAAGCGGCGCAATCGCGGAAGCGACAGTCGTGCTGATCGCCGTTGCCGCACTTCCGCCCGTGCCGATGTAGCAACCATTGCGAGTGAGCAACCCGCGCGCGCCGCGCCAACCAATCGATTCCGCAACATCGAACACGACATCGAGCGGAGCGCCGAGACGCGACAACGCATCCGGTTGCGTGTAATCGAGCACCTGGTCCGCACCGAGTGAGCGCACGAACTCGACGTTGGCTGGACCGCAAGTGGCACTCACCTGTGCCCCGAGATGCTTGGCGACTTGCACGGCAAAATGCCCGACGCCGCCTCCCGCACCGGTGATCAATACCCGTTGTCCCGCGCCAAGCTTCGCATCGTCGGCCAGCGCTTGCAGCGCCGTGCCGGCGGCGACGGGAAGCGCTGCGGCTACCTCGTCGCTCAACGGGGAGGGAATCGGCGTTACCCGCGATGCGCGAATCGTGATGAATTCCGCGCACGAGCCCGTCCGACCGAACGGCGACAGCGATCCGAACACCCGCTCGCCCACGTGACGTGGACCTGCGCCGCCGCCGACAGCGACGACGATGCCCGCGAAGTCGACCCCGACGCCGCGGGGCGGACGCTTGAACATCGGAACCAATCGCAGGTGCCCAGCGCGGATCTTCCAGTCGAGCGGGTTGAGGCTTGCGGCACGAACTTCGACGAGCAGTTCGCCCGCGGCGGGCACGGGTTTATCGACCTCGACGACTTCGAGCACGTCGGAACGGCCGAATCGTGCATAGCGAACTGCGCGCATAAGTGTCCCGAGTTAGTGATTCGCTGAACAATGTTCGAATGGAGTACACCGCTCGCGCAAACGGGCCGCGTTCGCTTCCGGCCGCGGCGCCCGCGCGCGGCCAGGTTCAACACCTGCCGTGCGGGGGGAACAGTGCGATGCAAAGCAACGATGGCTGGCAGTGAACTGGCCCGATTTGCACAGCGAATTACTGACTCGGGACACTTTAGGGTTTGAGCGCCTTGTAAAGATACGGAATACTTTTGTCCATGCGGTAATCGATCGACGAGTGATTGTCGTCGAATTCCTCGTAAACATGTTCGATGCCGTGCGCTGCAAGGGTGCGCGACAGGATGCGCGAGCCGAAGTGCAGGTGATACTGATCGCGCCAACCGCAATCGATGTATACCCCCTTGAGCGTTGCGAGATTCGCTCTGTAGCGCGCGACCAGATGGATGGGGTCGTGTGAAAGCCACGCGCGCCAGCGCTTTGGCAACACCTCACCGGTCTCGAGATTGACAGGCAGGCGGAAGCCGAGCGGCGCCTCCGGATCGGGATCGTAGGTGGCCGCCATCGCGATCATCATCAACGCGTGCGTTTCGCCGTCGTTCAGCTTGTCCTTTTTCCACATCGCAGCAAGAAAGCGCTTGACGCGTCCATCGTCGATGCCTTGGTCGGCGCCTTTCTGATCGCGCGCGACATCGATGCGACCGGACTTGCGACGACGCTTGCGATGGCGATCGAGCTCGTTTAGCGTGCGCGGCCAGTCGGGGAGGTAGCAAAAATCGAAATACGCATCCCCCGAGTGATCGGCGATCGCTCCCCAGTGCTTCGCGTATTTCATACCGTGGATGATCGCGCCGTAGCCGCCTGACGATTTACCGAAGCAACCGCGATGCTCGCGATGGCCAAGCGTTCGAAACTCGCGGTCGACGAAGGGAATGATCTCGCGCGTCAAAAAATCCGCGTAGTTGCCGACTGCCGACGAGTTGACGTATTGATTGCCGCCAAGGCAGGTGAAGCAGTCGGGAAACACGACGATTGCCGGTCCCATGCGCTTGTCGTGAATGAGTCTTGTCACGCGCTCGGGAACGTTTTCGTCGAACGGTCGCCAGTTCAAATGCGCGAGTCCGGAGCCCGTGAAACCGACCAGATCGTAGATGACCGGGTAACGTCGCCCGCGGCCCACGCGCTCACCTTCGTCGTAACCCGGCGGCAACCACACGCCGAGTCGACGCACATGCGGATCGCCGAGCGGATTGTCCGCGAGGATTCTCGATTCGATCTCGGCGACCACGAGCGTGCCTTGGGGTCGACGAACGCTTTTCCTGGCCATGTGCGGATGGTAACTGCTGCAAGCGGACTTTCACTGTCGCCGCGCGTCGCGCCGCGTGGTGTTGCCCCCGAAAATCCCGCGTTCTCGTGGTAACGTCGTCCGCATGTTTCGCGAGCTGCCCACACCTTCCAACGTGCCCCCCGAGGGAGCGGCTGTCGCCCGCGCGCTTCTGTCGCGACGCTCGGTTCGCGGCTTTTTGCCAACGCCGGTTCCGCGCGACGTCGTCGAGTCGATTCTCCATCTCGCGGCGCGCGCGCCATCGGGGACCAATGTGCAGCCATGGAAGGTCTACGCATGCACCGGTGCCATTCGCGATGCGCTGGCTCGCGACATCCTCGCGTTGCACGACGCGGGTGGCGCGGGTCACGTGAAGGAATACTCGTACTACCCGAAGACGTGGCGCGAGCCGTTTCTTGCCAGACGACGCAAGCTCGGCTGGGACTATTACAAGACCGTCGGTGTCACGCGCCAGGACAAGCCCGGCATGCATCGCCAGCACGGCCGCAATTTCGAGTTCTTCGGCGCGCCCGTGGGATTGTTCTTCACAATGGCGCGCGATCTGGAGCTCGGCAGCTGGCTCGATACGGGAATGTTCGTGCAGGGCGTCATGATCGCCGCGCGAGCGTTCGATCTGCATACCTGCCCGCAAGCCGCGTTCATTGATTATCACGCGGTCGTGCGACGTCATTTGGCGATTCCCGACGACGAGATCCTGTTGTGCGGTATGTCGTTGGGGGTCATCGACCGCGAGGCGCCGGAGAACACGCTGGTCACCGAGCGTGAACCGGTGTCGGCGTTCGCGACATTGCTCGGCTGGTGATGCCGCCCGTCGTGCGCTTTCTCGCGCGCCTCATGGTCGCCGTGTCGCTACACATTCCGCTTGCAACTGCAGGCACTCCAACGCTCGCCGAATGCGCAGAAGGCTCCGACTTCATCGCCAACGCAGCGCGTGCCCGAGACAACGGCCTGTCGCGCGCAATGTTTCTCGCGCGTATGGACGATGATTTCGCGGTGATCCGCGGATTTCCAGCCGCGCTACGCTGGTTCGCTCGCGACAGCGACGATGAACGCTTCCTGCGTGAATCGGCCGAGCGCGTTTTCACCGAGCCGAAGACACCCTCAGCGCACGGGTCGGATTTTCTCGCGCGCTGTCTTGAGCGCGCCGGCGCTTAGCGTCAGAGTCGAGGTTTTTTGAGGTCCAGCATCGTCCCGCGGCAACGCTTCTTGCCGCAGCGGCATTCGAGAAACGCGCGCTCTTTCTTATTCAACCGACCGTCGACGGAAAGCTTGTAGTCGTAGGTCAGCTCCTCGCCCACCTCGATGTCGCGCCGCGCGAAAATATGCACGCGCGCATCGTCGTCCTCCTCGGTCTCGCAATTCGGCGCGCACGAGTGATTGAGCCAGCGCGCCGCGTTGCCGCGCACCCCCGCGTCGATCACGCGGCCGTCGTCGAGCGAAAAAAAGAACGTGTGAAAAGGATTGTCGGGATCGGTATCGGGCCGCTTCAACGCTTCCTTCCAAGTGATGCGCTGTCCTCGGTACTCGATGATCTTCGCACCTTTCTTGATTTTGCGCGTCGCGAACACGCCGCGTCCGTGAATGTGCGAGTTGCGAACCGAGTATGGTCGCGTCGGAGTCGTGACTTTGGCCATGGCGCGTTCTTAAGTGAAGGCCGCGATGTTAACCGATCACCGCCTCGCGCCAGCGAGTGGAAGTTGCAAGTCGCTGTGACTTCAGGCAGCGCGAGACAGCGTGCGTGCAATCTCCGTCGCCGCTCGCGTTCCACTCTCGACCGCACCGTTCATGTAGCCATACCAATCGAGGGACGATTGTTCGCCGGCGAAATGCACGCGGCCTTCGGGCAGCGGCGCGATGCCATGAATCGTCGTGTATTGCCCGGGCTTGATCAACGAATACGAGCCGCGCGACCACGGATTGCGATCCCACGCATTGCGGATGACGCGTCCATTGAAGCGTGACGCAATACCGGGATAGAGCTTGTCGAGATCGGCAAGCGCGTCGCTCGCACGCGCTTCAGGCGTGCCATCCCCTGCTTTGGCCGCGGTCGTACCCCCTGAATAGAAATTGAGGATTCCCATTGCGCCGGCTTGTGCACGCGAAACATCCCAACTCACCTGATAGCTCCCCTCGACGCGCGTTTCACCGTTACCTCGCTGAGCGTTCCACACGCGTTCGTTGAATTGAAGCTGCAGCTTCGTGTTGCGGCCCATGCCGAGCTCGCGGATCGCACGAAGCTTGCGCTCGCGAAAACCGGCGTTCACAAGATCGACGTCGGCGAGCAGTGGAAACGGAATCGCGAGCACGACACGGTCCGCATCGATGTCGCGCCTAGCGCTGTCCCGCGCGAGCGTGAGCCGATACCGACCATCACCGCGTTTCGCCAGCGCAACGAGGCGAGTGCCGGTTTCGATTCGCGCCCCGAGCGACTCGGCCAGACGCGCAACGATCGAATCGTTGCCGCCGCGCAGGTGATAGCGCTGATCCGATTCTTCGTAGGGCGAAAGTCGATCGCGCGGCGAATCGCGCAAAAGATCAATGACCGTCACCGCACTGATGTCGTCGATGTCGGCGCCGAGCTCCTCGGTGTACGCATTGGCGAGAAGACGCGCGAGCGGACTCGCCAGTCCACCGGGCACGCGGCTCGACAGCCACTCCCGGGCGCTCATGCGATCCAGCGTTGCTTGCTCGCGCGTGAATTTCGCGAATGTCGGTAACGCCTCGCCAAGCCGGCGCGAATCGCGCCCGAGCGCCGGCCACAGTTGCGCAAGATCGCGCGCGGCTTCACCTTCGCTGTAGCGCCGCCCGGCGATCCAAAACACGCTTTCGGTGCCCTTCGGCGTCGCGGCGTGAAGATCGTCGAGTACCAGCCCCAGCTCGAGAGCCAAATCGATGATGTCGTCGTGCGCGGTGTCGATCAACTCGCCACCGCGCTCGGCAATCTGCCCGCCGTCGAACGCGCGCCGCTCGGTCCAACAGCGTCCACCGACGCGCGGCGCTGCTTCGAATAGCGCCACGTCGACACCCTGTTGCGCAAGGCGAAACGCAGCAGTCAGTCCCGCCAGTCCGCCACCTACGACAACGACACGCCCACGCGAACGCGTTGCGGCTTGCGTTAGCGACCCCGGTGCGACGCTCGCGACCGTCGCCATCGCGACGCCACGCCGCAACCACTCGCGGCGTTGCTCGCGTATCTCGACTTCGCGCGCCGCCGTGCGCCTTCGCGCTGCACGTTGCGCCGCTTCCGCTTCATTGCGTGGACCGGCACGCGTGCGCGCAGCCAGCGTTTGAACCAGCCGCATCAATGAACTTCGTGGCATCGCACGCCCCCCGAGCACTCGCGTGCGCGGATGTTAACGCGACTTGAGTCAACGACCGCGCAACAGCACCAGTACAGCGCCACCGCCGCCGGCATGTCGAGGCGCTTCGCAAAACGCGAGCACGTCGTCCCAATGCGCAAGCCAACGGCGCACTTTGCCTTTGAGCACCGGCTCGCGGCCAGGGGAGGTGAGCCCTTTGCCGTGAATGATGCGAACGCAACGCGCCCCGCGATTGCGCGCATCGAGCAGAAAATCGGCGAGCTGGTCGCGTGCCTCGTCGCTGGTTGCGCCGTGCAGATCGATTTCGCCTTGCAGCGACCAGTGCCCGCGCCGCAGCTTGGTCAGGATGTCGGTCCCAAGTCCTCTGCGCAAGAAGGTTTGCTCGCCTTCGTGCTCCTGACCGACTTCCCAACTGTGCTCGATCGTTTCCGCACCGTATTTGGACGCGAGCAACGCGTCCTGCTCATCGGCGAGGCGCTGCTTCGGAATAGGCGAAGGCGCCGGTCGCGCGACATGGGCCCGATTGCGAGGCGGCAATCGGCGCACGTCACGAAACACCTGGGCCACATCGATGTCCGCGTCACCATGTTTGGTCGCACCCAGGGATCGCTTGATCGAGCACGGACTGGTCGCGCTGCGGGGCGGCGTAGCGCGTTTTCCAGTCGCCACCCGCTTGGCGTCGAGAAGTTTCTTCAACTCGCCGAGCTTGGCCATCGCGCATCAACGCGCTTCGAGATACGCCTCGGCGTCGAGCGCCGCCATGCATCCGGTTCCCGCCGACGTGACGGCCTGGCGATAGACGTGATCGGCGACATCCCCCGCTGCGAACACGCCCGGGACGCTGGTCGCGGTTGCATTGCCCTGCGTTCCGCTCACCACTTGAATGTAGCCGTTCACCATGTCGAGGTGGCCTTCGAAGATCTGTGTGTTCGGTGTGTGCCCGATTGCGATGAAAACGCCATGCACCGGGAGGTCCTGTGTCGCGCCGCTGCTCTTGTGCTTGATACGCGCACCGGTGACGCCTTTGTCGTCGCCGAGCACCTCGTCGAGCACGTGATCCCACACGATCTTCACATTGCCTTCGCGCGATCTCTTGACCAGTCGGTCGATCAGTATCGCCTCGGCGCGAAACTTGTCGCGCCGATGCACGATGGTGACGTTCTTCGCGATGTTCGAAAGATAGAGCGCTTCCTCGACCGCGGTATTGCCGCCGCCTACCACGACGACGTCCTGCCCCTTGTAGAAAAAGCCGTCGCAGGTTGCGCAAGCCGATACGCCCTTGCCCATGTAAGCCTGCTCGGACGGAAGCCCGAGATAGCGGGCCGATGCGCCGGTCGCGATGATCACCGCGTCCGCTGTGTACTCGCCCGAGTCGCCGATCAGCCGCTTCGGGGTGGACTCGAAATCGACCGTATGAATCTGATCGAACACGACTTCGGTCTCGAAGCGCTCGGCGTGTCGTTGAAAGCGCTCCATCAGCTCCGGCCCCTGCACGCCTTGCGCATCCGCGGGCCAGTTGTCGACGTCCGTCGTGGTCATCAGCTGCCCGCCCTGCGCGAGACCGGTCACGAGCACCGGCTTCAAATTCGCGCGCGCGGCGTAGACTGCCGCGCTGAATCCAGCCGGGCCGGAGCCCAGGATCAAAAGGCGTGCATGCTTCACGGGCATTGGATTGATCTGTTGGGAAAAAGGTGAGTGTAAGAGAAATGAGGGCGACCCCCGATTGCGGCAAGCCATCCAAATTCCCGCTAGTCCCGTATAATCCTCGAGTTCAAGTAAGTCTCGCAAGCTAATGATTTTGAAGACGGGCGTGCGTGCGGCGCGCAACGGCAACCGACGGGTGGCCAAGCCCTCGCGCGAGCTGTCGCCACGCTTCGCCCGCCTTTTGCGCGAAACGCGCTGGCTTCTGGTCGTCGCGGCGATGTTGCTGCTGGCACTCGTCCTCGGGAGCTATACGCGTAGCGACCCGGGTTGGTCGTTTTCAGGCACCGGCGCACCGGTCGCCAATCGCGGCGGCATCGTGGGCGCCTGGTTCGCCGACCTGTTGCTCTATCTGTTTGGTTTCTCGGCGTGGTGGTTGGTTGTCGCCGGCATCGTGCTGATCGTCCAGGGCTATCGACGCATTGCCGATCCCGATGGCGAAACCGACCACCCGCTGGTCTACGGAACGATCGGATTCGTGCTGGTCATCGTTGCTTCGGCGGCGATCGAGGCGATTCGGCTTTGGCGGTTGCCTGCAACCTTGCCCGGTTCGCCGGGCGGCGCGATTGGCGACCTCACAGGCTCGGCGCTAACGAGCACGCTCGGCTTCAACGGCGCGACGCTGGTATTGCTCGCCGCTTTTGCAGTCGGCTTCTCGCTGTTCACCGGCGTGTCGTGGCTGCGCCTGATGGAGCGCATCGGCGCGGCAATCGATGCCGCGCTTGCCTGGGGACAACGCAAGCTCGAAGAGCGCGAGGACAAGCGCATCGGCGAGGAAGCGCGCATCGCACGCGAAGTAACCGTCGAGCGCGTGCGCATCGACGAGGACGAGCGCGAGCCCATCGTCGTCGTTCCTCCCGCGGGGGTGGTCGCGAAATCCGAGCGCGTCGTCAAAGAGAAGCAGCGACCGCTTTTCACCGACATGCCGGATTCGCCGTTGCCGCCGCTGTCACTTCTCGAAGAAGCGCCGATGGCGTCGGAAACCGTCGGCGCAGAGACGCTCGAATTCACTTCGCGCCTGATCGAGCGCAAGCTCGCCGACTTCGGCGTGCAGGTGAAAGTGCTCGCCGCGTATCCGGGTCCGGTGATTACTCGTTACGAGATCGAGCCTGCGGTGGGTGTGAAAGGCGCGCAGATCGTCAATCTCGTCAAGGATCTTGCGCGCGCGTTGTCGGTGGTCAGCATACGTGTGGTCGAGACGATTCCCGGCAAGTCGCTGATGGCGCTGGAGTTGCCGAACGCCAAGCGCCAGATCGTGCGTCTCGTCGAAATTCTTTCGTCGACGACCTACAACGACGCACCCGGCGTGTTGACGCTCGCGCTCGGTAAGGACATCGCTGGGCGCCCGGTCGTGATGGATCTCGCGCGAATGCCGCACCTGCTCGTCGCGGGTACGACGGGTTCGGGTAAATCGGTCGCGGTCAACGCGATGATCCTCTCGCTGATCTACAAGTCCGAGCCGCGGCAGGTCCGCTTGATCCTGATCGACCCGAAGATGCTCGAGCTCTCGGTGTACGAAGGCATTCCCCATTTGTTGGCGCCCGTCGTCACCGACATGAGGCTCGCGCCCAACGCGCTCAATTGGTGTGTTGGTGAAATGGAGAGGCGCTACAAGCTGATGAGCACGCTCGGCGTTCGCAATCTCGCCGGCTACAACCAGCGCGTCGTCGAGGCGAAAAAGACCGCCAAGCCTTTGACCAATCCGTTCACGTTGACACCCGAATCACCCGAGCCGCTCGAAGAGTTGCCGACGATCGTCGTGGTCGTCGACGAGCTTGCCGATCTGATGATGGTCACCGGCAAGAAGATCGAGGAATTGATCGCGCGCATTGCACAAAAAGCGCGCGCCGCGGGGATTCATCTCGTGCTTGCGACACAACGTCCGTCGGTCGATGTCATCACCGGGCTCATCAAGGCCAATATTCCATCGCGCATCGCGTTCCAGGTCGCAAGCAAAGTCGATTCGCGCACGATCCTCGATCAGATGGGCGCCGAAGCGCTGCTCGGCCAAGGTGACATGCTGAATTTGCCGCCCGGAAGCGGCTATCCGCAGCGCGTGCACGGAGCGTTCGTATCGGACGCGGAAGTGCATCGCGTCGTCGAGTATCTGAAAGCGTCGGGCGAGCCTCAATACGTCGACGGCATCCTTGACGTTGGATTCGCGGATGCGGGCGAAGACGGGGTGTCGATCGACGCCGGCAATGCGGAAGCCGATGATCTGTACGATGACGCCGTCGCGATCGTGCTGAAAACCAGGCGACCTTCGATCTCGCTCGTGCAGCGCCATCTTCGCATCGGGTACAACCGCTCGGCACGCCTGATCGAGCAGATGGAGCGCGCAGGCCTCGTCTCGCCGATGCGCTCGAACGGCAATCGCGAAGTGCTGGTACCGTCCGGAAAGGCCGACGGCTAGCGCGTTCGCGTTACGAACATCCCGGGCACGCCGGGCGGCTCGTACAACTGATTCGCATCTTTGTTGTCTCAACGTTCATGCTACGTACTATTCTCTTCGTTGTTGCCGCGGGTTGCGTCGCAATCGTCGACGCAGCGACGCTCGACCGATTGCGCTCGTTCGTGCGCGACACCGACACGGCGCGCACGACATTCACGCAGACGGTGACCGATCGCAACGGCCGTGTCGTGCAACGCTCCAACGGTGAGTTGCAGTTGTCGCGACCGGGCCGCTTTCGCTGGTCTGTCGACAAGCCTTATCGTCAGCTCGTCGTCGGCGACGGCGAGCGCGTGTGGATCTACGACGAGGACTTGAATCAGGTCGTCGTGCGCCGCATGGGCGATGCGCTCGGGAGCACGCCCGCCGCGCTGCTCGCCGGGCGCGAGGGGATCGAGAAGAGTTTCACGTGGCGAGAGCTGCCGCCCGCGGATGGACTCGATTGGCTTGCCGCGCTTCCGCTGGCCAAGGATGCGGCATTCGCGGAAATCAAGCTCGGCTTCGATCAAACAACGCTTGCGGCACTCGAGCTCGTCGATGGCTTCGGTCAGAAGACGGTCGTGCGCTTCGGCGAGCTCGCGCGCAATCCCACCCTTGCGCCGGAAACGTTTCGCTTCACTCCACCCAAAGGCGCCGATGTGATCGGCGACAAATGATCACTGCTTGGCGATGCCCTTGGTCGCGACGAGCTTCGCGACGCGATCCGGGTAATCGCTGATCAGACCGTCGATCGGCAAGTCGAGCATCGCCTCGATGTCCGCAGGCTCGTTGACCGTCCAGGGAATCACTTGCAACCCAAGCGCCTTGGCTTCGCGAACGCGGTCAGCGGTCACGTTGCGCCAGAACGGCGACCAGATGTCGCAGCGCGCGGCTTTCACGAGCTTCGCGACCGACCCTGCATCGCTCAATGACAATCCCGCGTGCCACGGCGAGCGTCCCGATGCATCGGCCTTGACCGTATCGCCATTGCCACCTTCGGTCGTCAGGCACGCCGTGCGAATTTCGGGCGCGAGTCGTTTCGCTTCGACGAGTGTCCGCCAATCGAACGATTGAATCGTGACGCGATCGGTGAAATCGGTCGCGCGCACTTCGTCGACGAGCAGTCGCGCGAACGCGGCCGGCGTGACCGTGTCATCGGGTGCGAGCGGCGATAGCTTGGTCTCGATGTTGAGGGACACGCGCTTCGGATGCGTGCGCACCAGCGCGAAAAGCTCGCTCAATTGCGGAATGCGTTGTGCGTCGGCTGCAACTTGTTGCGGCCACTGTTTGGCGTAGCTCGACTCCGGATTCAGGCGCCCGACGTCGTAGCGCATCAGCTCGGCGGCAGTGAGCGAGCGGATCGTGGATCCGGGCGCCGCGATCCAGCGTCCATCGGCGTCACGCGTGAACGCTGGATTCAAACGACGGTCGTGCGCGATCACCACGACATCGTCCTTGCTGACGCCAACATCGGTCTCGATCGTTGTCACGCCGAGCTCGAGCGCGCGCTTGAAGGCCGCCAGCGTGTTCTCGGGCGCATAGCCGCGCGCGCCGCGATGGCCTTGAATGTCGAATGCGTGGGCATCGCCGGTGAACGCTAGGGCAAGTGCTGCGGCCGCCAGGATCGGTTTCATGTCTTCACTTTCGCGTGTGTGACAATCGAGCCAGTAAGCGCACTCGCATCATGGCCTCCGCAGACCTTTTCGTCAGCGCCCCGACCAGCGCAGTTCCACTCGCCGAGCGACTGCGTCCCAAAACGCTGGACGAAGTGATCGGCCAGCGGCATTTGCTCGAAGCGGGCAAGCCGCTCGCGGTCGCATTCCATTCGGGCAAGCCGCATTCGATGATTCTGTGGGGACCGCCAGGCGTTGGCAAGACCACGCTCGCGCGATTGATGGCCGACGCGTTCAATGCCGACTTCATTGCGATCTCCGCGGTGCTCGCCGGCGTCAAGGACATTCGCGACGCTGTCGCGCGCGCCGAGCAGACGCTTGGGCAATCAGGGCGTCCGACGATTTTCTTCGTCGACGAAGTGCATCGCTTCAACAAGGCGCAGCAGGATGCCTTTCTTCCCTTCGTCGAGCGCGGACTGTTGACGTTCATCGGCGCAACGACCGAGAACCCGTCGTTCGAAGTCAACAGCGCGCTGTTGTCGCGCGCAGCGGTGTACGTGCTGGAACCGCTGTCCGTTGATGATTTGCGCACGCTGTTCGATCGGGCAGCGCGCGAGGCAATGCCGTCACTTAGCGTCCAGCCCGAGGCACGCAACGCTGTGGTTGCGTTCGCGGATGGCGATGGCAGGCGCGTGATCAATCTCGTCGAGCAAATCGCAATCGCAGCGAATGACGGCGGTGTCGCGACGATCGACGTCGGATTCGTCGAGCGCACGATTGCGCGAAGCCTGCGCCGCTTCGACAAGGGCGGCGAAGTTTTTTACGACCAGATCTCGGCGCTGCACAAGGCGGTGCGAGGATCCGATCCCGACGCGTCGCTGTACTGGATGTGCCGCATGCTCGATGGGGGCGCCGATCCGCGCTACGTCGGGCGGCGGCTCATTCGCATGGCGGTCGAGGACATCGGTCTTGCGGACCCGCGGGCGCTGGGCATCGCGCTCGATTGTGTCGCAACGTTCGAGCGGCTCGGTACGCCTGAAGGTGAACTGGCACTCGCGCAATGCGTGCTGTATCTGGCCGTCGCGCCGAAGAGCAACGCCGTGTATTCGGCCTACAACGACGCGCGCGCTTTCATTGCCGAGGATGGCTCGCGCCCGGTGCCAATGCGCTTGCGCAATGCGCCCACGAAGCTCATGAAGAATCTGGGATATGGCAAAGGGTATCGCTACGCACACGACGAGCCCGATGCGTACGCGGCGGGCGAGCGCTACTTGCCGGATGACATGCCAGACATGCGCTTCTTCGAGCCGACCGAGCGCGGATGGGAAGCGCGGATTCGCGAACGGTTGCAAGCGTTGCGCGAACGCGATCGCGCGTCAAGCGACGACAGCAAATGAGAACGGCGCTCCGAATCGGAGCGCCGTTTGCTATCGAGAGCGTACCGGACTAACCGAGCTTGCGACGAACAGCCGTCAAACCAAGCAAGCCCAAGCCCAATAGCGCGAGCGTAGCGGGTTCGGGAATTCGGCCGGGCGGTGGCGGTGTCCTAATAGCACCGCTGCCAAGGAGCGCGACATTCGAAAGGCCATTTTGCAATGCGCCTGCCCCACCGAGGGACCACGTTCCCGCGGCGGCACCCGCAGGGGTCATCAAGCTGAAGATAAAGTAGTCGGGATCGGCAGCAGTGCCGCCGCCTTCCCTGTTGCCGAAGTGAAAGTACAAGAACGACGTGGCCCCGCTGCCGGTAAAGGAGAACGAACCTGACGACGTAGAACCCTCGCCGGTGATGTTGAGCGCGCCGCCGTTCGCGTCGCTGTTATCACGATCGATCAGCGTCGCACCCGTAAGCGCTGCCAAGGCCGGATCGCCCAAGTTGCCCAGTCCCACGGCGAAACAGCTGCCCGAGATCGTGGGGACATTGAGGGTCAAAACGCGCAGGCCATCGGCTTGACTCGCGTTGCAGTCGATGATGGCGGCGTTGACGCTCGTCGAGGCGATTCCTAACCCCAGCGTCACCATCGCGTGGCCCAGCTTGCACTTCAGTGACTGCGAAAAAGACTGCATGGCGGAATCCTTAACAATGAAGACTGCGATGGAGAGTAACGCTCCTCATATCGCAAGAGTGAGGCCAATTACGTAAGCCATTGACCGACGGTAGAATTACTTGTGTTCGACAGTCCCGTAGGGCATCGGCGTAAATGCCACCGACATGATCTTGGCGCGTGCTTATCGAGCCGCTAGAGGTATGCACCTCTGATAGAGTCTCTCGTGTGCTCGATATCAATCTCTTACGCACTGATCTTCCAGCAGTTGCTGCGGTCCTCGCCAAGCGAGGCGAGACCCTCGACGCCACCCGGTTCGAATCCCTCGAGCTCGAGCGCAAGCGGTTGCAAAGCCGCACGCAGGAACTGCAGGCACGCCGCAACGCGCTTTCCAAAGACATCGGCTCCGCCAAGGCGCAAGGACGCGATACAGCGCCGTTGCTGGCGGAAGTTGGCGGAATCGGCGACGAAGTCAAACGCCTCGAATCGGCGCTCGACGATGTGCAGATGCGCTTGCGCGACTTCCTGCTCGACCTTCCCAATCTCACGCACGCGTCGACGCCCGAGGGCCGCTCCGAAGCCGACAACGTCGAGCTTCGCCGCATCGGCGGGCCCCCCCTTTTCACGTTCAAGCCCAAGGACCACGTCGAGCTCGGCGAGGCGCTCGGAATGCTCGACTTCGCAACCGCTGCAAAGCTATCGGGTAGCCGCTTCTCGTTTTTGCGCGGCGATCTTGCGCGCATGCATCGCGCGCTTGCGCAGTTCATGCTCGACGTGCAAACGCGCGAGCATGGCTACACCGAGTGCTATACGCCCTATATCGTCAATGCGGAAACACTGGTCGGAACGACGCAGCTTCCGAAGTTCGAGCAGGACATGTTCGCCGCAACCAGAGGCGGCGCGGAAGGAGACGAGCGGCTGTATCTGATCTCGACATCGGAGATCACGCTGACCAACAGCGTTCGCGACGAGATTCTGCCGCTGGCGTCACTGCCGATTCGTCTCACTGCGCACACGCCATGCTTTCGCTCGGAAGCGGGGAGCTACGGCAAGGACACGCGCGGAATGATCCGCCAGCATCAGTTCGACAAGGTCGAGCTCGTGCAGATCGTGCATCCGGAGCGCTCGTACGAAGCGCTCGAAGAGTTGACTTCACACGCCGAATCGATATTGCAGCGCCTTGCTCTGCCTTATCGCGTCGTGCAACTGTGCACAGCCGACATCGGTTTCGCGAGCGCCAAGACGTACGACCTCGAAGTTTGGCTACCGGGCCAGAACGCGTATCGCGAAATCAGCTCGTGCAGCAACTGCGAGGCGTTTCAGGCGCGACGCATGCAGGCGCGCTTTCGCAACGCCGCCGGGAAGACCGAGCTCGTGCATACGCTGAACGGCTCGGGACTCGCAGTGGGTCGCACTCTCGTCGCGATCATGGAGAACAATCAGCGTGAGGACGGATCGATCGTTGTGCCGGAAGTGCTGCGTTCTTACATGGGCGGATTGGAAACGATCAAGCGCGACTGATTCGCTAGCGCATGTTCCCCGTATGTCCCAGCGAATAGCGCCCCGGCTGCGGCCAGACGGTGAGTCCGTGAGGTTCGCGGCCGACCGGGATGCTCGTAATTGCGCCGCTCGTCGTATCGATCGCGTAAACGACGTCATCGTAGCGGGCCGATAGCCACAGCCACTTGCCGTCCGCACTGATGTTCCCCATGTCCGGGCTTCCGCCACCGGGCAATGGCCAATTCGCCTCGACCTTGCCGGTGGCGAAGTCGAGCACGCTGACACTGCCCGGTCCCTTCGGCTTGCCGCGAATGATGTTCGAGCCGCGGTTGGCAATGTAGAGCTTCTTGCCGTCCCGGCTGGGATACAGGCCATGCGTGCCGACGCCGGTTCGGATGAAGCCGACTTCCTTGAACGCGTCACCATCGACGACAAAGAGCCCATCGGCCTTCATGTCGGCGATATAGAAAAGCTTGCCGTCGGGCGAGATGCGAATGTCCTGCGGCATCTTGCCGGTCTTCAGCTTCAGGTACCCGACGATCTTGCGATTGACAAGATCGATCTTGACCAGTGTTCCCGCGAACTCGCAGGTGAAGATGGCGTAGCTTCCGTCGATCGAGAAATCGGCGTGATTGACGCCGGCGCAAGCGGGCACCGGAATCTGGTATTGCATGGCAAACGTTTGTGGGTCGCGAAAGTCGAGACGCTTGTACGCCTCCGCGACGACGATCGCCGACTTGCCGTCGGGCGTGAAATACATGTTGTAGGGATCTTCGACGGGAATCGCCTTGCCCGGCTTCCCGGTCTTGGGATCGATTGGAATCAGGCTGCCGTCCTTGCGTCCCTCGGCAGTGTTCGCGACCCACAGCGTTTTCATGTCCCACGAAGGCACGATGTGATGCGGATTGATGCCGACGCGGAACTTGTCGACGACCTTCATCGTTGCAGGATCGATCACGTAAACGTCATTGCTTTTGACGTGCGGCACATAGACGCGGGGAAGGTCGTTTGCGATCGACGGCAGCACCTTGCCTGCGGTCTGCTCGCTATAGAGATTGGTCGCGTCGGTGACCGGCGGCATGCCCGGCACCGTCTTGATCGGCGTCGAAGGCGAGGGGACTTGCGCGACTGCGAGCGAAGCGCTGGCCATGAGACCCAACGACCATTTGCGATAGGAAAACGTCAAGGGGAATCCGATTCGATAAGAGTGGAAGGAAAGCTCAACGCCTGGCGACGAGGGCACGAATGGCATCGGCGCTGCGAGAAACAATGAGATCGACGCCGGCTTGCCCGAGCTCGCTCGATGCGCGCGATGGATCGCCGTTGACGCCGGGATGTTTCGCATCGCGCAAGCGCTCGAGCCGAACCAACGACGCATCGACGGCAAGCGTCAACGACGTATCCGCAAGGCCCGCGTGACGGCCGATCTCGTCACTTCGAAAGCCGCGCTTCGACAACAACTCGCGAAACGCGGCATCGGAGGTGCGGTAGTAATCCACGAGCGCGTGCACGCGTGCAGGTGATCGCGACCACGAGGCGTTGACACGCGCAGCGGTGGATGCGAGATCCGACTGATAGCCGCCGTGATCGCCGAGCAGCACGATGTCGCGAAAGCCGTGTCGACGCAAGCTATTCGCCGCGGCCTCCAAGGTACGCATGAACACGTCGCTCGGCACGCTGATCGTTCCGGGATAGCGCATGTGCGCGCTCGGCGGATCGATCGAACCCTCGGGCACGTAAGCAATGACCGGCGCTACGAGCACGTTACCGAGCACGCCCGCGATCTTGTGCGCGAGCACCTCGACGCGTCGATTGTGCTTCCCGAGCGCGATGTGCGCGCCGTTCTGCTCGGTGCCGCCGATGGGTACGAGAATCGTCGTGCTGCCGCGCGCAATCGCGTCGGCCAGCTCGGTCGAGGTGAAGTCTTCGAGACGGACGCTGCGCGGTTGCGCATGCGTTGCGATGGCGACGAGGACGAGCAAAGCAGCGAGAAAGTGGAGCGACCGCAACGGCATGGCGCGCATCATAGGCGAAAAGCCCGTGCGCTTGCCACGAAATCAAGCGTGCTTACGACCCGACCGAAGCGACGCGCGACCGTGACGCGTGAGCGGCTTCATGGCGCAGCAGAATGTCGTAATAGCCGCGCACGCGATCGACGAAGGCCACCGGCATGCCCCCGCGCGCATAGCCGAGCTTCGCGTTCTCGTAATGCTCGGGAAGTGTCAGCATCGGCAACGCCTGGCGAACGTCTTGCCAGAGATCGGGATCGAGCTTGTGACGCTGCGCGAGAATGCGCGCGTCCTCGAGATGGCCCAATCCGATGTTGAACGCAGCAAGGGCCAGCCAGGTTCGATCGGGCTCGGCGATGCGCGCGGGAAGGCGAGCCTTCAAATCGGCAAGATAGCGCGCGGCGCCGAGAACGCTTTCGCGCGGGTTCAAGCGATTCGCCACACCGACGCGCCGCGCCGTGTCCTCGGTCAGCTGCATGAAGCCGCGCACCCCGGTCTCGCTCGTGGCAAGCGGCTCCCACTGCGATTCCTGATACGCGACCGCGGCGAGCAAGCGCCATTCGACGCCGGTGGTCTCCTGCGCTTCGAGGAAGAGCTTGCGATACTCGGGAAGTGTCGTTCGCAAGCGTGCGTGAAACGCGCTCGCATCAAGACGCGGCACTTCGCGCTCGTAGCCGAAGTAGCGGTTGGCGAGCCGTGCGACCAGGCCGCTTCGGCGCGCTTTCGCGAGGAAATCGTCGATGCTCTTCCGTAGCGGTTCGCTTCCCGACGGGACGAGCCAGGCGAGATGAAGTTTTGCTCCCGAGGCAAACGCGACGTCGAAATCCAGGTGTAGATTGCGCGCGACGCCCGCCTGCAGCGAGCTCACCAGCGCGTTCTCGATCTCCCCTCGGCTCACCGCCGCGATCAGCCGATCCGAGCTTGGCAGGTCGACCGGGGTAAAGCGCACGCGCGGGTGGGCTTTGGCGAGCTTCGCGACTTCTTCATCGAGCCCCGTCGCCTTTAAGTAAGCGACGCTCGCCCCGGCGAGATCCCTGAAGCTTCGCGGTTTGGCGCCCCCTGTCGAGTGAATGACGACCGTCTCGATCGCCTGGATGCCGTCGGTCCAGCTGAGCGGAAGCGGCGAACCATCTTCGCCGCGCGGCGCGCCAAGGCCTGCGGGTCGATAAACGCCGCCAAGGCCGAGGTGCGCCTCGCCAGCCGCCAACTTCGCAGTGAGGTCGAGCGCAGTTGCCACCGGCACCACGACCAGGGGGAGTTGCGCTTCAGCGGCGAAGCGCTCGAGAAGGTCGTGCTCGAGCCCTTGCGGCAAGCCATCGGGGCCACGCTGCCACGACACCGGGCTCGCCCGCACGGCGACCACCAACCGGTCGTTTGGCAGGGGCTCGCGGGGAGGCGCCCCGCAAGCGGTCAGAAGGAGGATGAGCGCAATGCCAAGCGCACGTAACGGCGCCGGCAGCGCGACTTGGGTAGAGATCGGTCGCATGCGTTTGGCAACAATCGGTACAGCGCCCCGGCCTGCGCCCTCGAGCAGGGGGTGACGGATTATACCGTTGGGATATTCGGGGCCCACGCGGGCGGATCGGCGGCACCGGCATCGATCGCGCGTTCGATGCGAAAGGCGCTTTTGACCCGTCGGATATAATTGTTTTCGCGCTGAAGCAAGCGCCCGTTCTATGGCGGGTCGCCCCGCATTGCATGGTCGTGAACCTGGTCAGGTCCGGAAGGAAGCAGCCACAGCGACTCTAGGCAAGTGCCGGGGGAACGGCTCGCCACCCTTTTGTAAAGCACCGCGTCAGCAGTGGTTGCGGTTGGGCTCAACCGCTCGTTGGCCGTTCGTTGTTACGTGCAGTTCCGCGGGTGTCGACGGGCCGCCCCTAGACACCCGCCTAACTATTCTCGATGAAAAAGGCGCGCGGCTGGCGCTACGAATGTCTAACCGTTGCGGACGCCCTTTTTCATCGATTGATCTTATGACCTACCAGGCGCTGGCGCGGAAGTGGCGGCCGCGGACATTCGACGAGCTCAAGGGGCAGGAGCACGTCGTCACCGCGCTTTCCAACGCGCTCGACCGGGGGAGGCTGCACCATGCTTACCTCCTGACCGGGACGCGTGGCGTGGGCAAGACGACGATTGCGCGCATCCTCGCGAAAAGCCTGAACTGCGTGAACGGAGTCAGCGCCAGGCCATGCGGCGTCTGCCCAGCCTGCAGCGACATCGACGCCGGTCGCTTTGTCGATCTCCTGGAGCTGGACGCTGCGAGCAATACCGGCGTCGACAACATGCGCGAGATTCTCGACAACGCACGCTACGCGCCGACGGTCGGCCGCTACAAGGTTTACCTGATCGACGAAGTGCACATGCTGTCGAAGGGCGCGTTCAACTCGATGCTGAAAACGCTCGAGGAGCCGCCCGAGCATGTGAAATTCGTGCTCGCGACGACGGACCCGCAAAAGATTCCCGTGACCGTGCTGTCGCGCTGCCTGCAGTTCAACTTGAAGCCCTTACCGCCCGGCGACATTGCGGCGCGTATCGAGACGATTCTGGACGCTGAAGGAATCACGCGCGATGCGCTTGGCGTTGCATTGATCGCGCGCGCCGCAAAAGGGTCGTTACGCGATGCGCTTTCGCTGCTGGATCAAGCGATCGCGTATGGCAGCGGAGCGTTGACCGAAAGTGTCGTGCGCTCGATGCTCGGCACGGTCGATCGCGACTACGTCTACCGAATTGTCGATGCGCTCGTTGCCGCTGACGGCCCGGCTCTGATCGGCGAAAGCGATGCACTGACCTCGCGCGGCCTTTCGGCAGCCGGCGCCCTCGATGAGCTCGCTTCGATGTTTCATCGCATCGCAGTCGCGCAGGCGGTTCCCGATGCAACACGCATCTTCGACGACGCGGAGCGCATCGCGTCATACGCGGAGCGCCTGTCGGCCGAAGGCGTTCAGCTCGCCTATCAAATCTGCGCGCAGGGCCGCGCCGACCTTGCGATCGCGCCAGACGAAGGAACCGGATTCGCGATGACGTTGCTGCGTCTGCTGGCTTTCGAGCCCGCGACCGCGTCGACGCGCGAAGCGACTGCAAACGAGCCGCCACGCAAGGCGGCGCCAATCGCGGCCGCCACGCTCGGATCGGTGCGCGCTGCGCGCGCGCCGCAAGCGATCGCGTCGCCGACGCCTACCGCGCCCACCCCTCACCGCGCATTGCCGAGCTTGCCCGAGCAATGGCCGGCATTCGTGAGCGCGCTCGCGCTGAACGGCATGGCGGCGCAACTCGCCGCACAAAGCGAATTGCGTGGCGTTAACGGCAACGTAGTGAATCTCGCGCTGCCGGCGACGCACAAGCACCTTGCCGACCGGGCCTATTCGGACAAGCTGAAGAGCGCGCTTGAAGCAGCGTGCGGTCGCAAGCTCATGCTCGCCTTCGAAGTCGGCGAGGCGACGCCCGCGTCGAAAGCCTCGACCGAGCGCAAGGCGAAAGACGAAGCCCGCGAGCGCACCGAGGCGGCGTTTCGCGATGAACCGTTCGTGCGCGATCTTGTCGATCGTTTCGACGCCAAAGTGCGCGCGGAATCGATCCAGCCGCTACCGAATACGGAGTCACGCTCATGATGAAAAACCAGCTCGCCGGCTTGATGAAGCAGGCGCAGGAGATGCAGGCGAACATGCAGCGCGCGCAAGAAGAGCTTGCGCAGACCGAAGTCGAAGGGCAGTCGGGGGCGGGTCTCGTCAAGGTGACGATGACCTGCCGGCACGCGGTGAAACGCATCACGCTCGATCCATCGCTTTTGGGCGAGGACAAGGACATGCTCGAGGATCTGATCGCGGCGGCGATGAATGATGCCGTGCGCCGTGTC
>DATLOI010000004.1:0-4599 GCA_035536295.1 Casimicrobiaceae bacterium
CTACGATGACACACCGATCCTCGAGCATGTCGATTTCGAAGTGCGGCGCGGGGAAGTGTTCGGAATTCTCGGTGGCTCGGGGTCTGGGAAGAGCACGCTGATGAAAAACATGATCGGCCTGCTGCAGCCGATGCGCGGGCGCGTGCTGTTCGGTGAGGACGACATCTGGGCGGGGAACGATGAGGAGCGTGAGCGGATCGTGTCGCGTTTCGGCGTCATGTATCAATCGGGCGCATTGTTCGGCTCGATGACGCTGCTCGAAAACGTACGCCTTCCGCTCGAGACCGCGACCGATCTTCCCGACGATGCGATCGATTTGATCGCGCGCATGAAGCTCGAACTGGTCGGACTCGACGGGTTCACCGGACATCTACCTGCCGAGCTTTCCGGTGGCATGCAAAAGCGCGCCGGCATCGCGCGCGCGATGGCGCTCGATCCGCAGATCCTGTTTCTCGACGAGCCCTCGTCGGGCCTCGATCCGATCACTGCGGCAACGCTCGACGAAACGGTGCGGCGACTTTCCGAAAGCCTGGGCGTCACGTTCGTTATCGTCACCCACGATCTCGGCAGCATCTTCACTGCCGTCGATCGCGTGATTCTCTTGCAACGCGATGCCAAAGGTATCATCGCCGAGGGCGATCCGAGAAAACTTCGCGAAGAGAACGACGATCCGCGCGTGCGCTCGTTCTTCCGCCGCGAGCCCGAGACCCTGCACGCCGAGACCGCCTAGGGCGATGAGAAACTTCAATTGAGCCTGCGCGCGAACTACTACAAGCTGGGTCTGTTTGTCATAGGCGCTGTCGCGTGCGCCGTGGCGGTTCTCCTCATCGTTGGCAGCGGCCGCTGGTTCACGCCGAAGCTCACCGTCGAAACGTATTTCAACGAGTCGGTGCAGGGACTGGACATCGGCAGCAGGCTCAAGTATCGCGGCGTAGTGATCGGTGATGTGACGCGTATTACTTTCACCTACACGCGCTATCAGCAACAGCGACCGATGTCGGAACGCTCGCGTTACGTGCTCGTCGAGGCGGAGATCCAACCGCGTCTATTGGGCGGGCGTTCCGCGGCTGGTGATTTCACCGATCCCAAAACCGCGGCGATCGAAGCCGAGCGCGGCTTGCGCGTGCGCCTGACACCGCAGGGCATCACCGGCACCAGCTACCTCGAGATCGATTATGTCGACCCGGCGAGCAATCCGCCACTTCCAATCGACTGGGACCCGCTGAACCCTTATGTGCCGAGCGCTCGCTCCACGCTCACCTCGTTTGTCGATGCGGCGAGCGAGATCGTGCAGCGCCTGCAAAATCTGGATGTCGAAGGCACGCTCGCGAACATGAACAAGCTTCTCGCCACGACCAATGAGCGCATCGGCGGTATCGACACGAAGGCGATCGGCAAGCAAACCGAGCGAACACTTGCGAAGATCGAGGGGACGCTCGATAGCATTGCCGCAAAGCGGATCAGCAATGAAATGGTCGCGCTCCTGCAGGATGTTCGAAAGACCAATGCCGAGCTGCAAGCGACGATCGCCGATCCTGCATGGCGACAAGTGCCGAAAGACGCGAGCGCTGCGGTCGCCGATTTGCGCAAGGTCGTTGCCGATCCGCGCCTCCCCGCGACACTCGGCCATCTCGAACGCACGCTCGGACGACTCGATCGGCTGACCGGTGGCGGCGAAACCGATCTTTCCTCGACGATCGCGAATCTGCGCACGATAACCGAAAATCTGCGCCAGCTCACCGAAGACACGAAGCGCTATCCGGCGAACGTGATCTTCGGCAAGCCGCCGCCGCCAACGCCGCTGGAGCGAGTCAAATGAGAAATGTTTTCGCGCATCTCGCCCCGTTGCTCTTCGGTGGCGCGTGTGCGCTGCTCGCAGGCTGCGACCTGTCACGCCCCGCGCCGGTGAAGAACACGTTCCTGCTCGATCCGCGCATTCCGGCGGCCGCGACTGTGCAGAAGCCGGTGACCCTGCGCATCGGCACGATCAACGTCGCAGCGCCGTATCGCGATCGCACGTTCGTCTATCGCACCGGCGAATTGCAATACGAGTCGGATTTCTATCACGAGTTTTTCACCGCACCTGCGTCGATGATCGCGCAGGCGGCGACGAAAGCGCTCACCGGTGCAAAGGTGTTTGCCCGCGTCGTGCCGGCGGGCACCGCGCCTGAGGACGGGGATTACGTGCTCGAGGCGTTCGTGTCGGACCTATACGCCGACACGCGCTCGAAGCCGCCGTATGCCGTCGTCTCGATAACGTTTTTCGTAACGCGCACGACGTTCCCCGCGGGCGTCGTGTGGTCGCAACCCTACAGCGAGCGCATTGCGCTTGCGCTTGCGACGCCTGACGCATTGGCCACGGCGTGGAACGAAGGATTATCGCGCGTGCTGGAATCGCTCGCGCGCGATCTCGCGGCGAGCAACGCTTTCGCAGGTGATCGCGCCGGTTAGGCGGGAACGGCGAACAAGTCGTGATCATCGCTCGCCGTGATTGTTACACGCGCGAACGTTCCCGCCGGATAGCGATCGCCTGAATCGACATGCACCACTCCGTCGATTTGCGGCGCATCCTGCGCAGTCCGCGCAACGGCAACGATTGCACGCCTACGACCACGTTTTACCTCGACGTGCTCGTCGATGAGGACCGTCGTGACCTCGCCCACGCGAGCGGCTAGTCGCTTGGCACTGATGCCCGCCTGCCGCTGCATGAACAGAGCGCGTCGCTCCTCTTGCACGTCTGGCGGGACCTGATCGGGCAACGCATTTGCGGCAGCGCCTTCAACCGGTGAGTAGGCGAAGCTGCCGACGCGGTCGAGACCCGCTTCCTCGATGAATGTCAACAGCTCGTCGAACTCATCGTCGGTCTCACCCGGAAAGCCAACGATGAAGGTACTGCGAATGGCGAGTGAGGGACGTTCTTTGCGCCATGCATGCACGCGGTCGAGCACGCGTTCGGGCGCCGCGGGTCGTTTCATCAGTTTCAAGATGCGCGGGCTCGCATGTTGAAACGGAACGTCGAGATAGGGCACGAGCCCGCCGCCTGACAAGTCGTCGCGCATCAACGCGATCACGTCGTCGACGTGTGGATAGGGATAGACGTAATGCAAGCGCACCCACGCGCCGTGCGCACGGGCGAGCGCATCGAGCTCACGCGCAAGCTCCACCATGCGCGTTTTCACGGGGCGCCCCTGCCAGAAGCCGGTGCGATATTTGACGTCCACGCCGTACGCGCTCGTGTCCTGCGACACGACGCACAACTCTTTCACCCCCGCGCGCAACAACCGCTCGGCTTCGGCCATCACTTCGCCAAGCGGGCGACTGACGAGATCGCCGCGCATCGACGGAATGATGCAGAACGTGCAGCGGTGATTGCAGCCTTCGCTGATCTTGAGATACGCGTAATGGCGCGGCGTGAGCTTGATTCCCTGCGGCGGAACGAGATCGACGAAAGGATCGTGCGGCTTCGGGAGCGCGCTGTGCACGTGGGTCATCACCTCGGCGGTAGCGTGCGGGCCCGTGACGGCGAGCACTTTGGGATGCGCGCCGCGAACGAAATCGCCGCCTTGCTTTGCCCCGAGGCAGCCGGTCACGATAACTTTGCCGTTCGCGTGCAGGGCCTCACCGATCGCGTCGAGCGACTCCTCGACGGCACGGTCGATGAAGCCGCAGGTGTTGACGACGACCAGGTCCGCACGCTCGTAGCTCGGCGCGATCGCGTAGCCCTCGGCCTTGAGCTGCGTCAGGATGTGCTCGGAGTCGACGAGCGCCTTCGGGCAGCCGAGTGAAACGAAGCCTACCGACGGCTGCGCACGCTCGGTTCTGCGAATCGACATGGCTTTACTCGAAGTGACGTGCGGCGACAGATTCAAACATCGCGCGGCAAGGTCAGCGCTTGTTGTCGTCGTCCGCAGGGGCGCTGAAATTGGGAAACGGAAACGCCGAGAACATGCCGCGCGTCTGGTCCTGCATGCGCTGTTGCATGTCCATGAAGAGGCGCGCGCTCTGCTCGAGATAGTTGCCGAGCATTCCCTGCATCGCCGGCGCCTGCATCTGCATGAACTGCTTCCAAAGATCCGGCGTCAGCAGCATCTTGTCGCCGTAGATCTGCTTCGCCTGATCCTGCAGCTTCTTTTGAATCGACAGGAATGCCTTCACGTTCTGCTCGATGTACTGCCCCATGATCGTCAGCTGAGCGTTGCCATAGAAGCGGATCATCTGCGCCAGCATTTCGGAGCTGAACATCGGCAATCCACCCGCTTCCTCCTCGAGGATGATCTGGAGAAGAATCGCGCGCGTCAGATCGGCGCCGGATTTCGCATCGACGACCTGGAACTCGATGTTGTCGAGCACCATTTGCCTCACGTCGGCGAGCGTGATGTAGCCGCTGTTGGCCGTGTCGTAGAGGCGGCGATTCGGGTATTTCTTGATCGTGCGGAGCGCTTCGGCCATGCGGACCTCCAAGGGTCGGCAATTATAAATGACTGATTTAACGAATGTTTACTTTTTGAGGTGGCCGTATGCTGCAAGGCACCAAAAAACCCTTGACGAGGGCCGCCGCCGTCGCCATAATTCGTTTGTGCGGTGCAGCAAAAAGGCGGC
>DATLOI010000005.1:0-6290 GCA_035536295.1 Casimicrobiaceae bacterium
GCATACGGTGGCAGGCGCTGGCGCGAAAAGCTGTGCACGGCGTGCGGCGCTCGCGGGCACCGCCTCGTCGGTGCCGAACAGCAGGCAGACGATTGACAGCCCCACCTGCGCGTCGCTCGCTTTTTTCATTACACGCTAAGGCCAGAGGATCGGTGTCTCGACCGAGATGATCGGATCGACCTCCCCCGCGAAGCTCGGCAAATCGGAGAGCAGTGTCTTGCCTTCCGGACTATTCAGCGCAGCGACCAGGTCTTCCTCCGAGTCGAACCACAACTCCGAGAATCCGTCGTAGCCGAATTTCGGAAAGCGCTTGCGATCGACCAGATTGATCGAGTAGCGGCGAAGCTTCGGCAGTTTCGTGCACAACGTGGCGTGCGTAGTCGTCCAGTGTTCCACGAACGCTTCGTGCGTCATGCCTTCCTTCTTGCGCAGGATGCCGAGTCGCTTGGTGTAGGTCTTTGACATCGAGTGAGCGTTTCTTGCGTGAAACGTCGCGTCAGACCTGCGGCAGGCCATCGACGACAATGATGTTCGATCGCGATGCCTGCTGCCGCATTCGTTTCGCAGGCGCGTACTCGGGCGAATCGACCCATGCCTTGGCCTTCTCGAAACTCGGAAACTCGAGGATCACCAGGCGCTTCGGCGACCAGCTTCCTTCGACGGTTTCGCAACGGCCGCCGCGCGCGAGAAAGCGGCCACCGTATTGCGCGACCGTGGCCGGCGAAAGCTTCTTGTATTCCTCGAGAAGCGCAGGATCGGTCACTTCCATGTCGTTGATAACGTACGCGACCATGTCAATTCCTTCCGCGCTATGCCATCGTGGGGTTCGCGGGCCTTACCTTGATGCCAAGTTCCTTCTCGCGAAGGAACATCACCGCGGCGGTGTCGCGATCACCCAGCCCTTTGTTCATCGCGCGTTCGAGCGTTGCTTGCGTTGCAGCGCCCACGAGTGCATCGAAGCCCTGCTTTTTCGCAAGCTCGACGGCGAGCCGAACATCTTTGCAAGCGAGCTTGACCATGAACCCCGGGCTATCGTCACCCTTGAACGCTTTTTTCGGCATCGCGACACCCAGCTGCGCGTTCCACGCCATCGTCGTTTTCATCACTTCGATCATCAGCTCGAGCGTCAAGCCGCATTTCGCACCAATCGCCAACGCTTCGGTAGTGGCGACCATGATCGAGGTTGCCAGCACATTATTGGTGATTTTCATCGCGTGGCCCATGCCGAGGCCGCCGCAATAGTAGGTGTCGCTGCCCATGCAATCGAGTACCGGCTTCACGCGCGAGATCACTTCGCGATCGCCGCCGACCATCAAGGTCAATGTACCGGTCGCTGCGTGCTCCGATGTCTTTCCCACAGGCGAATCGACCATGTCGATGCCGCGCTTTTTCAGTTCCGCGCCGATGCGTTGCGACGTGTAAGGGTCGATCGTGCTCATGTCGATCACCGCACCACCTCTTCGCAACCCTTCTGCAACACCGTTGCGCCCGAGCACGACCTCCTCGACATGCTGCGGCTCGGGCAGCATCGTCACCACCACATCACTCGCCGCGCCAACCTCACGCGGCGAGTCTGCGGCCTTGGCGCCGGCATTCGTCAGCCGCGCAACGGCTTCCTTGCTCAAGTCATACACGGTGAGCGAATGACCGCCTTTCAACACGTTCAAAGCCATCGGCCCGCCCATCACGCCAATTCCGACAAATCCTACCTTCAGCATCTGCAGTGCTCCTTTGATCTCGCCGGCATTTCGGCGAAGATTGATATGTAATCCGCCTGCCTTCGCGCGTCAACAAGGGTCGCTTGCCGGAATGCCAGTACCTCGTCGGCCGTCGTTGGGCAGAAATCGTGCAACGCTGCATCAGAGATTGCAGATGACCCATTTGACGCGCGTCGACGATCAAATCGACGTTCTGGGAGAATGCCCGCTGTGGAGCGAGCGCGAGCAGGCACTGTATTGGGTCGATATCCGCCTTCCACGATCCGTCGGCTCGACTACGCGAGCGGGCAAGTCGAGACCTTTCGCACGCACGATGTACTTTGCCGACTCGCTGCTCTATACGCGAATGCCACGTGGGAATGAAAATGATGAGCTCGATCCGACCGGTTACCATCGAAGCGATCGCCTATCGCGTGCCGATCGCGGCGCCGATCAAGGTTTCGTTCGGAACGTTCAAGGATCGGCCGATGGTCCTCGTGCGCATCGTCGACGAGGACGGCGTCGAAGGCTTTGGCGAGATCTGGTGCAATTGGCCGGCGGTGGGCGCCGAGCATCGCGCCAGACTTGCAAACGATATCGGCGAGCGGCTGATCGGCACAACACTCACGACGCCGGATCAAGCGTTCTCGCAACTTACTTCCGCGCTCGAAGTGATGGTGTTGCAGACCGGCGAAGCGGGTCCGATCGCAAGCTCGATCGCGGGCATCGACATCGCGTTGTGGGATTTGTCTGCGCGCAAGCAGAAGCAGCCGCTTTACCGCGCGTTGGGTGGTGCGCCACGCAACACGCTGCCTGTGTATGCGACCGGAATCAATCCGGATCAGCCCGAGCGTTTCGCCGCCGATCGTTATGCGGAAGGGCATCGCGCATTCAAATTGAAAACTGGCTTCGACCAGGCGCGCGACTTGCGCAACCTGCGTGCGATGCGCGAAGCGCTCGGCAACGACGCGGTGCTGACATGCGATGCGAATCAGGCGCTGACGGTGGAAGCTGCGATCGACTTCGCGCGCGCAGCGGCGCCGTTCGATTTGCAATGGTTCGAGGAAGCGATCCGCGTCGACGCGCCGCGCGAGCATTGGCACGCACTTGCCGATGCTTCTCCGCTACCGCTTGCCGGAGGCGAGAACTTTCGGGGGGATCAATTCGACGACGCGATCGCCGACCGCGCCTTGCGAGTCATCCAGCCGGATGTGACCAAATGGGGCGGCATCACCGGCAACTTGCACGTCGCGCGCGCGACGGTTGCTGCAGGCAAACGTTATTGCCCGCACTTTTTCGGCGGCGGCGTTGCGCTGCTTGCATCGCTGCACTTGCTTGCTGCCGCAGGCGGCAGCGGCTTGCTCGAATACGACTGTCACCCCAATGCGGGGCGCGACCTGGTCGTTGGTTCGCTGTTGCCGGTCAGTGACGGCCATGTGCCTGTGCCGGAGGGAGCGGGACTCGGCGCAACACCTTATGTCGAAGCGCTCGATCGTTATCGCAGTTGGCCGCCGCGGCATTAGCCGTCGACAACCTCGCTGTCATCGAATCGCATGACCGAAGATCTCACGAAGCTTGACATCGGATTCATCGGCGCCGGGCGCCTCGGTACTGCGCTCGCGTGGAGTCTTGCTGAACGCGGCCTTCGCGTCGTCGCGGTTGCGAGCATGCTTGCCGCCGATGCGGAAAAGCTTGCTGCGCCAATATCCGGCTGCAGTGTGACCCGGAGTCAGGAAGTCGTCGACGCGTGCAATCTCGTGTTCGTCACCACGCCCGACGATGCGATCGCAACGACTGCTTCGACCGCGCGTTGGCGACGTGGGGTCGCCGCCGTGCATTGCAGCGGCGTCACCGAAGTTGACGCTCTCGACTGCGCCGCGCGCGAGGGCGCCATGATCGGCGGTTTCCATCCGATGCAAACATTTGGCGATCCCGCTGCCGCCGTGCGCTCGCTGCCGGGTTGCACGATCACGATTGAAGCCGACGAGCCGTTGCGCGCGACACTGGTCGCGCTCGCACAGAGGCTCGATTGCCGCGTGAACCGCCTGCCGCCCGGCATGCGCGGCCGTTATCACGCAGCGGCGGGCTACACGTCGCAGTTCATCAACGCGCTGTTCGCCGAGGCCGCGACGATCTGGCAATCGTGGGGCGCGAGCGAAGAGGACGCCGTGCGCGCGCTGTTACCGCTGGCGCGCGGAACGCTGGCATCGATCGAATCGGCCGGGGTCGCGCAGGGAATGCCCGGGCCGGTGTCGCGCGGCGATGTCGGGTCGATTGCGAAGCACGTCGAAGCGCTTGCACAACTCGGACCCGACGTGCTCGAGTTTTACGGAATCGTTTGCGATCGCACGATTCCGCTTGGCATTCGCCGCGGTGCGATCGATGCGAACTCAGCGATGCGCCTGCGACAGATGCTCGGACGAGTGAACCGCTGACCGCGTGCGCAAGCGTTCGAGCAGCGCAGCCTCAAGGATTGGAACGGCTCCCGCAAGTCACAGCGGAGCAAGTCGATTGTTCGAGAATCGTGACCTTCGGATTGGCACCCCTACGTCCGAGATGGAACTTCACCCAGGCGAAGTTGTTGAACTCGTCCGTCTCAAGCCAGTGATTGTCCGGGTCGGCGAGGTGAGTGAGGAAATAAACGCCTTCCGGCGCGCCTGTGATGTCGAGCTCCTGACCTTCAGTGGACTGATGATAGTTATCACCCCAGCCCACCGAGATCCCCTGCAACTCCGCGTTGCACTCGAAATAGCCGCGGCTGCTGCCTTTTTTGACGAGCACCGTCTGATCGTTGTCGACCAGGCAGAACGTGATCTTCGTGCCCGCTGACCAGACCGGACCGTCCAGCGCACCCAGGCGAATCTGGAACTGCGCCACGGAGCTTTGATGCCAGTGGTTGTGGTCGGGATGAAACACGGCCACGCCCGCCGGGTGCGTGAGAACGATATTGCCGTCCGCGTCGAGCACTTCCTGGGTGGAATGGGTGCATTGTGCGTAGGCAACGCCATCCACAAAGCAGGGTGCGATCTGACCGCCGCCGCGCACCTGCAGCGGACCATCGCCGATGTTGATGTGCGTCGTCGAGAAGCGCAGCATCTCGCGCTTGTGCTCATTCTGAATTTGCAGATGCGAGATCTGCTCGACGATGTCCGGGTACAGCGGGGCTCCGGCACGGCTCGAAGAATTGGCGCCTAGCATCGCAACGCATACGATCCCAAAGGCCGACCGCAGCAGAGTTTGTCTGGATTTCGCAATCATTGCGCCTCCTGATCAGTAACGCGCAAATCGAGCAGTGAGCGCCGAGCGGCTCGTCGCTACGCGATCGCATGGATGGTCGCGGCATGTCGTGGCTACGACGGCTAGATTATCCAAGCGCTGCTCCGCTAGCAAGTCGGCTCACGAAGACGCGCGCATGCGCTCCTTGTCACCACCAATTGCTCGACGAGCTTGCGCCCGATCGCCGGCAGGCTTTCGAGGTCGCGCACGCATACATACACCAAGCGATCCGCCCAGGCGTCGCTCAGTCGAATCAAGCGGAGCCCCATCATGGGAGCGAAGTCGTGCGCGGCAGCTTCGGGCAGTATCCCGATGCCCATTCCCGCCTGCACGAGCTTGCACACGGCTTCGAAACTTTTCACTTGCACGCGCAGACACAGCGGCTGCGCTGCCCCGACCGCTGCGTCGCCGAGCAGACGCATCATCGCTGCCGAGCTATCGAGGCCGACGACATCGTATTTGAGTATTTGCGCAAAGGCGGCCTGGCGTGCGCGTAGCTCATGGCCGCGCGGAACGACGGCCACCAGCCGATCGCGTCGGTACTCGAAACGAACGAGTCCCTCGATGCCCACACCGTCCATCACCACACCAATGTCCGCGTTGCCTTCGCGCAACGCCTGCACTACCTATGGACCTCTGGGTGCTTGTCTAGCAACCCGTGCACGACTTCGACACTGCGGTTTTCCTCGAGCTCGAGCTTGACGTCGGGATAGTCCGCAGCGAAGCGCGCAAGGTCCTGCGGAAGGCTTTGCGTGATCGCCGATGTATTCGCCTTGATGCGAATATGCCCTTTGACGCCTTTGGCATAGTCGGAGAGATCGGCCTGCAGCTTTTCGGCCTGCTCGATCATGCGCCGTGCGTGCATTGCGAGCGCTTTGCGCGCCGGCGTCGGCTCTACACCTTGTGAGGACCGATACAGAAGCTGCACGCCGTAGCAATGCTCGAGAAGCGCAATGCGGCGACTTGCCGCGGCGAGCGCGATATGCGACTGCTCGGCGGCCTTGGAGAGACTTTTGGTCTCGACGGCGCGCAGGAACAACGATAGCGAAACGAGATCAGGTAGCAAGTGGCAGGAGCCGTCCAGTACGGTTCTACCATTTTTGTGGCGGACTGCGGCGCCGAGCTTGTCGCGTGGGATCGGGCGCGCAGTTGCGGTCTACGATCGTTAAGGTCTGAAAGGCTTAGCTCACATCAATTGACAGTCACCCTCACGCACGCCGAGAAAAACCGCATCATCTCTTTCGATGCATCGGGCCCGGAAGGGTCTGTGTAAGAACCAGCTCGATCGCCGCCGAACCATGCGTGGCCGCCGCCATG
>DATLOI010000006.1:0-2602 GCA_035536295.1 Casimicrobiaceae bacterium
CGAGCGGGAGCATTTCAAGCGGCAGCTGCAGCTGCTCTACGACCGCGGGTACCGACCGGTCACGATGGCGCAGGTGCTCGACAAGGATTTCTCCGAGGTGCCACCGGGGATGTCGCCGATCGTGTTCACGTTCGACGATGCGTCGCCCGAGCAGTTCTCGTACATCGAGCGGAATGGACGACAGGAGATCGACCCGAATAGCGTCGTTGGCATCTGGACCGACTTTCAGCGCCGGCATCCCGAGTGGAAGAGCCGCGCCGTCTTCTGCACGCTGAACGGCGCCGGCGAAGGGCATAATTTCTTCGGCGACAAGGGCGTCCAGGGGCAGAAGACGGAGTGGCGGCACCAGAAGGTGAAATGGCTGGCGGACCAGGGGTTCGAGCTCTGCAACCACACGTTGTGGCACGCGCAGTTGAGCAAGTATCCGGACGCGTTCGTGCAGGAGCAGATCGCGCGCGGCCAGATGGGAATCGACTCGGCGGTGCCGGGCTACAAGGTGCGCACGTTCGCGCTGCCGCAGGGGTTGTGGCCGAAGAATCGGCCGCTCGCGTGGAAGGGCTCGTACACGGATCCGAAGAGCAAGCGCGCGGTGACGTATGCGTACGATGCTGTGCTCGAAGTCGCGGGCGGTCCATCGCGGAGTCCCTACGACGCGAAGTTCAATCCGCACAGCGTCACGCGCGTGATCGTGCACGGGAACGAGCTGGAGCGGTTACTCGATCAGCTCGATCGCGCGACGGATTCGACGCGGGCGCGGTTCGTCGCCGGCGGCGCATCTCCGAAGGGCGCGACCGCGGCTCGATAGCGCGATCGCGGGACGGCGTGACACAGCGAACGCGCGCTGCGAGTGCGCAGGATCACAGGGCCCGCGTGCGCACGTCGGCCTCGTGATTTTGTTCCGTGTGACGCATCGCACACACGACTCGTTGCAGAACACGACAGCGATTCGTCACGAATGTGGAAAACGTCAGAGATTGCTGGTTTCGCCGTCACGATTCCGCACTTGTCGGTTGCACGGGTGTGCACGATCGTGTTGCACGACAACGTCTGCGGATGCACCACCAGTCTTCCACGGAGCATTGCGGTGTTCGAATCGAACCGAACGCTCAGACATCTCGCGTTCTTCGAGGACCTGACGGCGCTTGACGAGAGCGACGCCGAATGGCGTTGCGTGACCGCAGGACTCGTCGTGCTACGACTGGTTGACGCGTGGATGGACGAGGGCCCGCACACGGTGACGGCCGATGCGTGGGGCGTACGTGCCGTGCGGGTCGCGATCGAGGAGGTCGAGGACGACGCACCCGTTCGCGCGATCCTCGGAAGTGTTCTCGATGCGATGGAAGGATCGGCCGTGGCGGACATGAGCGCGGTGGCGCCTCGTCTGCTCGCGTACGCGCAAGCGCTCGAGTTCGGCGCGCGGTACGCCTTGGCTGCGGATGTCTACCGCCAGGTCATCGGGCACACTCACCCGGTCGAGGAAAGCGACATCGCCGTGACCGCACACCTCCAGCTTGCGAAGTGCCTGCGGCTGACGGGAAAGATCGGCGCGGCGACCGAAGCGTACGAGATGGCGGCGCAGGTCGCGCATTCGAGCAATGACATCGTCGGCGTGCTGAACGCGCGCATGGGCAACGCAAAGATCGCGATCGAACGCGGTAACCTCCCGCGGGCCGAGCAGCTACTCGACGACACGATTGCCAGCGCGACGCGCCCTGGCCTTGAAGAGGTTCGATCGAAAGCCCTCCACGACCGAGCCGGCGTGGCGTTCTATCGAGGCAATTACGAGCAGTCGATTCGATTCGCTTACGAGGCCATGACCGTCGCAACGAATCCGCGAGACCGAGACCGCGTGCTAGGTGACCTCGCCACGGCGTTCATGCGCTTGGGCGTGCTCAGTGCGGCACGGGACGCGTATCTCGTGCTCTCGGTGACCGCGCAGGAGCAGTGGACGCGTTGGCTGGCAACGATGAACTTGATGGAGATCGCGTCGCGCGATGGGGCCGAGACGGTCTTTGAGCGCTACCGTCGCGAGCTCGCCAGCGCTTCGCTTCCGCCAATCATCGCCGCGGACTACTACATCCAGGCTGGCGAAGGCTATCAACGACTCGGTCGGACTGACCTCGCGTGCGGGTACCTCGAGCGAGCGTTGGCGATCGCCAACGAGCACCATTTCAACCAGGTTGTCTTCTACGTCGAGGAAGCTCTACAGAAGGTCGCTTGGCTCACGAGGGCGCCGCCGTTGGCTGCACCGGAGCCGTCGAGCGACGTCCAGGAGATCGCCGGTGCGCTGAGGCGAATGCGGGACATTGCCGGCGCAGCGACGTGACGATGCTACCAACAACGAGTCGGCGATCGCGATCCGAGACTTGGGATCGCCGAGAGGCGTGAAGCGGCTTGGTACGATCCGACTATGGGCAGGTCTTCGTGTTGGCGCCGCCCCACCCACCACGGCACTCGGGACCATCATTCCTCGGAGCCGTCGGCGATGAGCAAGCGGCAACCACAAAGGTCATGACCGTAAGAACGGCGAGGGTGAGGGAGCGGCGCGACATGGGGGTTCTCCGGGCGGCAAGTGATAACCAGGGCTCGCAACTGTGCCCGA
>DATLOI010000007.1:0-4095 GCA_035536295.1 Casimicrobiaceae bacterium
CGCCATCATGAAGCTCGTCGAAGAAGGCAAGCTCAAGCTCGACGATCGCGTGGCGCCATTCATCGCGCACCTCACCCCTGCGCCGGGAGCGACCGTCGATCCGCGGTGGGAGCAGATCACCATTCGGCATCTGCTCAGCCACAGCGGGGGGTGGGATCGCACGAAACCGAATGGCGGATTCGACCCCATAGATCGGCCGGCGACCGCTGCAGCCGCGGTCAACGTGCCCGCGCCGGCGTCGCCTGAAACGCTTATCCGGTACATGAAGGGAATGCCGCTCGACTTCGATCCAGGCGAGAAGTTCGTCTACTCGAATCTTGGTTACATCATTCTCGGTCGTGTGATCGAGGGTCTGAGCGGCATGCCGTACAAGGAGTACGTGCGCGCACGCGTTCTCGAGCCCGTGGGCGCCAATCGCACGCAGCAGGGCAGGTCGCGCATGCTCCACGCGCTCGCAGACGAAGTGAAGTACTACACTCCCAATTTCGGCGTCAACGCGCCACTGGCGCCTTCGGTTTTCCCGGGCGAAGGCGCGGTGCCGTTCAACTATGGCGGGTTCCACCTCGAAGCCAGTGATGCAAGCGGCGCCTGGGTCTCGTCGACCGTCGATCTTTTGCGCTTCCTGAGTGGCGTCGATGGCCGCGCCAATCGTCCGGACATCCTCGGCCCTGCAATCGTGGCGGAGATGACCAGCAACGGCCCTACAGTATGTGTAAGTGGCGCGTGCTATTGGGGACTTGGATGGTTGGTTCGCCCAACCCAGGGGGACGCGACCTGGTCGCACGGCGGATCGCTGCCCGGCACCACGGCCATGCTCGTGCGCACGTATCACAACTTCTCGATGGTCGGGCTGTTCAACGCTCGCTCCGTGACGCCCAGCTCCGAGGCCGAGCTCTATGCCACGCTATGGAATGCGCTTGCGCCCATAACATCATTTCCGACGCACGACCTGTTTTCAACCTTCCGATGACAAGGCCCGCAAACGAGTCTGAGCGCAGAGTGTGTTCATGAGAAGCGCAAAAGCTTCCATGACTGGATTGTTTGTGGCTGCGTCATTCGTCGCATGCGCGAAAGACCCGGTGGGAGTGAACGTTGATCCGCAACTCAACATTGCCGCCGACAGCGTTACCATAAATCTTTTCACTTCAGCTTCGGTGGGTGCGGTGAATCACAACACCCTCGACGCGTTGCAGTACGTCTCTCGCGACCAGAATGTGGCCACCGTGAACGCCTTCGGCGCGGTCACCGGCGTCGCAGTAGGCTCAACTTATGTAGTCGCTGCGCTCCCGAGCCACCCGAACGTGCGTGACTCCGTTCGCGTGCGCGTCTACAGCGATTCCTGTGGAGGTGCACGTCCCGCTTTCGGCGCGGCGGTCACCGCAGAAGACCGAAACCTGTTCAGTTACGACGTCAACGCACCACTGAATCTGCAGAAGACGGTCCTTGTCACGAACAATGGCGTTGAGCGCAGTGGAATTTCCTACAACAGTCCGGACGGCGGTTCGGTGACCGGATTTATTTGGGACCCGGTCACGCGCTCGGGTCTGCGTCCCGGCATTGTGATCATGCACGGCCATCCTTCCAATGCGAACACCATGTCGGGCATGGCGCTGAACTACGCACAGTACGGTGCAGTAGTGATTGCGATCGATGCGCCATTTGCTCGCCGCGCAGGGGGGGCGATGACAATTCTCCCTTTGGATGCAGCGGAGCAGATCCAGGTGATCAAGGACCTGCAACGCGCGGTGGATGTTTTACGCTCGCATCCCAATGTCGACGATGACCGCATCGCCTACATCGGGGTCATCTGGGGGGGCGCGACGGGTGCGCTGTTCGTCGGCATCGAACGGCGGCTTAAAGCGGCGGCGCTCGTAGTCGGACACCCCGGCCAGGTCTCGCACGCCACTGGTCCGGGCGGTTTCAAGAACATTCTCGTTTTCCCATGTGCCCGACGTGTTGCGTGGATTCGAGCGATGGCACCCGTCGAGCCGATTCGATTTGTTGGGAATGCCAACGTTCCGTTGTTGCTGCAGAACGGCACGATGGACGAGTTCATACCCGAGTACGAGGCGGCGGAGTTACATGCAGCCGCCCCGCAGCCGAAAACGATTCGGTGGTATGCCGCAGGACACAGCCTCAATCAACAGGCTCTGTTCGACAGGCATGATTGGCTGGTCGAAAAGATCGGTATCGACCCCAGGCAGCAGTAGTCGACTCTTTGGAGATTCCAATGCGAATTCTTGCTATCCCGGCCCTGCTTGCGTGCGTTGCGTGCAACGGCGCCTCCGACCCCACCCCACCTGTATCTGTACCGATTGTAACACAGGCGACGCGCGACTCGACTTTTGTAGCCGCGGTCCGCGCGCAGCTCGAGGCTGCCACAAAAGCTGAGCAGTTTTCCGGCGCAGTGCTCGTCGCACGTGATGGGCAGACGGTATTCGAGGGCGCATATGGCCTCGCGGATCGCGAGCGAAACGTTCCGAACACGCTGCTCACGCAGTTTCGCATCGGATCGATGAACAAGATGCTGACAGCGGTCGCCGCGATGCAGCTTGTGCAGTCCGGTACGCTTCGCCTCGAAGGGACACTCGGCACGTACATCCCGGACTACCCGAACGCGGACATGGCGTCGAAGGTGACGATCCATCACCTGCTCACGCACACCGGCGGCACCGGTGACATTTTCGGGCCTGCGTTCAACGCGAACCGGTTGGCGCTTCGCACGACGGGCGATTACGTCGCTCTCTACGGCACGCGTAACCTGCAGTTCCCGCCGGGCGCGCAGTTTTCGTACAGCAACTACGGCTTCATGCTCCTCGGCGCGATCATCGAGCGCGTAACCGGGAAGAGCTACTACGACTACGTGGCAGAGCGCATCCACGCACCGGCGCAAATGACTGCCACCGGCTCGGCGCCGGAGGACCTTCTCGTGCCGGAGCGGTCGGTTGGCTACATGCGCCAGGGCGGGTCGGTCCTCGTATCGAATGCGCAGACTCTGCCCTATCGTGGCACACCCGCAGGAGGTGGTTACTCCACGGTAGGTGACCTCGCGCGCTTCGCCGTCGCGCTTCGGGAGCACAAGCTGCTGGATCAGGCGAACACGACACTGCTCCTCAGCGGAAAGGTTCCTGCTTTCCCGGGTCAGCAATACGCATACGGGTTCATCGATCGCGTCGTCGGCAGCCGGCGATTTGTCGGGCACGGCGGAGGCGCGGCGGGGATGAACGGTGATCTCGCGTTCGAGCCGAACGGAGGGTATCTGGTGGTTGTTCTGTCGAACTTCGACCCGCCTACCGCGACACAAGTGTTGTCCTTCATCCTTGATCGGCTGCCGGCGACGACGAAATGAAATCAGCAACAGCACTAGCGGCGCTGTTCATTTCCGCCTGCACAGGCTTAGCGGCCGAGCCGACCACTCCTGTCGCAGATTCCTGCGCGGTAGCACGTCCCGATTTTGGAGCCGTCGCGAGCGAAGCAGATCGAAAACTTTTCGCCTACGACGTCAATGCGCCACTGAATCTGCAAAAGGTCGTCGAATCCACGAACAATGGCGTGGAGGTCAGCGCCATTTCATTCACCAGCCCCGACGGCGGAACAGCAACCGGATTGTTGTTCGATCCAGTTACACGCTCGAGCCTCCGCCCTGGCATCGTGCTCATGCACGGCATGCCTGGCAATGCGCGACAGACGGCCAGCCAGGCGCAGCAGCTTGCGCAATATGGCGCAGTAGTGATCGCGATTGACGCCCCGTTTGCTCGCCGCAGTGGACAGCCCGTCCGCTTCAGCACCCAGGATCGGGACGAGCAGATCCAGCTGATCAAGGATCTGCAACGCGCCGTCGACGTGCTGCGCGCACGGCCGAACGTCGACGATGAGCGCATGGCCTACCTTGGCATCAGTTACGGCGGCGCGATGGGTGCGCTCTTCGTCGGCATCGAACGGCGCATCAAAGCCGCGGTGCTCGTAGTGGGAGACGGTGGTCTCGTGTCGCACTTCACCGGTCCGGAAGACGTGAACTTCATGGCCGGGCTGTCCTGTGCAACACGTACCGACTGGTTCCGGGCCATGACACCCATAGAGCCGATTCGATTCATT
>DATLOI010000008.1:0-44345 GCA_035536295.1 Casimicrobiaceae bacterium
TCGCCGACGGCCGGCTGATCGCGCTCAACTTCACCGGCGCGGGATTAGTACCGGTGATGCTCGATCCGAAGCCGATTGCCGATGCAAGCGCAATCAAGTTTCTCGGCACCGAAGTCGCGTTGAAGCATCCGGTCGTGACGACTTGGCAAGTGCCCTCGCCAAGTGTCGTCGATGACGAAAAGCTCATCACGGCAAGGGGCCCGTACGATCCTGTCTCCCGCATGTCGCTCACCAACGCGTATCCCGTATTGCAGGGCTACAAGAACGCGATTGGGCTCGGCTACCGCGTCAATTTCGACGATCCGCTCGGGTTCGCGACGCTGGGCATCACCGCCGCGTACACGCCCGACGACAAGCTGCGCAGCGACGAGCGCGGCCACGTTGAAATCTCGGCGCGCTATCTCGGGTTTCGCGCAGGGCTTGCGTGGAATCGCTCGGATTTCTACGATCTGTTCGGTCCGACGAAGCGCGCGCGCAAGGGTTACGCTGCGACATTCGGCTACGACCACATTCTGATCTATGCCGAGCCGCGCCGTCTCGATCTCATCACCGACATCGCGTTTTACGACAAGCTCGACACCTTGCCGGCGGCGCAAAATGTGTCGACGACGTTCGAGCGGCTGATCACTTTCGAGACGGGATTGCACTTCACGGACGTGCGACGCTCGATTGGTGCAGTCGACGACGAAAAGGGAATGCTCTGGAACCTCGTCGCGACTTTTCATCGCGTACCCGACGATTCGGTGTCGCAGATTCGCGGCCGCTTTGATTACGGATTCGATCTGCCGCTGCCGAATTCGTCGCTGTGGCTACGCACGGCAGCCGGTGCGACCAGCGGCAGCCGCGCCAATCCGCTGGCGAGCTTTTATCTCGGCGGCTTCGGCAACAACTATGTCGACTCGCGCTCGATCAAGCGCTATCGCGAGTATTACGCGTTCCCCGGATTCGGATTGAACGAGATTGCAGGGCGAGGCTTCGTGCGACAGATGGTCGAATGGAACGCGCCACCGCTGGTGTTCGATCGGGCCGGCGTTCCTGGATTGCATCTTTCATGGCTGCGCCCCGCCGTGTTCGCCTCTGCGCTGTGGACCGATCCCGAGCGCGCGTCGCGTCGACGCGATTACGCGAACGTCGGCGCGCAGATCGATCTGCATTTCTCGGTGCTCCATTGGTACGAGACGACGCTGTCGGCGGGCTATGCGGTGGGCTTTACGAGCGGTCGGCGGTCGGGTAGCGAGTGGATGCTGTCGCTGAAGCTTTTGTAGCTGGTGTGGCGTGCCGGAAATGCTCGACGTATCCGACGCGCTGATTGGCCTCGCACCGGTCGTTGCGTTTCTCGGAGCGCTGGTATGGATGGACAGCTACAAGCTCGTGGGCTTGCGCACCGTCATGATTGTCGTTGCGCTCGGCATCGTGGCTGCGCTTGTCGCGTATTTCGTGAACGGAACGCTGCTCACGCAAACGTCGATCGACCGCCCGACGCTGTCGCGCTATATCGCGCCGCTGATCGAGGAGCTTCTGAAGTCGTTGATCGTCGTCGGGTTGATCCGCGCGAATCGCATCGGCTTTCTCGTCGATGCTGCGATTCTCGGATTCGCTGCGGGAACCGGCTTCGCGCTGGTCGAGAATCTGCAATATCAACGCCTGGCACCCGACGCGGGCATTGCGATCTGGATCGTGCGTGGCTTCGGTACCGCGATCATGCACGGTGGTGTGACTGCGATATTCGCGATGGTAAGCGTTGCGATGCTCGAGCGGGAGCGGCCCGCCGCGATCGCGTTCATTCCGGGATTCGTCATCGCGACCGCGCTGCATGCGCTGTACAACCAGGGATTCGTCGCGCCTCTCACTTCGACGATCGCAGTGCTCGCCGTCGTGCCGGCGCTCATGTATTTCGTTTTCGTGAAGAGCGAGCGCGCGATCGGCGATTGGCTCGGTCGAGGCTTCGATGCCGACAGCGAGCTTTTGCAATCGATTCGGTCGGATCGCTTTCCGGATTCGCCGGCCGGACGTTATCTCGAGACGCTGCGCGAGCGTTTCAAGGGTGAGATCGTCGCCGATCTCATCTGCTATTTGCGGCTGAACACCGAGCTTGCAATGCGCGCAAAAGGTCTGTTGCTGATGCGCCAGAACGGTTTTGATACGCCGCTCGACGACGAGACGCGCGCCAAGTTCGACGAGCTGCGCTTTCTCGAACGCAGCATCGGCAGGACCGGCGTCCTCGCACTGCAGCCGTTGCTCCGCACGAGCCGCCGCGAGCTTTGGCAAATGCACGTGCTGGAGTGAGCGCGGCGGATAGAATGCGCATTCTTCATGGACTTCGCGTTCATCCTCGATCCCCTCGACTCGCTCAAGGCCTATAAGGACTCGAGTGTTGCGATGATGCGCGCGCTCACGCGGCGCGGGCATGGCATCTTCTCGCTCGGACCGGGCGACATTCGCTGGGAGCACGCGACGACGCGAGCGCGCACGCTTCCGATCGACGTGCTCGACGACGATCATGCGTGGTATCGCGCGCACGACTCGACGACGCGGCGCCTCGCCGAATTCGACGCGGTGTTGATGCGCAAGGACCCGCCATTCGATATGGAGTACGTGTATTCGACGTATCTTCTCGAAGCGGCGGAGCGCGAGGGCGCGCTTGTGTTCAACAAGCCGCGCGCAATCCGCGACAACAACGAGAAGCTCGCGATTGCGAAGTTCGCGCAATTCACCGCACCGACGCTGGTGACGCGCGACCCGATCGAGCTCCAGGGCTTTATCGACGAGCATCAGGATGTCATCGTTAAGCCGCTCGATGGAATGGGCGGTACGTCGATCTTTCGCGTGCGTCATGACGATCCGAATCGCAACGTGATCGTCGAGACTGTCGGTGCGCAGGGCGTGCGCACGGTGATGATTCAACAATACCTTCCCGAGATCGCTCAAGGCGACAAGCGCGTACTCTTGATCGCCGGTGAAGCGGTCCCATATTCATTGGCGCGAATTCCCAAGGCGGGCGAATCGCGCGGCAATCTGGCGGCCGGCGGGACCGGTATCGCGCGTCCGCTCGACGCGCGTGATCGCGAAATCGCCGAGACGATCGCCCCGGCGTTGTGGAACGAGGGTCTCCTCGTCGTCGGCCTAGACGTGATCGGCCCTTGCCTCACCGAGGTCAACGTGACCTCGCCGACCTGCTTTGTCGAGATCACGCAGCAAACGGGATTCGATGTCGCAGCGATGTTCGCTGACGCGCTGCTAAGCGCGGTGGATGCGCGTCGGAAGCACGCGAATCGCCGTGTATGATCGGCTGGAAAGGTGCTTCCCGAACCAACACCATCAATGATAGGCGTGCTCATCATCGGTCACGACACGCTGCCCGAAAGCCTCGCGCAGGCGGCAACGCACGTGCTCGGCGCGCGACCGGCGCAGTTCGACGTGCTGCCGGTCACGTGCAACGATGATCCGCTCGACGTGCTGCCTCGCGCGCAAGCTGCGCTGGCGAAAATCGATACCGGTGAGGGTGTGCTCATCCTCTCCGACATTTACGGCGCGACCCCGTGCAACCTGGTCGGCAAGCTCATCGATCCGGGACGCGTCGAGGCGGTGGCGGGCGTCAATCTGCCAATGCTCGTGCGCGCACTGACGTATCGCAACAAGGACCTGGAAACGATGGTCAAGAAGGCTGTTTCCGGAGGTTGCGAAGGCGTTCTGCATCTCGAGGTCGATCCGCGGCATGCAGCGACGCGAGGTTGAGATCGTCAACAAGCTCGGCCTGCACGCGCGGGCCGCGGCAAAGCTGACCCAACTCGCGGCGAAATTTCAAAGCGATGTCCATGTCGCGCGCAATGGCCGCCGGGTCAACGCGAAGAGCATCATGGGAGTGATGATGCTGGCGGCCGGCAAGGGATCGAAAGTCGAGCTCGAGACGGATGGATCCGACGAGGGCGAGGCCATCGAGGCGTTGGCCGCCCTGATCGCCAATTGCTTCGGGGAAGGCCAATAGGCCGCGGAACGGCGCGCAAAAACGCAAGCCCGCGGTGTAAAGTCGCCGCATGGTCAGCTTCGCGCTTCACGGCATCGGCGTCTCGGGCGGCATCGCGATCGGACGCGCGCAACTCGTCTCGCACGCGACGCTCGAAGTCGCTCACTACGCGATTCCTCAGTCGAGAGTCGCTGCGGAAATCGCGCGCTTCGACACGGCCGTGAACGAGGTGCAAAAAGAGCTCGAAGCACTGCATAGCGCGATGACGAGCGACGATCTGCCCGGCGAATTCGGCGCGTTCCTCGACGTGCATTGGATGATCCTCAATGATCCGACGCTCTCGGAGACGCCGAAGAAGATCATCGCCGAGCAGCGCTGCAACGCCGAGTGGGCGCTGACGCAGCAGATGAACGTGCTGGTCGAGCAATTCGAGCAGATCGACGATCCCTACCTGCGCGAGCGACGCTCCGACGTCGTGCAAGTCGTCGAGCGCGTGCTGAAGCGGTTGATGGGAATGCCGGGGGCGCTGCCAGCAGCGTCCGCTGAAGAGCAGACGATCATCGTCGCGCACGATCTCTCACCGGCTGACGTGATCCAGTTCAAGGCGCATCGCTACGGCGCGTTTTTGACCGACCTCGGTGGCGTGACGTCGCACACGGCTATCGTCGCGCGTAGCTTGAGCGTGCCTGCGGTCGTCGCGACTCACAACGCGCGAGCGCTGATACGCGACGGCGAGCTTTGCATCGTCGACGGCGATCGCAGCGTCGTCATCGTCAATCCCGACCGCGCGGTGCTCGCCGAATATCGGTTGAAGCAAAGCGAGCTCGGCATCGAGCGCCAGAAGCTCAAGCGTCTGACGACCAAGCCCGCGCAAACGCTCGACGGCACGCAAATCGCGCTTTGCGCGAACATCGAGCTGCCCGAGGATTTGGAAGCCGCGCTCGAAGTCGGCGCTTCGGGGGTGGGATTGTTTCGCTCCGAGTTCCTGTTTCTCAATCGCACGGGACTGCCCACCGAAGAGGAGCAGTTCGAGGCCTATCGTCGCGTTGCCGAGGGCATGCAAGGCAAGCACGTCGTGATCCGCACGTTCGACCTGGGCGCCGACAAGACGAACGAAATGCTGGGGGGGCTGATCCGCGTCGCGCCCAATCCGGCGCTTGGTCTTCGTGCAGTGCGCTTCTGCCTTGCCGAGCCGCGGCTGTTTACCACGCAACTGCGCGCGATCCTGCGCGCATCGCACTACGGCAAAGTGCGCATCTTGATTCCGATGCTGGCCTCGTCGGGCGAGATCGACCAGACGCTTGCGCTTGTCGAGCAGGCGAAGGAAACCTTGCGCGAGCGGCACATACCGTTCGACGATGAAATCAAGGTCGGCGGAATGATCGAGGTGCCCGCGGCGGTTCTCGCGATCGGAGCGTTCCTCGCGAAACTGGATTTTCTTTCGATCGGCACCAACGATCTGATTCAGTACACGCTCGCGGTCGATCGCGCCGACGACGCGGTGTCGCATCTCTACGACCCATTGCACCCCGCGGTGCTGCGGCTGATTGCGCAGGCGATCGCCGCGGCGAACAAGGCCAAGGTGCCAATCGCCGTGTGTGGCGAGATGGCCGGCGAAGTGAAGCTCACGCGCTTGTTGCTGGGGATGGGCCTCACCGATTTCTCGATGCACCCCGCCCACATTCTCAGCGTGAAGCAGCGCGTTCTGACCACCAATGTCGGAGCAGTGCGACCGATCGTCGACCGCATGCGGCGCGCCGACGATCCCGAACGCGTGGCAAGCTTGCTCGAGCGATTGAACGAGTTGTGAGAATAAAGGCGCTGCTGACGGTGTTTGCGCTCTCGGTTGTGGTGACGACGAGCGCCTGCGCGCTGACCCTGGGCGACGCTGCGCCGCCGCTCGTGCTGCCAACGGCGAGTGGCGAAACGGTCGAGCTTGCAAAACTTCGCGGCAAGGTCGTGTACGTCGACTTCTGGGCGTCGTGGTGCGGACCGTGCAGGCGTTCGTTTCCGTGGATGAACGCAATGCTGTCCACGTATCGGGAGCAAGGGCTGGAGATCGTCGCGGTGAACGTCGACAAGAAGCGAGAGGATGCCGAGAAGTTCCTGTCGGTTTCGCCTGCGCGATTCACCATTGTCTACGATCACTCCGGCAGCACACCCGCGGCATGGCAGGTCAAAGCAATGCCGACGTCGTATCTGGTCGACTCCAAGGGAACCATCGTGCTCGTCGAAGGCGGGTTTCGCGATGAGCGCAAGGCCGAGATCGAGGCGAGGATTCGTGCGGCGCTTGGCATAGGACGCTCGTGAGAAGCGCGATTGCTGGATGCGTCGCGGTCGCGTTGTGCGGATGTGCGAGCTACGCACCGCCGCAAGCGTGGGAGAAACAATACCTCGCCAAGCCGGCAATGCAATTCGACGCCCACCGGCTCGATGTGAAGAACGTGCAGCACGTCTACGTGAGCAAGGAAGGATCGGCCGGCGGCTATGGCGTCGGCGGCGGCGGTTGTGGCTGCAACTGACGGCCACGCGCGAGCGCTATTCGCGGCTGCGCTCGCGCTTCCCGGTGTCGCGCCTCAAGCAGGCGCGCAGACCGTACCCGAAAACGGCTACATCGAGTTTCGCTATCTCGACTATCGCGACTGGCAGCCCGGCCAGCGGCGCATGCGCGTCCACAATCCCGGCTTTTTCGTGCTGAAGCCACTTTCGGAAACGCTCGTCATCGAAGGATCGATCGTGTACGACGCCATGTCCGGCGCGTCGCCGACATGGCATGACGTGCTATCGGGTGCGTCGGGAATTGGCGTGACCGATTACCGCACCGCGGGCGAGGTCAAGCTCACCAAGTATTTCGATGCATTCTCAATCGGCATAGGCGGCGCGTACTCGCACGAGCGCGATTACATCTCGCGCGCGGTGTCCATCGATGTGCGCGTATGGACCGAGGACAAGAATCGAACGTTCGCGTTCGGGCTCGCCGGATCGGCCGATCGCATCCACACGATCGCTGGCGTTGCCGAGCATGAGCGCAAGACAGTGCTCGAATACCTGGTGGGTGTCATACAAGCGCTCTCGCCGACAACGATCGTGCAATCGAATATCACGTACTCGCGCGGGCATGGCTATTACGACGATCCTTACAAACCGCTCGACACGCGACCGGGCCGGCGGCGCGTTCTTGCATGGTTGACGCGCCTCAATCAACACTTCGCATCGGTCGACGGAACGCTGCAACTCGCGTATCGCTATGTCGACGACTCGTTCGGCGCCGACTCCCACATGCTCGAGACCGCTTGGTTGCAGCCGCTGCCGTTTGGCTTCAGCGTACGGCCGAGCTTGCGTTATTACACTCAGAAAGCAGCGTCGTTCTATCGTGATCCGCCGTTCGGGCAGGGCTTCGTTCGCGGCAAGCCCTACACGGCCGACACGCGGCTGTCTGCATTCGGAGCGATCACGCCGGGAATGGCGATCGCAAAAGAGCTCGGCGCAGGATGGAGCGCCGACGTCAAGCTCGAGTATTACCGACAACGATCGACCTGGCGGATCGGCGGCGAGGGCAGCCCGGGCATCAAGCCGCTGCACGCACGCTGGATTCAAATCGGCATCGGCAAGGCTTTCTGAATAACAGCCTTTCGAGACAGAGTTTCACGTTTCGCGCGATGGCCGCGGAGCACGCGATCATTGTCGAGGCGGCTGACTCGAGCGCAACACGCGCCGCAATCGACGCTGCGATCGGCGATGTGCATCGCATCGAAGCGAAGTACTCGCGCTATCGCGACGATTCGATCGTAAGCGTGATCAACCGCGAAAGCGGACGACGCGCGGTGGCCATCGATGCCGAAACCTCCGCCCTACTGCATTACGCCGATCGCTGTCATCGACTTTCCGAGGGGCGCTTCGACATAACGTCGGGCGTATTGCGCCGTGCATGGAATTTCAACGCACTCCCGCCGAGGCTACCCTCGCAAAGTGAAATCGATGCGCTGCTCCCGATGATCGATTGGTCGCAGGTGATTTTCGACCAGGACTCGATTCGTCTTCCGCGCCAGGGCATGGAAATCGACCTCGGCGGCATCGGCAAGGAGTATGCGGCGGATCGCGCTGCGACGATTCTCGCCGGGCACGGCATCGAACACGCGCTCGTCAATCTGGGCGGCGATGTCCGAGCGCTCGGTGGTCAAGCAAGCGGCGCGGCATGGCGGATCGGCGTTCAACATCCGCGCGCGAACGTCCCGCGCGCAGCCGCGTCGATCGATGTGCATGAAGGCGCGGTTGCGACGTCGGGCGACTATCAGCGCTACATCGAAGTCGACGGACACCGCTATTGCCACTTGATCGACGCGCGCAGCGGATGGCCGGTCGGCGCGTGGCAATCGATCTCGGTGGTGGCACCGCTTGCGATCATCGCCGGGAGTTACGCGACGATTGCGATGCTGATGGCCGATTCCGCGCCGGACTTTCTCGCGGCGCACGAGGTCGCATGGCTAGGGATCGATCGCAACGGGCAAGCGTTCGGAACGCTCGCGCACTGAAGTCAGGCGACTGCGCAGAAAATGACGCCGAGGGCGCCGAGCCCTTCCGCAACCCACCCGCGCCCGAGCATTTCGCCGCGAACCGCGGTGTCGATCGTGTAGCGATGGTTGGGTGCGCCGCCTTGTCCCGCGTTGTACAAGCGGTACACCGGCACCGTTCCGCCCGGGCACGCACCCGATGCATCGGGCGACTCGACGTGGAATACATCACCTTCGTAGCGCCAGCCGGTCGATCCGCGCCGCAGGCCATCGCATTCGGCGAAGACTTGCGTGTAGAAGTGCGACGACTTCGGCGCGAACGTGTCGTTGAAAAAGCGGCACACCGGAAAGAGTCCGTCCGCGCCCGATGCGTAGCCCTTGAACGTCTTGCCCGAGCGCGTCCACCCGCCGAACTGGCCACCATCGAGCGCAGCTATTTCAGCAGCGAGCCCGGTGACGAAATAGTGGCCGAAACCGGCGTGAAAATACTCGATCAGGCTCGTCGAGGGCGGCTTCGGCGTCGGAGCGACTGTTGCAAGCCATGCGGCGATGTCGCGCGCAACACTTGGGTCGGATGAGAACACGTACAACAGATGCTGCTTGTCGGCGCGCGCGCCGATCGAATACTCGATGCTGGTCTCGCTGCCCGCTCCGTTCAGAATCTGGCGACGATTGAGTGAAGGATCGGCGCCATGGCAATTCGAGGCTGCGCAACCGAAGGACGTGTACAGCGTCTGACCTCGTGAAATCGATTGCGCTGTTGCGTCGCGATCGCCAAGCGCGACGATCAACAGCGCGAGCGCGATCAAAGCGGCGCGCAAAAGCCGATTCCTTCGGGTCCGTGGCCTTCGGCACGGTAGCCGCGCGCGAGCATCTCACTGCGCACAGCGAGCTCGACCGTGTAACGATGATTCGGGGCGCCGCCCTGTCCCTCGTTGTACAGGCGATAAACCGGCTGCGTGCCCGTCGGACACGCGCCGGTCACCACGTCGGCCGAAAGCGCGTAGAAAGCGGCGGCCGCCTCGAACGTCCAGTCGCGATTCGCCTGCACTGCCTGGCATTCGGTCTGGATGGCCGTATAGAAGTGCGAGCTCTTCGGCGGAAAAGCAACGGTGAAGAATCGACAGACGCCGATTTGCGCGCCATTCGTCGACGCGTAGGCGTTGAATGTCTTGCCGGTGCGCTTCCAGCCTTCGAATCTTCCCGCATCGAGTGCCGTGATCTCGTCGACGATGTTCGTGATGAAGTAATGCCCGAACGTGGCGTGCAAGTATTCGACGATCGTCGCAATCGGAGGCGTCGCCGGCGGCGTCGGTGGTTGTGGATTGGGCGGCGGCGGCGGAGGAGGACCTCCGCTGAACCAGCTCCCGATGAACGCGGCGATCGCCTCGATTTGCGAATCGTTCAGAGCCGAGCCGAAGGTAAACGTTGCCTGCATCGCCGGTACCGTTGCGAGAGCGTTTTGAATCGCGCTCGGGCTGCCGGCCGCTCGGTGGATGCGATTGACGTCGTTGGTGCTGGAGGCGCCGGTGTGACAGCCGGAACGATCGCAGTCGAACCCCTGCGGTTCGCTATGACAAAAAAGGTCGCGTCCGATGCCGCTGGTGAACGTGTCGCACGCCTGCGCGAACGCGTCCGGGACGGCCGCGACGGCGCACGCCCAGAGGGCCACGAGCGTGATTGTGCTACCGAGCCTCACGCGCACGATAATATTCCAATGTCATTTTTTGTGCCATCATGAGGCGAACATTCCGATGAGCGCCGTTCATCCGGCGCGATTCGCTTTTGCTTGCGTCGCGCGGTTGTAGCGGGCGCGTGGTTCCCCTCCGGCTACACTTACTGGTTGTCGCGTCCAGCGTACGCGCTTCGCCCGATCAGCTGTCCGGGCTTTTTTATCGTTCATCAATCACGATGCCCTCGTTTGCTGCCACCACCGGAGGCGAAACCGCACCCAGCGCGGGACGTTCGGTCGGACCCGTCGTGTCGCAGCGCGCGCATTTCGACCAGCCGTTGGCACTTGCCAGCGGTCGCGCGTTGCCATCGTTCGATCTCGCCTTCGAAACCTACGGCTCGCTGAACGCCGATCGCAGCAACGCGGTTCTGATCTGCCACGCGCTGAACGCCTCGCATCACGTGGCGGGCTTCTACGCGGGCGATGAGGAGAACGTCGGCTGGTGGGACAACATGGTCGGCCCAGGGAAGCCGCTCGACACCGATCGCTATTTCGTCGTCGGCGTGAATAACCTGGGAAGCTGCTTCGGCTCATCGGGCCCGACGACGGTCAATTCAGCGACCGGCAAGCCGTGGGGCGCCGACTTTCCGATCATCACCGTCGAGGATTGGGTTGACGCGCAGGCGCGACTCGCGGGCCATCTCGGCGTCGACCGCTGGGCGGCGGTGATGGGCGGGAGCCTCGGCGGGATGCAGGCATTGTGCTGGGCGGTGCGCTATCCGGAGCGCATTCGTCACGCGATCGTGATCGCGGCTGCGCCGAACCTTTCCGCGGAGAACATCGCGTTCAACGAGGTTGCGCGCCAGGCCATCCTGAGCGATCCGGATTTTCACGGCGGTCACTTCGGCGCCGCGGGCACGGTTCCGCGCCGCGGCTTGCGCGTGGCGCGAATGATCGGTCACATCACCTATCTTTCCGATGCGCAGATGGAAGCGAAGTTCGGCAGGCAGCTTCGCGATGGACTCAACTTCTCTTTCGCGCCCGAATTCCAGATCGAGTCGTATCTGCGCCATCAAGGCGAGAAGTTCGCCGACTATTACGACGCCAACACCTATCTTCGCATCACCAAGGCGCTCGACTATTTCGATCCTGCGCTCGCGACCAAAGGCAATCTCGCCAAGGCATTCGAGCCCGCGCAGTGCAAGTTTCTGGTCGTGTCGTTCACGACCGATTGGCGATTTCCCGCGGCGCGCTCCCGCGAGATCGTCAAGGCGCTCGTCGACAACAAGCGCGACGTGAGCTATGCCGAGATCGAGGCGCCACACGGGCACGATGCATTCCTGTTGGACGACGAGCAGTATCACGCGATCGTGCGCTCGTATTTCGAGCGCGCTGCACGCGAGCTCAAGGACTATTCGACCTTTCGCCTCGGGCCGGAGATCTCGGAAGCGGTCAATGCGCGCGTCGCCTCGAGCGCTCGCGCCGACTATGCGGCGATCGCGCGCTGGGTGCCGGACAAGGCGAGCGTGCTCGATCTTGGCTGCGGCGACGGCGGCCTGCTCGCATTCTTGTCACGCGAGCGCAACGCTCGCGGCTATGGCGTCGAGATCACGGATGCCGGCGTTCGCGCCAGCATTGCCAACAGCATCAACGTCATTCAGCGCGACCTCGAAGGCGGGCTCGCGGGATTCGAGGACAACTCGTTCGACGTCGTGATTCTGTCGCAAACGCTGCAGGCAATGCATCGGATCGAGACGATCGTCGACGAGATGCTGCGGGTCGGTCGCCATGCGGTCGTATCGTTTCCGAACTTCGGCCATTGGCGACACCGGCTGCAGATCCTGTGCGGCCGCATGCCGGTTTCCGAATCGCTGCCGTATCAGTGGTACGACACCCCGAACGTGCATCTTTGCACCGTCGCGGATTTCGATGCGTTTCTCGCCGAGCGCGGAATCGGGGTCGAGGAGCGCGTCGTGCTCGCCAATGGCAAGGCGGTCGATACGCTGCCGAATCTTTTCGGCGAGCTTGCGATCTATCGATTCACGCGCAAGCGGCGTCGGCGCTCGCTATCGGAAGAGGCGCGCGCTGCAAAGCGCGCTAGCAAGCAATGACGACTAGAATGAGTCGATGATCGATCGCGCGCGCGAACAACCACGCGAGTCGCTGCTCCAAAGCAAGCTGTTCTGGGTCGGACTTCTCTATTTCGCCGAAGGCTTCCCGCTCGGCGTTTTCTACGAGATCTTCCCGGTCTATTTTCGCCAGCAGGGCGTCGAGCTTCGCGAGATCGGAGTTCTTTCGCTACTCGGATTGTCGTGGACGCTCAAGTTCATCTGGGCGCCGGCGATCGATCATTGGCGACATCATCGGCGCTGGATGGCCGCGGTCGACGTGGGCATGGGTCTCGCGATGTTGTATTTCGCGATGTCCGCCGGATTCGGGCCCACGGTCTGGATCGCGATCGGGACGTTCACGCTACTGTCGGCAACCAACGACGTTGCTGTCGACGGCTATACGATCGAGTTTCTCGACAAGCACGAGCTCGGGCTCGCCAATGGAATTCGCATCGGCTTGTATCGCGTGGGAATGCTTGCGTCTGGCGTGTTGTTGATGGCGTCGGATTGGTTGTCGTGGCAGGGCGCATTCGTTCTCGCCGCGGTCACGTTCTTCATTCTCGCCGCGCTGTGCTTGTTCGCGCCGCGCGAGCGCGAGCTTGCGGCACAGAAAGGCGACATTCGCGCCGAGCTTGCTGCACTTGCACGCTCGCCATTTGCGCTCGGTGTGCTTGCTGCATTTCTGCTCGGCGTCGTGTGGCTCATCAACGGCACGACGAAATGGTCGGCGCGCGTTCCGATGTTCTGGTGGTATGCCGCTGCGGGCGTGACCGTCATCGTCGGCCTCGTTGCGCTGGCCGGTGCACGACGCAACGCCAGCAAGGATGCGCGCACTGTCGAGCAGGAATTGACGCGCGGTCCGATGTTCGGCGCATTGATGGAGCTGCTGCGAAGGCCCGCGATCGTGCCCGTGCTCGCGTTCATCCTGATCTTCAAGCTTCCCGACGCGGCGATGGGATTCATGGTCAAGCCGTTCTGGGTCGACGCGGGATTTTCAGCCGCGCAGATCGGACTCGTCTCGGTGAACATCGGGCTTGGCTTGTCGATCGCCGGCGGCATCGTCGGCGGCTGGATCACCGATCGCATCGGAATCTTTCGCGCGCTGTGGATTCTCGGGCTCGCGCAGGCGGTGTCGAATCTCGGCTATTGGATCGCCGCCGGCGTATTGCCAATTCCGCCGGTGCCCGGCGCCCTGCCTTTTACCCACCAGGCCATGCTGTACGCGGCTAGCGCAACCGAATCGTTCACCGGCGGCCTTGGCACCGCGGCGTTTCTCGCGTTCCTGATGGCGATCGTGCAAAAGGAGCGCGCGGCTACCGAATACGCCTTGCTTTCGTCGGTGTTCGCGCTGTCGCGCTCGGTGGCCGGCTGGGTGGGCGGCCTCGGAGCCTCGGCAATGGGCTACGGCAACTGGTTTTTGCTCACGTTCTTCCTGGCTATCCCGGCCTACTTGCTGTTGCCGTGGGTGCGCCGCATGCTGGCGGAGAGCGGCACTCGCTCAACACGGACGGTCGCGTTGCAGGACTGAATACGCTCAAGGAGGCTCTGACCAAGTTACGTGGAGCGCGTTGGCACGAAATCTGGATGATGGTTAGACCAGGGCGAAGGACATGGCCTTCCCACGTTCGAGACACTGGGCGACACCAGCGCCAGATTATCGTGCCAACCCCAAGGGACGGGGTTTTCCGGGGCGCTGACTTTGTTGTTAGGCGACGGCCAATAGGATGAACTATTGGCCGCGCCTGCCGTCGCGGCATCATCCCCGGAAAACCTCCGTCGCGCCCGCGTAACTTGGTCAGAGCCTCCTTAGGCACTATGCTTGCATCGGGATCGCCATGGTCGTCCCAATGCGCACTCAGCCGCCTGCGCTGAACCTTCACAAATACGTCGCGATCGCGCACCAGGATCACGACCACTGCAACCCATTGTCGTCTGCAAAGTACGAGCGGCTGTTGGACCTGCTGCCGCTCGACGAAGGCTCGCGCGTTCTGGACCTCGGTTGCGGTCGCGCCGAGTTGGCCCTTCGCATCATCGAGCGCTTCGGATCGATGGTCATCGCGATCGACCATTCATCGCACATGCTCGATGCAGCGCGCGAGCGCGCGCAGTGGACCGGTGCATTGGGGCGCTTGCATTTGGACGACACCGACATCCGCGATTACCGCGCCGATCCCGAGACATTTCATCTTTCGGTCATGCTCGACTCTGGTGGAATTCCGGGCGGAATGGGCGGCATTTGCCAGCGCTTGCGCGAATGGACGCGTTCCGGTGGTTATGTAGTCGTAGGACTCAATTACTGGAGGGGCAAGCCGCATTCCGAACTGGTTGCCATGCTCGGAGGCCGCGACAAGGACGTTCATGATCACGCGGGCAACGTGCAGGCCGGCGCCGAGGCCGGGTTGATTCCAATGCACGCGATCACTGCGACGCTCGATGAATGCGACGAGTACGAATGGAAATTATGCCGCTCGATCGAGCGCTATGCGCGCGAGCACGACGATGATCCCGATGTGTCGGCGATGCTCGCTCGCGCCTACCACTGGCGCGATGCGTATCTCAAGTGGGGACGCGACGCGCTCGGCTTTGCGGCGTATCTTTTCTATCGGCCGGGTCGATCGATCGGGTAGCCGTCGCGGCGCCCCGCATTGGTGCAGCGCAGCATCGGTTCCCCTGCCGTAAGTTATTGATAACTCACGCGCACACGGTGGCCCGTGTTTTGCGTCGCAGCAAAGTTCATTGTAGCGATGCTGCCCATGAGGATCCTGCTCGTCGACGACACGGACCGGGACTTGACGCTTCTGCGCCAGGGGCTCACCGGCGCCGGCCACACGATCGTTGCCGAGGTCGGCGACGCGAGCGCCCTACTCGACGAAGTGCGGGCGAGCGCCCCCGACGTGATCATCATCGACACCGAGTCGCCGACGCGCGATGTGTTGGAGCAGCTTTTCGTCGTAACGCGCGACGATCCGCGGCCGATCGTGATGTTCACCGACGATGGTGACATCGGTTCGATTCGCGCCGCACTCGATGCCGGAGTCACGACGTACATCGTCGAAGGACTGCAGCCGCATCGCGTGCGTCCTATCCTCGACGTGGCGAAGGCGCGCTTCGAAGCCGACCAGGCGCTTCGCGCCGAGCTCGACGAGGCGCGCGAGCAGCTCATCGCACGCAAGCTTATCGAGCGCGCGAAAGGCTTGTTGATGGAGTCTCGCGAGTTGTCCGAAGACGATGCCTATCGCACGCTGCGTAGGCTCGCGATGGATCGGCAGGCGTCGCTGGGTGAGGTTGCGCAGCGAATAATCGACGCGGCCGAGCTTCTCGGCTGAGCGTTTACCGGCGCCAGAAGCGTGCGTCGGATTACGCATTGCGCACGCGCGTGGTGCGCGGCAAAAGCAACCGACGCGCCTTAAGTCCAGATCGCGAACGCAAGATCGTTTCGCATCAACAACTTCCGTTCATTGCGCGGCGGTGGCATCGCGATTGCTAAACAAGAAATGCGGGTCAACGACGATCCGTAACGCGTGTCGCGACTTTGTCGCTTGCACGCGAAGCATCGGCAACGGCGCCGATCGGCACGTGTCACCACTTCCTCCGGTGATTCGTGTCGATCGGCGCTTTTTCATTGGGAGTTCCGAAGCGATGAATGACGAGCGCAAACCGAAAGTCGACACGACAAGGCGCACGTTCATGCGAACGGCGTCGGGCGCGGCATTGATGGCGTCGCTCGGTGCGGGCATCAGGACCGCGGCATGGGCTGCAGGCTCGGACGCGCCCGAGAAACCCGAGGTCAAGGTGGGTTTCATTCCGCTCACCGATTGCGCATCGGTGGTGATGGCGTCGGTGAAGGGTTTCGATCAGAAATTCGGCATCAAGATCGTGCCCACGAAAGAAGCGTCGTGGGCGGCGGTGCGCGACAAGCTCGTCAACGGTGAGCTCGACGCCGCGCATGTTCTTTACGGCCTGATCTATGGCGTGCAGCTTGGCGTGAGCGGGCCGAAGAAAGACATGTCGGTGCTGATGACCCTCAACCAGAATGGTCAGGCGATCACCCTCAGCAACCAATTGAGGGACAAAGGAGCCGTCGACGGCGCCTCGCTCGCGACGCTCGTGGCGAAAGAAAAGCGCGAATACACGTTTGCGCAAACGTTTCCGACCGGGACACACGCGATGTGGCTGTATTACTGGCTCGCGGCGCACGGCATCAATCCGATGGCGGACGTGAAAACAATCACCGTGCCGCCGCCGCAAATGGTCGCGAACATGCGCGTCGGCAACATGGACGGCTATTGCGTCGGCGAGCCCTGGGGCGCGCGCGCAATCGCCGACAAGATCGGCTTCACCGCGGTCACGACGCAAGACATCTGGACCGGCCATCCCGAGAAAGTGCTCGGCACGACCTTTGATTGGGTCGCGAAGTATCCGAACACCGCACGAGCGATGACCGCAGCCATTCTCGACGCAGCGCGCTGGATCGATGCATCTGCGGCGAATCGCGAAGAAACCGCGAAGGTGATCGCCGACAAGGCCTACGTCAACACGTCGGCGGATGTGATCACGGCTCGGATGCTTGGCGAATACGACAACGGCGTCGGAAGGAAGTGGAAAGACGCCAATGCGATGAAGTTCTTCGCCGAAGGCGCGGTCGCTTATCCGTATCTGTCGGATGGCATGTGGTTCCTGACACAACATAAGCGCTGGGGGTTGTTGAAAGAGGAGCCCGACTACCTCGCCGTCGCGAAAAAAGTGAATCGTGTCGACGTGTATTCGCAGGCGGCCGCGGCGGCGAAAGTGGCGATGCCGAAATCGCCGATGCGAAGCGCGAAGCTGATCGACGGCGTGGTGTGGGACGGGCAGTCGCCAGCGCAGTACGCGGGCGGCTTCAAAATCCGCGTCGCTTGAGGCCGAGGGTGAGCGCATCCGTTTCCAGCGCGCTGTCGATCGAGGCGCCGGCGCGCCTGGCACCCGTAACGCCGCTGCCGATCGCGCAACGCGTGTCGGAAGCGAACGCGATGGCAAGCGTTGCAGTTGCCGAACGTGCAGCCCGCATTGCGTTGGCAGCGAAGCTCCGTCGCGAGCGATTGCGAGCGATTGCGCTGGTCGTGTTGCCGCCGATCATCGGGCTCGCATTGTTCGTGGCGATCTGGGCTGCGCTTGCTGGCGCGCCCGATGCGCGTCTGCCGGGGCCTGGCAAGACGCTGCGCTCTGCGATCGAGCTGTTCGGCAAGCCGTTTTATCGTAACGGCCCGAACGATCAGGGAATCGGCTGGAACATTCTCTCGTCGCTGCAGCGCGTTGGCATCGGGTTCGGACTCGCGGCACTGGTTGGCATTCCGATGGGCTTTCTCATCGGCCGCTTTCTGTTTCTTTCGCGCATGACGGCGCCGATCATCAGCCTGCTGCGTCCGGTGTCACCGCTCGCGTGGCTGCCGATCGGACTTCTAGTCTTCAAAGCAGCGAATCCGGCCGCGATCTGGGTGATCTTCATTTCGGCGATCTGGCCGATGATCATCAACACTGCGGCTGGCGTACGCGCGGTGCCGGCTGATTATTTGAACGTCGCGCGCGTGCTGAACCTTTCCGAGTGGCGCATCGTGACGCGCATCCTGCTGCCCGCCGCGTTGCCGCACGTTCTCACCGGAATTCGACTGTCGATTGGCGTTGCTTGGCTGGTGATCGTTGCGGCGGAGATGCTGACAGGAGGGGTGGGCATCGGCTTCTGGGTGTGGGACGAGTGGAACAACCTGGTCGTCGAGCACATCATCATCGCGATCCTTGTCGTCGGTATCGTCGGGCTACTGCTCGAGCAAGCAATTCTCGTCATCGCGCGCAAGGTGACGCATGGCCTCTGATGCGAAAACGAGCGCGTTCGTCACGATCGAGCAGGTAGAAATGACGTTCGACACGCGACGAGGTCCTTATGTTGCGCTCACCGACATCGATCTGACGATCGCGAAAGGTGAGTTCGTCGCTCTCATCGGTCACTCGGGTTGCGGAAAGTCGACGCTGTTGAATCTCGTCGCGGGCTTGCTGAAGCCGAGCGAAGGCGTTTTGATTTGTGCGGGGCGCGAGATCGCGGGTCCCGGTCCCGACCGCGGCGTTGTGTTTCAGAACCATTCGCTGCTGCCGTGGCTCACCTGCCATCAGAACGTGTATCTCGCCGTCGAGCGTGTGTTCGGCGCGCGCGAATCACGTCCGCAGATGAAAGCGCGCGTATCGGCAGCGCTAGCGCTCGTGCATCTCGCGCACGCCGAGCACAAGTATCCGGCGGAGATTTCGGGCGGGATGAAGCAGCGCGTCGGCATCGCGCGCGCGCTCGCCATGGAGCCGAAGGTCTTGTTGCTCGATGAGCCGTTCGGTGCGCTCGACGCGTTGACGCGCGCGCGTTTGCAGGACGAGCTGATGCGAATCGTCGGCGAAACCAGAACGACGACGCTGATGGTCACGCACGATGTCGACGAAGCGGTGCTTCTTGCCGATCGCATCGTCATGCTGACCAACGGCCCTTCGGCGCGAATCGGCGATGTGCTCGACGTCGATTTGCCGCGTCCGCGCGATCGCGTAGCACTCGCTCAGGATGCGCGATATCACAAGCTGCGCGGCGCGGTGCTCGAATTCTTGTATCGCAGGCAGGCGAAGCATGCCGCGTGACGAAATCGCCAAGTCGCGGCTCGTCGTCGTGGGCAACGGCATGGCGGGAATGCGCACGCTCGAGGAGCTGATCGCAATCGCGCCGGATCACTACGACGTCACGGTGTTCGGCGCGGAGCCGCATCCCAATTACAACCGGATTCTATTGTCACGGGTGCTCGCGGGAGAGCAATCCTTTGACGAGATCGTGCTGAATGGGCTCGATTGGTATCGCGAACACGGCGTGACGTTGCATTCCGGTAAGCGCATTGCGAAGATCGATCGCGCCCGTCGCCAGGTGCTTGCCGATGACGGTACTAGCGCGAGCTACGATCGCCTGTTGATTGCAACAGGGTCTGATCCGATCGTGCTGCCGATACCAAACAAGGACTTGCCGGGCGTCGTGACGTATCGCGACATCGCCGACACGCAGGCGATGATCGACGCCGCATCGCGGGGTGGACGCGCAATCGTCATCGGCGGCGGCTTGCTCGGCCTCGAAGCGGCGAATGGAATGAAGCGTCGTGGCATGGATGTCGAAGTCGTGCATCTCGCTGCGTGGCTCATGGAGCGACAACTCGATCGGTCGGCGGCGGACTTGTTGCAACGTGCGCTCGAGGCGCGCGGCATCCGCTTTCACCTCGAACGGCAAACCGCCGCGCTCGTGGCCGGTGAGTCGGGGCGCGTCGCGGCCGTGCGTTTCGACAATGGCGAGTCGATTCCCGCCGACCTCGTGTGCATGGCGGTCGGCATTCGTCCGAACGTGGCACTCGCAAGAGCCGCGGGACTTCATTGCGAGCGGGGAATCGTCGTGAACGACACGATGCAAACGTTCGATCCGCGCATTTATGCCGTCGGCGAGTGCGTTGCGCATCGCGGTTCGTGCTACGGGCTCGTCGCACCATTGTTCGATATGGCGAAAGTCGCCGCGAATCATCTCGCGAACTTGGGTATCGGGCGCTATTCCGGATCGGTGACGGCGACCAAGCTCAAGGTGACCGGCATCGATCTTTTCTCAGCGGGAAACTTCGTCGGTGACGAGTCGACCGAGACGATAACCCTCGCCGATCCGGTGGGTGGCGTCTACAAGCGGCTCGTGCTGAAAGACGATCGCATCGTGGGCGCCTGCCTTTACGGCGACACCGTCGACGGAAGCTGGTACTTCAAGCTGTTGCGCGACGGCCGCAACGTTGCGTCAATTCGCGATCAGTTGATGTTTGGCGAAGCAAACCTCGGCGATACGGGACACGAGGGGCAAAGTCACGCGCAAGCAATGACCGACGACGCCGAAGTGTGCGGTTGCAACGGCGTGTGCAAAGGCGCGATCGTCAAGGCGATCAAGGGCAAGGGCCTGTTCACGCTCGAGGATGTTCGCAAGCACACGAAGGCATCTTCGTCGTGCGGGTCTTGCACGGGCCTGGTCGAGCAGCTTCTCGCCTGCACGGTCGGCGAAGGCTATGCGGAAGCGCCGAAGAGGAAGCATTTGTGTGGCTGCACCGATCTCACGCATGCCGAAGTGCGCGAAGCGATCCGCTTGCACAAGCTTTTGTCGATTCACGAGGTCCACGACTTTTGCAACTGGCGCGTTCCCGACGGTTGCGCAACGTGCCGTCCGGCGATCAACTATTACCTGATCTCGACCTGGCCGCGCGAGGCGAGCGACGATCCACAGTCGCGCCTTGTCAACGAGCGCGTGCACGCGAACATCCAGAAGGACGGCACCTTCTCGGTGATTCCGCGCATGTGGGGTGGCGCGACGAACGCATCGGAACTGCGCCGCATTGCCGACGTCGTCGACAAGTACGCGATTCGCACGGTCAAAGTCACCGGCGGCCAGCGCATCGATCTTCTCGGTGTGAAAAAGCAGGACCTGCCCGCGGTGTGGAAAGACCTCGGTATGCCGTCAGGGCATGCGTATGCAAAGGCGCTGCGTACCGTGAAAACCTGCGTCGGCTCCGAATGGTGCCGCTTTGGCGTGCAGGATTCGTCCGCGATGGGTCAAGCACTCGAGCGCGCGCTGTGGCGTATGTACGCGCCGCACAAGGTGAAGCTCGCGGTGTCGGGATGCCCGCGCAATTGCGCCGAGTCGGGAATCAAGGACGTCGGCGTGATCGCGGTCGACTCGGGCTGGGAAATCTACGTCGCGGGTAATGGGGGCATCAAGACCGAAGTCGCGCAGTTTCTGGTCAAGGTGAAGACGTCCGACGAAGTGCTCGAATACGCCGGCGCGTTTCTCGAGCTTTATCGTCAGGAAGGCTTCTACCTCGAGCGCACCGTGCATTACGTCGCACGGGTCGGGCTCGATCATGTGAAGCGCCGGATCGTCGGGGATGCCGCGGGACGCAAAGCATTGTTGGATCAATTGCGCTTCGCGCTCGCCGAGGAGCCGGATCCCTGGCATGCGCCCGAAGCAGCCGGCATCGACTTGAAGCAGTACGCGCCGTTGACGATTGCGTGATGAATTGGGTTCGCGTTTGTTCGATCGACGATATTCCGCGTCTTGGCGCGCGCGCCGTCGTGCGTATGAACGGGCCGCCGATTGCGCTCTTTCGCACGGCTAGCGATCGCGTGTTCGCGCTGATCGATCGCTGTCCGCATCGCGGCGGGCCTTTGTCGCAAGGCCTTGTCACCGGGGAGCGCGTGGTCTGTCCGCTGCACGGATGGACGATCGAGCTGAGCACAGGTACGGCGGTCGCGCCCGACGAGGGGTCCGCGCGAGCTTTCACTGTCGAAGTTCGCGAGGGTGACATCTACCTTCCACGCGACGAGCTTGCGCGATCGGATTCGTCGACCGTCGCGGCGTGCAGCATTTGACATCGCAATGAAGAGCGTTCGCACGACGTGCCCGTATTGCGGCGTGGGCTGCGGCGTTCGCGTCGAAGTTGTCGATGAGCGGATCGTCAGCGTGCGCGGCGACGAAACGCATCCCGCCAATCGCGGACTTCTATGCAGCAAGGGCGCTTCGCTTGCGGCGACCGTTGGCGAGACTGGCCGCGCCTTGTTTCCCGAGCTTCGTCGCGAGCGCGCGCGGCAACGCGGCCGGGTGAGCTGGGACGCTGCGCTCGACTACGCGGTCGACCGCTTCGCCGACGCGATTGGCCGTCGCGGTTCCGATGCAGTCGCGTTCTACTTGTCCGGGCAACTCCTCACCGAGGATTACGCCGTATTCAACAAGCTCGCGAAGGGGCTGATCGGCACCAACAACGTCGACACGAATTCGCGGCTTTGCATGTCGAGCGCGGTGACGGGATACAAAAAGACGCTCGGCGCCGATGCGCCGCCTTGCAGCTACGAAGACATCGATCACGCCAAGTGTCTTTTCATCGCGGGCTCGAACGCCGCCTGGACGCATCCCGTGCTGTTCCGGCGCATCAATGAAGCGAAAGTGCGCGATCCGACGCTTCGCATGATCGTCGTCGATCCGCGCCGCACGGTGACTGCCGATGCGGCCGACCTGCATCTCGCGATTCGGCCGGGCAGCGACGTTGCGTTGTTCAACGCGATGCTGCATGTGATCATTTGGGAAGATCTGATAGACACCTCGTTCGTGTCATCGCGCACGAACGGATTCGCCGAATCCAAGGCGGTCGTGAGCGAGTTCACACCGAAGGCCGCGGCGGAAATCTGTGGTGTGACTGCGGACGCGATCGTCACGGCGGCGCGGTGGTTCGCGCAGTCCAGCCCGACCTTATCGCTGTGGTGTCAGGGGCTCAATCAATCGATTGCGGGAACGGCGAAAAACGCGGCGCTGATCAATTTGCATCTTGCGACGGGTCAGATCGGGCGCGCAGGCGCGGGCCCGTTCAGTCTCACCGGACAACCAAATGCGATGGGTGGGCGCGAGACCGGCGGAATGGCGACTCTCTTGCCTGGTCATCGCGAGATCGGCAATGCGACGCATCGCGAAGAGGTCGCGACGATCTGGGGATCACCGGCGTTGTCTGAGAAGCCGGGGCTGACCGCGGTCGAACTGTTCGAGGCGGCAGCCGACGGTGCGATCGACGCGCTATGGATCGCGTGCACGAATCCCGCGCAATCGATGCCGGATTTGAGGCTCGTGCGCCGCGCGCTGGAGCGCACGCCGTTCGTCGTCGTGCAGGACGCTTTCGTCACGTCGGAGACGGTCGCCTATGCCGACTTGCTTCTTCCCGCGTCGACGTGGGGCGAGAAGGAAGGCACGGTCACCAACTCCGAACGACGCATCAGTCACGTACGAAAGGCGGTGGCGCCGCCCGGCGAGGCACGTGCCGATTGGGAGATCGCGGCCGACTTCGCGCGGCGCTTGCAGCAGAAGCTGGCGCGCGAGTCGCCTGCGTTCGATTACGCGAGCGTCGAGGGCGTGTTCGACGAGCATCGCCGTTTGACCGAAGGACGCGATCTCGACATCGGCGGTCTTTCGTACGCGCTGCTCGACAGCGAAGGTCCACAACAATGGCCGTTTCAGCATGGGGCGCGCGAAGGGCGCGTGCGCCTGTACGAGGACGGTCGCTTTCCGACAACCGACGGGCGCGCGAACTTCGTCGCGACGCCTCACGTTGCGGTTGCCGATCGAGTCGATGCGCGCTTTCCGCTGCGTTTGTCGACCGGGCGCTTGCGCGACCAGTGGCACGGTATGAGTCGCACCGAGCGCGCATCATCGCTTGCGGGTCACGCGCCGGAACCGCGTCTGGCAATGCATCCGCACGACATTGCCGCCGCAGGTTTGGCTGAGCATGAATGGGCGCTGGTCGAATCGAGACGCGGAGCGGTCGCTGTTCCCGTTGAAGCGTCGTCGGCGCAACCGCGCGGTCACGCGTACATTCCGATGCACTGGGGGCGCAACTCGCTGGCAGGCGTCACCGGTGAAGGTGGCGTGAACGAGCTCACGATTCGTGCGCACGATCCCGATTCGAAGCAGCCGGAGTTGAAGCATGCCGCGATTCGAATCACGCGCGCCGCGTTCGCATTCGAAGGTGTTTGGTGGCGCACGGCTTTAGATGACGCCCTCGCGCTTCGCGAACGGGCGCGACGCGCAGCCAATGGCGTCGGGCATGCGATCGTCGCGCTTTACGGCGGCGAGCGGCCGCTCGTGCTGCTTCGCGTTGCGTGCGACGCGTGGCCCGATGCAGCGCGTCTTAAGACCATCGATGCGGCATTCGGAGTCGGCCCGTCGGGCTTTCGCTACGAAGATGCACGTCGTGCTCGCGTCGTCGTCGTCGAGGACGGTCGAATTGTCGCCGCGAAGCTGATCGGCGACGCAGCAAGTGAGCGGTGGCTGCGCGATCTCGCGCTCGATGGCGCAAACGTCGATGGCTTCGGCCTCGCGTTGCTGCGCGGAGGTTCGCAAGCGCCGCTCGCGACAACGCCACGCGGTGCGATCGTGTGCCAATGCCACGGGGTCAACGAGCGGTCGATCGCACAAGCGCTTCCCGAGGCCTTGAAGACATCCGATCCATTGCGTGCGCTCGGCGTCTCGTTACGCTGTGGGACCGAGTGCGGGTCGTGTCGACCCGAACTCGCGCGAATCGTGTCGCTTGCGCGCGAGCGAAGCGTGGCATGAACGGCAAGCTCGTCCTGCTAGGCGCGGGGCCCGGTGACCCGGACCTTCTGACTTTGCGTGCAGTGCGCGCGTTGAACACCGCTGATGTCGTTCTGGTCGACGACCTTGTCGATCGTCGCGTGCTCGTTCATGTGCGCGACGGCGCGCGCGTGATCGACGTCGGCAAGCGTGGCGGCTGCAAGTCGACACCGCAGTCGTATATCGATCGGTTGATCGTGCGGGAAGCACGCGCGGGTCGCATCGTCGTGCGCTTGAAAGGCGGCGATCCGTTCGTGTTCGGGCGCGGTGGCGAGGAGCAGGAGCGTGCGCGGGCGGCGGGTCTGCCATGCGAGATAGTGAGCGGCGTCACTTCAGGCGTCGCTGCGGCTGCCTCCGCCGGCGTTGCGCTGACGCATCGGGCATGTGCACAAGGTGTTGCGTTTGTGACGGGTCACTCGGCCGACGCGCCGATCGACTGGACCGCCTTGGTTGCTTCCAGGATGACACTCGTCATTTACATGGGTGTTTCACGTGCCACCGAGATCGCAATGGGATTGCGCGCTGCAGGACTTGCCGAGACAACACCCATCGCGATCGTCGAGCGCGCGAGCCATCGCGACGAGCGCGTCGTTTACTCGACGTTGCGCGGCTTCGTACAAGCAATCGACAGCGAAGCGATCGCAAGCCCTGCGATTTTCATCGTCGGAGACGTTGTCAGTCGAGCTGTTGCAGCGCCTCGGCAACGTCGAGCCCTGCGCTTCCGGGCTTTGCAAGCCGCCAGCTAACGCATCCTACTCGAGCAGGCGACGCGACGACCAAACGCTCCTTCATCGTTTGAAGTCACGCGCGATGCGCGCCGCTATCAACTTGCGGCGCGCTGCGTCGACAGGCAACTTCTTCAAGCGGGCGAGCAAAGTGTTCTGCCGAATAAGCCCATGGCGCGCCAGCGCGCGCGTAAAACTGAAATCCTTGTCGCGCCCTGCAACATACTTCGACAACGCCAGGTCGTGAACTTCAAGGCACAGGCCCTCGACGCCCCCTGTGTTCTTGTTCTTGACGCTGGTCAGCCGCGCTTGCCAGCCGTCCGGAAGCGTCGCAGTGTCGGGCCCGACACCTTGCGCGTAGTAGCCGAACGTCTCGTGAAAGAATGATCCTTCGCCGATTGAGCCGTCGACCAAGTCCGCGCGGTCCGGCCGATTGAGCGGATAAATGTCCGCCTCCATTGACACCAGCACCGCGGCAGGCGCATCGGGAAACTCCCCCAAAATTGCCTGACTGCCGATCACGACGATCTGATCGTCTTCGGCAATCGCACCGGCAGCACGCAACACGTGCTCAAGCTCGGAACGCTTCATAGAGGCGCTTTCTTTCGAGTGGAGTCAGGATGCCGGCAAAAGGCGTCGACTGCCTGAGCCGGATCGCGGTGGCTGAGGTCGAGGTGATGAAGGCGAGCACTACAGGCAACGGCTGTTCGAGCAGGGTTTGCCACTCGGCCAGATAGGCAGGCGGATGCTCCCCAGCGTGGCTCGCCCAGCGCCGCAGATTCTCCGAGGCTTTGGCGATCAGCTGCGGGTTTGCGCGAAGCCGTTGCGCGATGATGCCGTGCATCGCGAGGCTGCGCGCTTCGAGGCGGCTGTGGTCCGAGTAGACCGTGGTTGCGTCGGGCTCGGCGTCGATCCAGCGGCGCACCAGGCGCAGCCCGGCGGCGCGCTTGGCGGCGCGATAGCGCCGCATCCGCTCGGCCGCGGTGGGATCGTTCGCGAGACGTTTGCGCGTCACGCGGCAAGCGTAACGCGTTACGCATCGCCGAGTCAAAACACGTCGTCAGTCGAGCTGCTGCAAACTCTCCGCAACATCGAGCCACTCGCTTTCGAGTTTCGCAAGGCGCCAGCTGACGTCACTCTGCTCGAGTAACGTCGCCTGCAGGCGCTCGCGATGCTCGTCTAAATAAGCCGCTTCGTCGGCGAGCCATGCGTCGGCAATCGCTTTCGCCGACTGCAGCGTCGCCATCTCGCGCTCGATTGCTGCGAGGCGATCCGCAAGCGGTTTGCGCTTTGCGTATTTCTCGGCACGCGCCTCCGCTTGCGCACGACGTTGTGCCTTCGCGCTGTCAACGACGGGTGCATTCGATGATTCGTCAACCACGCGCGCGTCGCGCAGCACGCGGTCGCGATAGTCGTCGAGATCCCCATCGAACGCTTCCACGCGCCCGCTGTCGACGAGCAAAAGCGTGTCGGTCGTGGCAGCGATCAGGTGCCGGTCGTGGGCAACGACGATCAGCGTGCCGTCGAACTCCTGCAACGCTTCGGCGAGCGCCTCCCGCATTTCGATGTCCAGGTGATTGGTTGGCTCGTCGAGGATCAGAAGCTGCGGCCGCGCGCGCACGATCATCGCCAGGACAAGTCGTGCTTTCTCGCCACCCGACATCGATCGCACTTCCTGCGTCACCATCGCGCCGCGGAAGTCGAAGCCGCCGAGAAAATCACGCAGCGCTTGCTCGCGCGCGTTGGAATCGATGCGCTGCAAATGCAAAAGCGGCGTTGCATCGGCGTCGAGTTGCTCGAGCTGGTGCTGCGCGAAGTAACCGATGCGAAGATTCTGCGCGGTGTGCCGCGCGCCTCCCGCAAGCGGCAGTTCGCCGGCCAGGGCCTTGACCAGCGTCGACTTGCCGGCGCCGTTCCGGCCGAGCAGCGCAATGCGATCACCAGCAAGAAGGCTGGCATCGAGATCTTCAAAGATAGCCGGCGAATCGCCGTAGCGGAGCGTCGCGTTTTCGAGACGAACGATTTGACGCGCCGACAGTCCGGCTGGCGCAAATGCGAATTCGAACGGACTGTCGACGTGCGCTGCGGCGATACGCTCCATTTTCTCCAGTGTGCGCAGGCGGCTTTGCGCTTGCCGCGCCTTGGTTGCCTTGGCGCGAAATCGGTCGACGAACGATTGCAAGTGCGCGATCTGGCGCTGCTGCTTTTCGTACGCTGATTGCTGAAGTGCGAGCTGCGCCGCGCGGTCACGCTCGAACGCCGAGTAATTGCCGCTGTACGCTTTGAGCTTGCGCGAATCGATGTGCACGATGCCTTGCGCGACGCCGTCGAGAAAGTCGCGATCGTGCGTGATCAGCAATAACGTGCCCGCATAACGCACCAGCCAATCCTCGAGCCATAACACTGCATCGAGGTCGAGGTGATTGGTCGGCTCATCGAGCAGCAAGAGATCGGATCGCGCCATCAACGCTTGCGCGAGATTGAGCCGCATCCGCCAACCACCCGAAAAACTCGCGACGGGATCGCGTTGGCGACTTTCCACGACGCCAAGTCCGGCGAGCAACGCCGCTGCACGTGCGCGCGAGCTGTAACCACCGATCGCTTCGAAACGATGATGAAGCTCGGCGAGCGCCTCTCCTTCGATCGCATTCGACGTGAGCGCGCGTTCGACTCCACGCAACTCGCCGTCCCCATCGATCACGTGCTCGATCGCCGGGATCGCAGTCGCCTCGGTTTCCTGCGCAACGTGGGCGATGCGCCAGCGCGCGGGAATCTCGACTTCACCTTCGTCCTGATGCAGTTCGCCACGCAACAATGCGAACAGGCTCGACTTGCCGGCGCCGTTCGCACCGACAAGACCGATGCGATGACCGGCGTGCACAGTCAGCGAGGCCCGCTCGAGCAGGCGATTCGCACCGCGTGAAAGAGTGAGGTCGGTGAGGCGGATCAACGGGCGTCAAGCTACCACGCGCGTTGTTTCCGCAGTTCTGTCGAAAATCGTGTGGTCAAGTGCCTCTGACATGACTCACTGAATCGACGCTCCATACAGTCGGCGCACTCGGTCGCGCGGCGACGCGGCCTGCGGCGTCCCCAAGGGGCGCCGCGCTTCCTCGCCACGATTTCGGGTGACTGATTCGGCCGAAAGTAGGTTTGCACTTTCGGCCGCCCATTCAGCGTACCTTGGTCGCCTCGAGCTCCCAGAAAGCAATCCAATCGCCGTCATCGCGACAGCATTCCCAGCGGCTGCGCATCGTTCCATCATTGTCGGCGAGATTGATCGTGCAACGGACTTGTGCGACGCGGCCTTCGATTTCCCAGTCGCCTTCGAGCTTCCAGTTACCGTAATCGTCACGCAACGTCCAGGTTCGCGTGATCCCGGTGTTGTAGAACGTATGCACGGGATAGCGATCGCTGGCTGCATCGTAGCCGATGATCTCGATGCAGGCCGCCGGCGACTCGCCGACCATTCCCTCGAAACGATGCACGACGAACATGTGCCCGGTCAGCCACTCGTACGTATCGACGGCGGTAACCTTCGCTTCGCGTCCGATCGGACCGTCGCTCTGTCGGCCTTCGGTGTGCCAGGCGCCGATGAGCGCGTTCAGGCGCTCGTGCGCAGCGGTTGGCCCCATGAGCGGTTGCACGTGTGCTGTTTTTTGTTGCATGAATGCTCCGATCGCTGATTGAAGCATCGTCGCGCCTTCGTTGCGCCGCGTTCACCGTCTGCGCCCGCAAATACTCGTCGGATCATTCCGACAGCCCGCCCTCTCGCTACAACATGTAGTCGTAGTCGATCAAAAGCGGTGCGTGATCGGAGAAGCGCCGCGTCTTGTAGATCGTCGCGCTTTTTGCGCGTGCAGCGATGCCGGGCGTTGCAATTTGATAGTCGATGCGCCAGCCTACGTTTTTCGCGTATGCCTGGCCGCGATTGCTCCACCACGTGTATTGGCCTTCACGAGTGTCGAGACGGCGAAACACATCGACGAATCCCAGCTCGTCCAGGACTCGCGAAAGCCATTCACGCTCTTCGGGAAGAAAGCCCGAATTCTTCTGGTTCGCGCGCCAGTTCTTCAAATCGATCGGCTGGTGTGCGATGTTCCAGTCACCGCACAGTATGATTTCCTTTCCTTCGCGCTTGCGAAGTTGCACAAGATGCGGCAGGAACACCTCGAGAAAGCGGAACTTCGACGCCTGTCGATGCGGCCCTGCCGATCCCGATGGCATGTAGAGGCTGATCACGCAAAGCTCGCCGAAGTCCGCTTCGAGATAACGTCCTTCACAATCGAACTCGTCGCAGCCGAAGCCGTGAACGATGCGAGGAGCTTGCCTCGCAAGCAAAGCAACGCCGGCGTAGCCCTTGCGATCGGCGGGAAGATAGAACGCATTCGCGCGGCGCGGCGCGCGCATCGATTGCGGAACATCGTCGTTGGTTGCCTTGATCTCCTGCAGGCAGACGATATCCCACGCGTGACCGCGCGTGAGCCAGCTCGCGAGGCCCTTCGCGGTCGCCGCGCGAATTCCGTTGACGTTCAGCGTGATGATTCGCACGCACTTCCTTTCGGGCGGCGAGTGTAACGCCCTCGCTATACTCCCCGACGCACGCTGCGCAAGGGCCTCGATGAGCACCTCCCGACAACGATTTCTGGAATTCGCGATGGCAAATAGGGTGCTTCGATTCGGCGAATTCGTCACCAAGGCGGGTCGCCGCAGCCCTTACTTTTTCAATGCAGGACTGTTCGACAACGGCGAAGCCTTGCACCGCCTCGGCGAGTTCTACGCCGATGCGCTTCTGAAGTCGGGGATCGCAGTCGATCACTTGTTCGGCCCCGCGTACAAGGGCATCACGCTCGCCGCGGCGACCGCGATCGCGCTTGCCCAAAAAGGTCACAATCTGCCGTTCAGCTACAACCGCAAGGAAGCGAAGGATCACGGCGAAGGTGGTACGCTCGTCGGCGCGCCGCTGGCCGGCAACGTCGTTATCGTCGACGACGTGATCACCGACGGCGGAGCGAAGCGCGAGTCGATCGAGCTGATCGGGCGCCACGGCGCGCGGGCCGCCGCCGTCCTCATCGCGTTGGATCGCAAGGAAAAGGGTACCGGGGAAGCCTCGGCCGTGCAGGAGCTGGAAAATGTGTTTGGCGTACCGGTCGTCGCCATCGCCACGCTGGACGATGTCATGGAATTCGTTGTCGCTCGCCCCGACCTCGCGCAATACGTCGAGCCCGTCGAGGCGTACCGCGCCCAGTACGGTGCATGTTGACACCGATCATCTAGCGGGCGCGAACGTTGCGTCGTGGCAAGGTCGACGAGAAAAGACTTCCGACGTGAGACAACCCCTCCGCGCCTCGAGTCCGCTACATGCGTCGCCGGCTGTCGCCTGCGTGTTGCCATTTGCCGCGCGCGTCACGTGCGCTGCGGCGCTTCTCGTCGCCTTGTCGATCGCGCTGCCGGCCAGGGCTGCAACCTATAAATGGGTCGACGACAAAGGTGTGGTGCACTACACCGACAAGCTCCCCGCCGAGATCGCGAACAAGGGCGGCACGATGCTCGACAAGCAGGCGCGGCCGGTGAAGAAGATAGATCCGGCCCCGACACCCGAGCAGGTGCGCGCGCGCGAGGCCGAGGACGAGCAACGGCGCCTCCTTGCCAAAGTCAATGAAGAAATTGCGCGCCGCGATCGCGCGTTGATCTCGTCTTATACGACCGAGAATGAACTTGATCTCGCGCGAAGCCGCGCCCTCGGCACGATCGATGCGCAAATCGAGTCTGCGAGCGCGTATACGCTGCAGCTCGTGCAGCGGAGGCAAGAGGTCGAGCAGCGCCGCATGGCGCTCAACGGCAGGCAGATGCCCGCGGCGCTTGAGCGCGAAATAGAAGTCACCGAAAGCGAGCTCGAGAAAACCTCGGCGCTCCTCGACTTGAAAAAGCGCGAGCGGCAGGCGGTAGTCGCGCGCTATGACGCCGATCGTATGCGCTGGCGGGAGCTCAAGGCGCTGGCTGATGCGAATGCGGCGGCGCAGGCCGCTGCGACTGCGAATCGCGCGGCGCAGCATCCTGGCGCGGTGCCAGCGGTAACCACGATCCGCAAGTAATACCAGCGCGATGCCGCGGCGGCCATGCTGCCGCCGCTTGATCGCGCATCGCGACAAGCCACGACAAAAAGGACGTCCCGCGCCCGGCCGCGCCGTTGCGGATGGGCAGGCAGCCCCCATCTGCGACAATTCCGCTCCTTTCGAATCGGCAAGTCGCATCATGGCGCAATACGTTTTCACGATGAACCGCGTGGGCAAGATCGTGCCGCCCAAGCGACAGATATTGAAGGACATCTCGCTGTCGTTCTTTCCCGGCGCGAAGATCGGCGTGCTCGGTCTCAACGGCGCGGGCAAGTCGAGCCTTCTTCGCATCATGTCGGGAGAGGATCGCGAGATCGAGGGCGAAGCGACCCCGCTGCCCGGATTGAAAATCGGCTTCTTGAAGCAGGAACCCGAGCTCGATCCTGCGAAGAGCGTGCGCGAGTCCGTCGAGGAAGGGATGAGCGAGGTGCTCGACGCACAGAGGCGCCTCGACGAGGTGTACGCCGCGTATGCGGAAGACGGCGCGGACTTCGATGCATTGGCCGCTGAACAGGCGCGGCTCGAAGCGATCATCGCCTCGTCGGGCGCTGACTCGAACGTGCAGATGGAGATTGCCGCCGATGCGCTGCGGCTCCCACCGTGGGATGCCAGTGTCGCGAAGCTCTCCGGCGGTGAAAAGCGGCGTGTTGCGCTGTGCCGATTGCTGCTGTCGCGGCCCGACATGCTGTTGCTCGACGAGCCCACCAACCATCTCGATGCCGAAAGCGTCGACTGGCTCGAGCAATTCCTCGCAAAGTTCCCCGGCACCGTCGTCGCGGTGACGCACGATCGCTACTTCCTCGACAACGCGGCCGAGTGGATCCTCGAGCTCGATCGCGGTCAGGGCATCCCGTGGAAGGGCAACTACTCGAACTGGCTCGAGCAGAAAGAGCAGCGCCTCGAGATCGAATCGAAGCAGGAGGTGGCGCGCATCAAGGCGATGAAGCAGGAGCTCGAATGGGTGCGCAAGAACCCGAAAGGTCGTCAGGCGAAGAGCAAGGCGCGCATCACGCGCTTCGAGGAGCTGTCGAGCTACGAGCACCAGAAGCGCAACGAGACCTCCGAGATCTTCATTCCGGTTGCCGAGCGACTCGGCAACGAAGTGATCGAGTTCGAGAACGTGAGCAAAGGCTTCGGCGACAGGCTTCTGATCGACGAGCTTTCGTTTCGCGTTCCGCCGGGCGCGATCGTCGGCATCATCGGCCCGAACGGAGCGGGCAAGACGACGCTGTTTCGTTTGATCACAGGCAAGGAGAAGCCCGATTCGGGAACGATCAAGATTGGACACACTGCGCAAATCGCCGTTGTCGATCAGACGCGCGAATCGCTTCCGAACAACAAGACTGCCTGGGAAGCGATCAGCAACGGCCAGGACATTCTGACAGTCGGCAAGTTCGAGATGCCCTCGCGTGCTTATCTCGGTCGCTTCAACTTCAAGGGACCCGATCAGCAGAAGCTCGTGGGCTCGCTATCGGGTGGCGAGCGCGGGCGCTTGCATCTTGCCGCCACGCTTCTTAAAGGCGGCAACGTGCTTCTGCTCGACGAGCCTTCGAACGACCTCGACGTCGAAACGTTGCGCGCGCTCGAGGAAGCGCTCCTGGAATTCGCGGGCAGCGTGCTCGTGATCTCGCACGATCGCTGGTTTCTCGACCGTATCGCGACGCACATTCTCGCCGCCGAAGACGATTCGAAATGGACGTTCTTCGAAGGCAATTACCGCGAGTACGAGGAGGACAAGCGCGAAAGGCTGGGCGAGGAAGGCGCGCGGCCGCACCGGCCGAGGTTCAAGCCGCTGATGCAGTAACCCCGCAGCACGACGCGCGGCTTTGATGCGCTTGCGAACGTCGCGCCGATCACCTAAGCTCGCTCGCGCGACGCCGGGAGGGCTGCCATGTCGTCGGAGCGAGCTGTGCAGGACGCAAACGGACGCTGCGCAGTCGTTCACGCAGGCACGTGGGACAACCTGCCCCGCTTTCTCGAATTCATCGATGACGTGTGCGCGAAAATCGACGCGGACGAAGGTACGCGGTACGCTCTGCGGCTGGCGGTCGAGGAGGTCTGCATTAATTTGATCGAATACGGCTACAAGAATCGTCGCGAGGGTCCGATCGAGGTTACGGCGATCGATGCCAGCGATCGCGTCACGCTCGTCATTGTCGATCGCGCGCCGCCGTTCGACCCCGACGATGCGCCGACGCCGGATCTGACAAGCGACGCCGAACACCGCAAGCCCGGCGGCCTCGGCTGGCATCTCGTCAAGCAGCTGATCGACGAGATCCGTTATGTTCCCGGGACACTCGAGGGTAATGTGCTGACGCTCGTCAAGCACAAGCAATCGACTATGACGATGCCTAGGAATTAGAGCGATGGAAATAGAGACGACAAGATCCGGCGGCATTACCGTCGTCGGCATTCGAGGAAGCGTCGATGGATTGACCGCGGACGAGCTGATGCGCACGTTTTCCGATCGCGTTGCCGAAGGATCGGTCTATCTGGTCGCCGATTGCGCCGCGCTCGACTATACGAGTAGCGCCGGGTTGCGCTCTTTATTAAGCGCGGTGAAGCTCGCACGCCAGAACGGCGGAGACTTGCGTCTCGCCGCGATCCAGGCTCAAGTGCTGCGCGTGCTCGAACTCTCGGGATTCACCGGCATCATGAAGCATTATCCCGATGTGGCGAGCGCCGTCGGCAGCTATGACGAGCGGGCTTCTCAATCAAGTCGATGAAATCAGCGACGCACAAACCGCGCAGCGTGGCGGTCGTCATCGGGTCGGGAAGCGTGAAGTGCGCGGCGGCACTCGGGCTCATCAATGCGCTCGAGCGCGCCGGTATCGGCATCGAAATGCTGGTCGGATGCAGCGCCGGCTGTCTGTATGCGACGCTGATCGCGTCGGGCCGTACGACCGCGGAAGCTGCGGAGATGACGCGCGTACTGTGGACGAGCTCGATCGCAGAACAACACGATCGGATGGCGGTGCTACGCGCAATGTTCCCGAAGCTTTTCGGCTTTACATCGCGCTTTGGGTTACGCAACGACCGGCTCATCATGCAGCGGTTGCACACGGCGTTCGGCGATGCTCGCATCGAGGACATGAAGATCCCACTGCACCTGACGGCCACCGACTTCACCACGGGCGAGCAGGCGGTGTTCTCGCGCGGTCGCGCGATCGACGCAATCCGCGCGAGCATTGCCGTGCCGTTTCTTTTCAGTCCACACCTGATCGACGGCAAGCTCTATCTCGACGGCTACATGACCGATCCGCTGCCGATCGGCGTGGCGATGCGCGAAGGCGCCGGTGTGATCGTCGCAATGGGATTCGAGAGCCCCTACCAGGAAAAAGTGTCGAGTGTCGGTCGCTTTGCGTTTCAGGTGAGCGCGATTCTTTCCAACAACCTGCTGAAATCGCAATTCGCCTTTCACGGGCTCGCACACCACGCCGAGATCATCTCGATCATTCCGCGTTTTACGCAACGCATCCGGCTGTTCGACACCGAGAAGATTCCTTACATCATCGAAGAGGGCGAGCGCGCTGCGGAAGAGCAGATGCCGTATCTCGACCGGTTGTTGTCGGCGCAGGACGAGCGCAAATCGACGTCGGCGACGCGAGCCACAGCGGGGTGATGAGACTCAGCGGGTGAGGTAGCGGAGTATCAGCGCGGTCAGATCATCGAACTGCGCGGCTCCCGCGCAATGCTCGCGAACGCGTGCATGGACGCTCTCGAGCACTTCACGGCCGCGCGCATGTACCACCGATCGAAGGTCGTCTGCGAGGCGGCTATCCCCATACTGCTCGCCCGTCGAATTAGTCGCTTCGGTCACGCCGTCGGAATAGGCGAACAGCCCGTCACCGGGTACGAGCGTGATCGTGCGCGCCTCGTAAACCGTTTCCTGCATCGCGCCGACCGGCAACGCCGGCGGCACTGCAACCGCTTCCACCGAACCGTCCGCTCGCAAGAGATACGGAGGAAGATGTCCGGCGCTCGCGTATTCGAGAAGGCCCGTCGACAGATGCAAACGCGCGAGAAACACCGAGCAGAACATCGATTTCTCGTTCGCTTTGCACAGCTCGCGATTGGTGGCCATCAGCACGCGACCAGGATGGGTTTCCTCGATCGACGCACGCGGCGCGCGACCCGCGATCGAGCGCAACACGCTCCAGGTGCGCGCCATGAACAGCGCTGCCGCAACTCCTTTGCCCGAAACATCGCCAAGACCGACCCACAGCGTGTCGCCGTCGGTGAATAGGAAGTCACAAAGGTCGCCACCCAGCTCGCGCGCCGGCTCGAGCAGGAAATGCAGCGTCACGGGGCTGTCCGCACGGTCATGATCGAACGGCACCATGCCGCGTTGCAGCTCGCGCGCCGCGGCGAGCTCGTGGCTCAACTCGATCATGCGTTCGCGCGCTTCGTCACGCAGTCGCTTCTTTTCGAGCGTCGCAGAGACACGCGCGCGCAACATCGTGACGTTCACCGGCTTCTGCAGGTAGTCCTCGGCGCCGAGCTCGATGGCGCGAACAACGGTGTCATGTTCCGCGGCGGCCGATACCATCAGCACGGGGAGCTGATGCAGCTTCTTGCGTTCGCGCAGCGTTTCGAGCACGGCAACCCCGCCAATCACTGGCATCATCACGTCGAGCAGCACCAGGTCGAACGATGAGCGCGCAATCTTGTCGAGCGCCTCCTGTCCGCCCGTCGCTGTGCTGATGTTCGTGTAACCGAGTTGTGCGAGGCGCGCCGTGAGGATCTCGCGATTGTCCTCGTTGTCATCGACGACCAGGATGGCTGCACTGGCATTCTCCGGGACACCCATCAATGTCAGCACCTTTGCAAACGGATTCGCTGCCGAATTGAGGTAGTCTAAAGCACCTACTCGGTGATCACGGAATGAACGACAAACGCGCATCGAACAACCGGAAGCGATTTGCCGCGATGGTCCTGGGCCACGGCGGGGGCCATGAAGACCGCGTGCATCCGATCGTTCGCCTCGACCGCGTCGTACGCGTGATCAGCTGTCCGCTGGGTGCCGGATTCATCGCGTCGCTGCGAATCGATTTGCCGACGCCGCTATGGCTGTGGGGCGCGCTCGCCGCTTACGCGTTGGCCTGGCCGCACTTGGCATACTTGTTCGGGCGTTACAGCCGCGACCCGAAACGCACCGAGCATCTGTGCCTGCTGGTCGACTGCGCGTTTTTCGGTGCCTCCGGAATGCTGGTCGGCTATCTTTTGGTCCCGACGATCGTGCTGACTACCAGCATTCTCACGGCGGTCGCAAGTGTGGGCGGCTTCCCCCTGTTCTTTGCGGGGCTCGCGGTGCTGGGCGCGGTATATCTCGCGGGATCGTTCACGGCCGACTGGCAGACAATGGCGCAAACGCCGACGATCGCGATCGTACTTTCGCTGACGCTGGCGTTTCTGTTTCAGCTCCTGCTTGCGATCCAGACTTATCGTCAGGCGCGCGCGCTCAATCAAATGCGAAGGCAGGTCGAGGAACAGACGATGCAGATCATCGAGCAGAACGAAGCGCTCGAAGCGGCAATCCAAAGCGCCGAGGAAGCGAGGCAGTCGATGGAAGCCGCGAATCTTGCCAAGTCGCGCTTCCTCGCCAACATGAGCCACGAGCTGCGCACGCCGCTCAACGCGATCATCGGCTATACCGAGCTGATCCTCGATTCGACCTACGGCGAGATCAACGAGAAGGTGCGCGGAACGCTGTCGCGCGTCGAGCGTAGCGGCCGCCTTTTGCTCGGGCTCATCAACGAGGTCCTCGACCTGTCGAAGATCGAAGCGGGGCAGCTCAAGCTCGATGTTGCGAGCTTCCGCTTGAATGACACGATCAACACGGTCGTCAATGCGCTCGAAGGGCTTGCGCGCGAAAAGAGCTTGAACCTTCACGCGCAGGTTGCGCCGGACCTGCCACCCGTCATCGGGGACGAGCGTCGGATCACGCAAGTGTTGATGAACCTCGTGGGCAACGCGGTCAAGTTCACCGACTCGGGTGAAGTGGAGATCGCGGCGAAAATCGATGCGCAGAGTTTCCTGATCACGGTCCGCGACACCGGCCCCGGCGTGCCGCTCGAATTTCGCGATCAGATCTTCAAGGAGTTTCAACAAGCCGACAGCTCGACCACGCGCAGCAAAGGTGGCACCGGGCTGGGCCTCGCGATTGCGAAGCGAATCGTCGAGATGCACGGCGGTGATCTTCGACTCGTGCAAAGCGAGCCGGGGCACGGATCGACGTTCGGCTTTACGCTGCCGCGCGAAAGGACAGCGGAAGCCGGGTCGACGCTGCTTCCGACCAGCGAAGCGACTCCGTCATGACCCAGCGCGTGCTGATCGTCGACGACAACGAGGACAACCGGCAGATCCTGATCGATCTATTGTCAGCCGCCGGCTATGCGGTGCTCGAAGCGCACAACGGCGCCGATGCGGTTGCGATTGCGCAGCGTGAAATTCCTGACCTGATTCTGATGGACATTCAACTGCCTGGTGTCGATGGACACGAAGCGACACGGCGAATCAAGGCGATCGCGCCGCTCGCGAAGACTCCTGTTATCGCGGTGACGTCGTACGCGCTGGCCGGCGATGAGCAGAAGGCGGCGGAAGCAGGCTGCGATGCCTATGTCACCAAGCCGTTCAGCCCGCGCGCGTTGCTTGCGAAAGTGCGCGAATTCCTTGAACCGGTGAACCGTTGAAACACGCTTGCGAGGCTGGGGCGTTCATGACATGCACGACGATCAGTCCTTCGTGGCAAGCCGCTGCGTCAGCGTTTGCGTAACCATTGCCGGGTCGGCCTTGCCTTTGCTCGCCGCCATCGCCTTGCCGATGAGCGAGTTGAAGGCTTTCGCCTTGCCCGCGCGGTAGTCGGCGACGATGGCAGCGTTGTCCGCGATTACCCGATCGACGATCTCGTTGATCGCGCTCGCGTCGGAAATTTGGCGCAACCCGCGGCGCTCGATAAGCGTATCGGTGTCCCCTTCGCCTGACCACATCGCGTCGAAGACATTTTTCGCACTCTTGTGACTGATCGTGCCGTCAGCGACGCGTTTCAGCAACGCCGCCAGCGCGTGTGCGGAGACCGGCGCATCGGCGATGTCGACATCCGCGCGATTGAGCGCCGCCGCGACCTCGCCCGACATCCAGTTCGCGACGGTCTTCGCCTCGCCGCCGAATGCAAGGGTTGCATCCTCGAAGTAAGCGGCCATCGCGCGTGATTGCGTGAGCATCGTTGCGTCGCGAGCCGTCAATGCGTACTGCGAGACGAAGCGGTCGCGCATCGCTGCCGGCAATTCCGGCATTGACGCCTTGACGCGTTCGATCCACGCGGCGTCGACAGCAAGGGGAGGCAGATCGGGATCGGGGAAGTAGCGATAGTCGTGCGCGTCCTCCTTGCTTCGCATCGAGCGTGTCTGGTCGCGATCGGGGTCGTAGAGGCGGGTTTCCTGCACGACTTTGCCACCGTCCTCGATGAGCTCGATCTGACGACGCACCTCGTATTCGATCGCGCGCTCGAGAAAGCGGAAGCTGTTGAGATTCTTGATTTCGCAGCGCGTGCCGAGCGGCGCGCCTTCGCGCCGCACCGAGACGTTGGCGTCGCAGCGAAAGCTTCCTTCCTGCATGTTGCCGTCGCAAATGCCGATCCAGCGCACGAGGCCATGCAACGTTTTCGCATACGCAACTGCTTCTGTGGCGCTTCGCATGTCGGGTTCAGAGACGATCTCCAAAAGCGGCGTGCCGGCGCGATTGAGATCGATCCCGCTCATGCCGTGAAAATCCTCGTGCAAGCTCTTGCCCGCGTCCTCTTCGAGATGCGCGCGAGTCAACCGTATGTGGATCTCCCCGCGCGTCGGTGACACGATCGACACCGATCCGCCCGCGACGACGGGCTGCTCGTATTGCGAGATCTGATAGCCCTTCGGAAGATCGGGATAAAAATAATTCTTGCGTGCGAACACGCTGAGCGGCGCGATCGTTCCGCCGACCGCAAGGCCGAAGCGAATCGCGCGCTCGATTGCGCCGCGATTGGGCACCGGCAGCGTCCCGGGTAGCGCGATGTCGACGGCCGACGCTTGCGAATTGGGCGCGGCACCGAACGCAGTGGCGGCGCCGGAAAAGATTTTCGAAGCAGTCGAAAGCTGTGCGTGCGTTTCCAGCCCGACGACGATTTCCCAATCGCTCATCGGTTGCTTTCGTTCGACGGCGGCCGGCGCGTGTGCCAGTCGGTCGCCTGCTGGAAGCGATGCGCGGCCGCCAGCAGTTGCGCTTCGCGAAAGTGATTCGCCTGCAACTGCAGACCGATCGGCCGGCCGTCTCGTGTGAAACCGGCTGGAATCGACATCGCGGGCACGCCGGTGAGGTTCGCGGCGACGGTGAAGATGTCGCCGAGATACAGCTTCACCGGATCGTCGCTTGCCTCACCGATGGGGAACGCCGCTGTGGGCGCCACCGGTCCCGCGATCAGATCCACGTCGCGAAACGCCCGCTGAAAATCATCGGCGATCAATCGGCGAACTTTTTGCGCTTGCAGGTAATACGCATCGTAATAGCCATGCGACAACACGTAAGTTCCGACCAGGATTCGACGCTTCACTTCGGCCCCGAAGCCTTCGGCGCGCGTGCGCCTGTACATGTCGGTGAGATCGCGATATTCGGCAGCGCGATGGCCATAGCGCACGCCGTCGAAGCGCGACAGGTTCGACGAGGCTTCGGCAGGCGCGATCACGTAATACGCAGGAACCGAATGACCGACGGCAGGCAGCGCGATGTCGATCAGCGTCGCGCCGAGGTTTCGCAACGTGTCGAGCGCGTCCGCGACCGCGCTGGCGACATCACCGTCGACCCCATGACCGACGTATTCAGCAGGAACGCCGACGCGAATGCCGGCGAGCGGTCGCTGCGAATTGATCGGCTCGATTGCCGCGCGCACATAGTCTTCACGCGGTCGATCGATCGAGGTCGCATCTCGCGCATCGTGGCCGGCGATCGCATCCAACAACAGCGCACAGTCGTGGGCCGTATGCGCGAACACGCCGGGTGTGTCGAGGCTCGATGCGAACGCAACCAGGCCATAGCGTGAGCACAAGCCATACGTCGGCTTCAACCCTGTTACACCGGTGAACGAGGCGGGCTGGCGAATCGAGCCACCGGTGTCGGTGCCTGTCGCGCCCGCAATCAACCCCGCTGCGACCGCCACGGCCGATCCGCCCGAGCTGCCGCCCGGCACGAGCTTTTGGTTCCACGGATTTCGCACGGGCCCGAAATAGCTGTTTTCGCATGACGAGCCCATCGCGAACTCGTCCATGTTCGTCTTGCCGACGAGCACCGAGCCTTCGCGCTTCAGACCTTCGACGAGGTGCGCGTCGTAGGGCGCGACGAAATCGGCGAGCATTCGCGATGCGCAAGTCGTGCGAAGTCCCGCCGTCATCAACACGTCCTTGTGCGCGATCGGGATTCCGGTCAGCGACGACGCGCGACCGGCGGCGCGCGCCGCGTCGGCATTGCGCGCCTGCGCAAGCGCACCATCGGCATCGACGGTGATGAACGCATTGAGATCATCCGTTGACCCGATGCGATCGAGCGCGTATTGCGTGAGCTCGACCGACGACACTTCGCGCGTCTTCAAGGCGGAAAGCTGCGCAGCGATCGTATCCAGCGTCATTCGATCACTTTCGGCACGAGATACAACCCATCCTCGACCGCCGGCGCGACGCTCTGATAAAGCGAGTGACGATCGCTGGCGGTGACGACGTCGTCGCGCAAAGGCGCCTTCATGTCATGCGCATGCGCCAATGGCTCGATGCCTTGTGTCGGTATCGCCTGCAGCGCGTCGATCAGACCGAAGATCGAGTCGAGATTTGCGCGCACCGATTGCAGCTCGACCTCGGATAGGCCGATGCGGGCAAGATCGGCGAGACGGCGGACCTCGTCGGGCGAGAGCGGCATGACGGCTATCGAGTCGGGCGGGCGGCGAATCTTTGCCGCTTGTCGGGCGCGGTCAAAAAGCGCGTCGCAAGAGGTGAGCGCGAGGCACTTTTTCGCGCAAATTCAGTGCGTAAGCGCGAGTGTCTAGAGTATCATAGCGCCCCATTCAAGGCTTGATCGCTCAGATTCGAGTGGCGCAAATGCGAGCCTTGCACGACGAGGGCGCATTTCCAAGATGTTCGAGTCTTTCAAGGGATATTTCTCCAGCGACCTCGCGATCGACCTTGGCACCGCGAACACGCTCATCTACGTAAGGGGCAAGGGCATCGTTCTAAACGAGCCCTCGGTCGTAGCGATTCGCCAGGAAGGCGGGCCCAACGGCAAGAAGGTGATCCAGGAAGTCGGCCTCGCGGCGAAGCAGATGCTGGGTCGCACGCCCGGCAACATTACTGCAATCCGGCCGATGAAAGACGGCGTGATCGCCGACTTCACCGTCACCGAGCAGATGCTGAAGCAGTTCATCAAGAAGGTGCTCGACTCGCGGCTGTTCTCCCCGAGCCCGCGCATCATCATTTGCGTGCCCTGCGGCTCGACGCAGGTCGAGCGCCGTGCGATTCGCGAATCGGCGCTCGGCGCAGGCGCGTCGAAGGTCTTTTTGATCGAGGAGCCGATGGCGGCAGCGATCGGTGCCGACTTGCCGATTTCCGATGCAACGGGTTCGATGGTCGTCGACGTCGGCGGCGGCACGACCGAGGTCGGCGTCATCTCGCTCGGCGGCATGGTGTATTCGGGCAGCGTCCGCGTCGGCGGCGACAAGTTCGACGAGGCGATTGTCAACTATATCCGCCGCAATTACGGGATGCTGATTGGCGAGACAACCGCCGAGCAGATCAAGAACACGATCGGCAGCGCGTTCCCTGGCTCCGAAGTCAAGGAAATGGAAGTCAAGGGGCGCAACCTCGCCGAAGGCATTCCGCGCAGCTTCACGGTGTCGTCGAACGAGATCTTAGAAGCGCTGACCGATCCGCTGAACAGCATCGTGTCGGCGGTCAAGAGCGCGCTCGAGCGCACGCCGCCGGAGCTCGGCGCTGACATTGCCGAGCGCGGCATGGTGTTGACCGGTGGCGGCGCGCTGTTGCGCGACATCGATCGGCTCCTGATGGAAGAAACCGGGCTGCCGGTCATCGTCGCGGACGATCCTCTGACCTGCGTCGTGCGAGGATGCGGCAAGGCGCTGGAGAACATGGAGAAGCTGTCGACGATCTTCACCTCGGACTGAGAAAAGCGGGGTTAGGATCGAGGAGCGAGGGGCATCGCGCTAACGCGATCGCTGTACTGAATGCGGGGGAACGAGATCACGAGTAAATAACCGAGGCGCTCCCTCGATCCTCGATCCCCGACCCTCGACCCGCGCAGCAATGTCCTACCTCCCCGTCGACCCGCCCGCCTTCTTCCATCGTGGCCCGTCGCCGGCGACGCGCCTCGTCGTGGTGACCCTTTGCTCGATCGCGCTGTTGTTTCTCGACACGCGGTATCGCTATCTCGAGCAGATGCGCCAAGCCGTCGCGGTCGTTCTCTACCCATTGCAGCGAGCGGCGCAGTTGCCAGGCGAGGCGTTCGCGGGCGTCGCCGACTACTTCGTCTCGAAAAAAGCGCTCGCCGAAGAGAACGAATCGCTGAAGCGCAGGCTTGCCGAGCAGGGCAGCGCTGCGCAGGCGCTGGAATCGCGGCAGCAGGAAAACGTGCGGTTGAAGGCGCTGCTGCAGATGAAAAGCGAGTTTCGAGGCGACGCGACCGCAGTCCGCGTGCTCTACACGGGGCGCGACCCCTTCGCACAGAAGCTGTTCATCGACAAGGGACGTGAAGCGGGGCTGATTGCGGGTTCCGCGGTCGTCGACGCGGATGGCGTGATTGGGCAGGTCACTCGCCTGTATCCGTTCATGGGCGAAGTGACGCTCGTCACCGACAAGGATCATGTCATCCCGGTCAAGCTCGAGCGCAATGGTGTGCGTGCGGTGATGGCGGGCAACGGCGCGGGACGTGCGCCCGAATTGCGCTTCATGCCGCCGTCCGCCGATGTGCGAGTCGGCGACATGTTGGTGACGTCGGGTCTCGACGGCACGTATCCGACCGGTCTTGCCGTCGCGCGCGTGGCGACGCTCGAGCGTGAAACGGGCCAGATATTCGCGCGCATCACATTGGCGCCCGTCGCGGGTGTGAATCGCAGTGATCAACTTCTCGTCTTGGCGCAGTCGGCCGAGTTGCCGCCGCGTCCCGACGAGGCCGTCGCGACTGAAGCGGCGAAAAAGGGTGGTAAGGCGCGGTTGCGCCGCAGCGGCGGGGGATGATGATGGCGATTCGCATTCCCACGTGGTCGGTCGCCGATCCCAACGAGGTGTTGCGGCCGGTCAGTCCCGGTTTCGTGGCGCTGACGCTCGTCATTGCCTTGCTGTTCAATTTGTTTCCGCTGTCCGGCACCGTGCTCGCGCTGCGACCCGACTTTCTGGCGGTCGTTCTCCTCTACTGGTGCATTCACGGGCCGCGCTATGTGGGCGTCGGCATCGCGTGGCTGATGGGACTGGCGATGGATGTCGGCGATGCAACATTGTTTGGTCAGCACGCGCTGGGTTATGCATTCCTCGCGTACGCGGCCGAGTATCTGCGCCGCCGCGTGCTGCGTTTTCCGCTTTGGCAGCAGGCCGCCCAGGTCGCGGTGCTTCTGGCGCTGTGCTCGGCACTCATCTTGCTCATTCGCGTCTTCGGCGGCGCGCCGCTGCCAGGATGGATGTTCTTCACGCCTTCGCTTACGGGTGCTGCACTATGGCCGCTGGTGTCGATCCTCTTGCAAATGCCGCAGCGACCCGTCCGCTCGTCGTCGACGCTTTGATTTGTCGGGCGTGATGGCGCACATTTGACGCTATGTCGCGCCGCTTCCTATTCACCCGCAGTCGCCGCGGTTACGACCGGATAGCAGGCTTCGACCGCGGCGAAGTCCGCAACGCCGAACGCGAAGTGTTCCTGTATCGGCGTCGCCTTGCGATCGCGGGGCTTCTGGTGCTTGTGGCGTTCGGAGGCCTGACTGCCCGCTTCCTCTATCTGCAAGTGGCGAGGCACTCGCATTACGAGACGCTCGCCGAATCGAACCGC
>DATLOI010000009.1:0-6429 GCA_035536295.1 Casimicrobiaceae bacterium
ATTGGGCGCATCTGACTAGTCAGATCATGCGATGGATAAGCTGAGTGTATATGACGCCAAGGCGCGCTTTTCGGAGTTGATCGAGCGAGCGCAATCCGGCCGCACCACGGTGGTAACCAAGCGCGGCAAGGTGGTTGCGAAGATCGTTCCCGCGAAAGAACGGGCGTGGGATCGTTCCGCCGTTCTCGATGAAATCGAGGCGGTTCGCAAATCGCTGGCCGTGAAGCGTCGTTTCAAAATCGCCGACCTTCTGGCAGAAGGCCGCATGTAGTGGCATTTGTGCTCGACGCCTCCGTTGCGATCGCATGGGTAGTCTCAAGTCAGGCAACACCTTATACGCGACGCATCCGACTTCGCGCCAAGCGCGACTCCTATCACGTTCCATCTATTTTCGTGGCCGAGGTTGCGAACGTCTTAGTTGTCCTCGAACGCCGTGGCATCCTGACCGAGAACGGCTCCGATGTGGCTGCTGACGTGCTGAGTCGCCTGGATCCCATCCTTCATGAGCCTGATCTTTCCGTGCCCCAGCTACGAGCATTGGCTAGACGATTCGGATTGAGCGCTTACGATGCCACTTATCTCGCACTTGCAATCGACTTGCGATTGCCGATCGCTTGCGGAGATCGTCAACTGAAGACGGCACTGCGTCCCGCCGGCGTCAAGCTGGCGTAGGCAGCCATCGAGGAATCGTTTTCGCTACCGATTCACCGCCGGCGACCTAGCAGCACGCCCGCACACAACGCGATGCATGCTGCGACAACGATCAGTCCGAATCCTTCACCGCCTCGCTGCGCTTGCAGCGAACGATCCTGAGCCGCATAGCGCCTGTTGGGAAGGCTTCCCGGCTGACTCGCACCAACTGGATCGCTCGCGGGAAACGTTCCGCGAATCGACTCGTCGATCAGCCACTCGTTGTGTTTCGCCTGCATCGCGGTTGTCCGAGCTACTCGGTCGTCTTCCCGTCGAAGTGCTCCTCCGACGCATCGGCCCTGGTCCTGTGAACGACGCCATCGCGGTGCTCGGGTGGGCCGTAAAGCGTGTAGAACTTGAGCGGCTCCTCGCCGGTGTTGATGACATTGTGGCGCGCGCCGGCGGGAACGATGATCGCGTCGTCGTCTTCGACCGTGTGGCGTTTGCCGTCGATGACGACGGTCCCCTCTCCGCTTTCAATGCGAAAGAACTGATCGCGATCCTCGTGCACCTCTTCGCCGATCTCTTCTCCAACATCAAGCGCCATCAGGACCAGTTGCAGATGCTTGCCGGTGTAGAGGACACGCCGAAAATCCGTGTTCTCCTCGGTCAGGTCCTCGATGTCGTCGACGAATCCCTTCATTCGATTCCTCCTTGCAAGCGCTCGCGCGCAATCGACATGCAAAGCGGCCGCGCAGCGCGCGCTTCGAGCGAGGCCAAGTATCGCATCCTTGCATTCACTTGCGCTCACCCGGCATGCCGGCGGGCAGTTCGTCCCCGTCCGCGGTGTACGCCGGTGGCACGTAGATGTTCAACGTCTTAAGAAGTTGCCGGCCGGTGTTCCTGATCTCGTGGCGATCGCCGTGCTCGACCAGCAACAGCGTCATCGGACGCAGCGGATAGCGACGCCCATTGATGCTCGCGACTCCGTTTCCACTGACCACGAACAGCCACTGATCCGCGCCGGCATGGCGGTTCGTTGGATCGCCTTCCGACTTGCCGGGCTCGAGCACCATTTGCGCGGCTTGCGAGCGCTTGGTGCCGAACACGACGTTGAAGCCTTTGCCGAAGCGAAGCGTCCTGCGTTTCACGGGTGCCCGTTCACCTTTCGATGAGCGATTGTCGCACCGGAGCGAGTCTCATGGCGACGTGCGTTTGCGGCAGATCCAGTACAACCCCCCGGCCCCGACACCAATCAGTGGTATTCCAAGTACGAGTCGCTGCCGCTCGCGTGCCTTGCGACCCATGTCTCGCAACACGAGCTTCTCGCCCGCGCTGATCTCGCTCCGCCCCGCGATATATTGACGCAAGCGCTCGGCCTTTTCCTGCGTCATCTCCTTCGTTCCCCAGCGCACGTCCTGTTCGAGCGAACGCAAGGTCGCAAGCTCGTTCTCGGCCCGAGCGATCGATTGGAGTGCTTCGTTGCGAGTCGCTCGTTCGGAGTCGGTGAGAAACGTCGTCTGCACCCGCGGCGCGATACTTTCCAGCGCGTCGAACCAGGGTTGATCCATGCGTGGCAACGCGATGAGTGCGAGTCCTGCCACCGTCATTGCAACGAGTATCGCGATAGCGAACGAGCGCAGCGCAATCTTGCGTGCAGCAAAAGCAGCGCCGACCAACGCCGTGGCGCCACCAAAAACAGTAACGATCGCAGGACCGGTCGGAAGATCCCAATGCCACGACGCGTAAAGCCCCGCCCCGGTGAGCGCGATACCCAGCATCCATCCGACGAGCAGCCGGCCACGAAGGTCGATATTGAACAGTCCCGCCAGCGCGGCCGGAACGATCAGGTACGCGAAAACGAGAAGAACGCCTGCAATGCGAACCGACGACGTTACGACCAGTGCAAACGAGCCATAAAAAATGGTATCCCACCATAGCGCGCGTCCGGCGACTGCGTTCGCACCGGCGAACGAGGTTTCGATGAGTGCTGCACGCAACCACCAATGAACGGAGCCGATTAACGCGTACAGAAGCGCGACGGCGCCGACCTCCTGCGGCGTCACGGTGAGGATCGAGCCGATCAGAAGTTGCTTGATGTGCTCGGCGCCTTGCGGCGCACGATCGAGTGCCAATACCGCGAGCGACGCCGAGACTGCATAGACGATGCCGATGACGGCCTCTTGCGGGATCGCGCGCTCGAAGCGGCGCACCAGCGCGAAGAGCAGCGCGCCGCCGAGTGCGAACGCGAGGGCATACCAATACGCCGCGTCGCTTTGCACGCCGTGACCCACGAGAATCGCGGCCGTGAGGCCCAGCGCCGCCATCTGTGCGAGCGACAGGTCGACGAATACCACACCGCGCGCCAGCACATGGAGGCCGAACCACACGTGGATCAGCGTCAGCACGATCCCCGCGACGAACGGCCATAGCAGCACCTCGATCATCGCGGGATACCCTTCATCGCGCCGACAAGCTTCGTTACGTTCGCGTCGATCAAGCGGACATAGTCGTCGCCGGAGGGCGCCAGCGTTACGACCAGCGCGCCGCTTTGCGTTGCAATATGGCGAACGAGCGAAGGATTCGAATGCGGATCGGCGACGATAATTCGAACGTCACCCTCGCGCATGCGCTGCAAGAGCGCAGCAAGCTCGGCGGGTGATGGAGGGACGCCCGGAGTCGGTTCGGCGGCCGCGACAATGGAAAGCCCGAATCGCTCGGCGAAATACGACCAGCTATCGTGGACGACGACGATCTTCGTGCCGCGGTATGGCGCGAGCGCGCTCATCCAGCTTTCGACTTTCGATTTCAGCAGCGCGCCGAACGCGCTGTAGTTCGCATCGAACAGTTGCTGATCGTTCGGGCTCAACTTCGCCAGTGCGTCGCGAGTCGCGGCAGCGATCTCGATAGCGTTGACCGGATCGAGCCAATAGTGCGTGTTGCCGAACGCGTGGACGTGCGCTCGTCTCTCCACCCGCAGGCGCGGCGTCTGGGTCTGTATCAAGCGGACACGCGATGACATATCGACTATGGTCACGCTTGGCGGCAAGCGAAGCTTCGCAAGCCACGGCTCGTGGTCGAGGCCGACGCGAATCAAAAGAACGGCCGAGCGCGCGCGAGCGAGCTGCGCCGGCTTCAAGTCGATGACGTGCGGGTCGTGCTCGGGCGACGCGAGGCTCTCCACTTCCACGCGCGCGCCGCCGATGGCCTCGGCGATCGACTTGAGATCGGCCGACGTCGCAACGACACGAAGCTTGGGTTGCGACAGAACCGCTCCCGGCGCCAGCGTCAGCGACAACGCAAGCGCCAGGGTGAGAGCCCTCTGCACTACGCGCGCTTCTGCCCAGTGAACATCGACTTCGGAATCATGCAGTGCACGCCCTTGCGAACGTCGACGACCTGCGACACGCGACAGTCGCCTGCCATCGACACCAGCGAATATGCCTCGTATTGCGTCAGCGGCACCATTTTCTGATTCGCAAGCCACTTCACCGCCTCGCGCGTTGCATTGACCATCGCGACGTTCAGATCCTCGTGCACGCCCACCGCGATCCAATGTGTGCGCGTCTCGATGAACGGCCACTCGATCTTCATGTCCTTGCGAACGATCGGCTGGATGCGGATCTCCTTGTACGCACATTCGAGCGCGGTGAGATTGACTTCGCCGTTGCCTTGCCGGCAGTGCGAATCGCCGGTCCAGATGAGTCCGCCTTTCAGGAAGACAGGAATGAAGATCGTCGTTCCTTCCTGCATCTCGTTGATGTCCATGTTCGAGCCATTCTTCCAGGGCCGCAGCGTCGACACTGGCGCCATCGGATCGTCCTTGACTCCACCTTTGCGCGGCGAGGGATCGTTGGGATCGATGCCGACTGCGAACGTGCCTGGGAACGGTTGCAAGTCGAGCGTGATGCCGGGCTTGAACTCGAACGTGCGCTTCTCGAGGTCCAGCGTGAAAAAGCGTATGAATCCCTCAGGCATTTCCGAAGCGAGCGCACCAATCGTTGGAAATTCCTTGCCGGGCAAATTGAAGTTCGTTCCGAATGGTTTCGGCTCGATTCGCAGGATGCGGATCTCGAGCACATCGCCCGGCTCGGCATTGTTGACAAAAATCGGGCCGGTCAACGAGTGCGGCCCGCCGCCCGGATTCGCCTTGCGCAACTCGACCACCTGTTCCATCGTGATGCCCGGCTGAATCTTGTCGTGCGAGTGCATCATCGTCTCGATCGAGACGGTGTCGCCGGAATCGATGGTGAGCTTCGGCGACTCCCTGGGATCGAGCCAGCCCCATTGGACTGTTTGGAGCGTCGCGGCCAGCGTGTGGTGCTTGCCCGTCGGCGCCCGTGGCGCCCAATCGTGGCTTCCCCTCGGCGCCCCCGATTGCTGAGCGACGACCGCACCCCCCGCGATCGCGGCGAGGGTGGCGGCAACGATCAAACTGCGCTTTCTGGATATCATCGAAGCGTCCTCCATGGATAACGGTGATGTGCCGGCCAGTTTTTTGGCGAGCAGTACGTCGCAGCCTAACGAAGCGCCGCCAATGTTGGACCGTACTCGCGTTGGCGCGCAACGTCGAGGATCAATCGAGCTTTCCCGCGGAGAACATGCATGAGCTGGTCACGACGCCTTTTGTGCCTTATGTCTGCCGCGTTGACGGTCGCACCCACGTTTGCGTCCGACGCTCCGCGCGCCTTCGATCCCGACATCGCGCGACTCGTCGGCGAAATGTCGCCCGAGCGGCTGGAAAAATACGTACGCGCGCTCGTCGGATTCGGAACTCGTCATTCGCTGTCGTCGACCGAGGATCCCAAGCGCGGAATCGGCGCCGCGCGCCGCTGGATTCGCGACACGCTGCAAAAGTGCTCGACCGATGCCGGTGGACGGTTGAACGTCGAGTTCGACACCTTCGAGCAGGCGGCGACGCCGCGCATTCCAAAGCCCGCGACACTGGTCAATGTCGTTGCCACGTTGCCGGGAACCGACTCCGAAGCGAAGTCGCGCACGCTGGTCGTATCGGGACATTACGACTCGATGTGTTCGAACGTGATGAATTCGGAATGCGACGCGCCCGGCGCGAACGACGATGGATCGGGCACTGCGCTGGTCATGGAGCTCGCGTGCACGTTTGCCAAGCGACGCTTTCCCGCGACACTCGTCTTCATGACCGTTGCAGGCGAAGAGCAAGGCCTTCTCGGCGCCGCGCATTGGGCACGCCGAGCCCGTGATCGTGATCAGAACATCGAGGCGATGATCACCAATGACATCGTTGGCAATGCGCAAGACGAAACCGGAAAGCGCGACGCTTCCTACGTGCGCCTGTTCGCGCAAGGCGTCCCAGCGGGGAAGGAATTGAGCGAGGAATGGCAACGACGACTCGAGACGGGCGGTGAAAACGATTCGCCGCCGCGTGCGCTCGCCCGCGCGATTCGCGAGTCTGCGGAGCGCTACGTCCCGGACCTCGCGATAAAGATCGTCTATCGGCGTGATCGATATTTGCGCGGTGGCGATCACATTCCATTTCTCGCGCAAGGCTACGCCGCCGTGCGCTTCACCGAGGCGCACGAGGATTTCCGGCATCAGCATCAGGACGTGCGCATTGTCGACGGTGTCCAATACGGTGATCTGCCCGAGTTCGTCGACTACGCGTATCTCGCCAACGTGGCTCGTGTCAATGCCGCCGCGTTGGCATCACTTGCGCGAGCGCCCGCCCCGCCGTCGGGGGTGCGCATCGAAACTACGCGGCTCGAAAACAGCACAACGCTCTCGTGGCTTGCCAATCGCGAGACCGATCTCGCTGGTTAC
>DATLOI010000010.1:0-2271 GCA_035536295.1 Casimicrobiaceae bacterium
AGCCGACGTTGGCACGGGAGCTCGTGCTTGATGCGCTGCTGATGGCCCTGTGGAGACGCAAACCGCAGCACCGCGTCCTGGTTCACTCCGATCAAGGAACTCAATACGGAAGCGAAGGCTGGACGCGCTTCTGCGATGCCAATCGCCTCGACCCGAGCATGAGTCGACGTGGCAACTGTTGGGACAACGCGGTCGCCGAGTCCTTCTTCAGCAGCTTGAAGAAAGAACGTATCCGCAAACGCATTTACCGCACGCGCGAGATGGCGCGGGCCGACATCTTCGACTACATCGAGGTCTTCTACCATCGAACGCGCCGCCACAGTCACCTCGGCGGCGTCAGCCCCGAAACCTTTGAACAGGCGTCGGCGTGAGGTGCCGACGTGTCCACGATTGCGTGGGAAGTCCAATCTCGGCCGATCGCAAATGTCTCAATGCGGCCATAAGCGGACCCACGAGCAGGCCGAAAGCGGTGGTCATCCCCGTCCTCGATGACATTTAGATCAAAAATGCGCGGGATGCTTTTGTGGTGACGCTTTTCATGGCCGCTTGACAATTTCGATGCCGACTGAGGTACCCAACGACAGGTGCTGTCGGAAGAGTTTTTCGCAGGACTTTGATGAAGTGTTCGACATCGCAATCCCAATGCCGAGCTACAGCAGGCGATTGCGCATCGTGAATGAGAAGAGGGTTGGGAGCACCTGCACCCCGTCTTCACTTGACTAAGCGGCCATCGCCTTGATCGCGTTCGCCTGCACGGAGTAGGCGAACGGCTCTCCGTTGCGCACGTCGAGAACGGAGCGGAGGGCATGCTTGAGCTTCTCCCGCTCCTGCTCGCTCATCGCGTAGATCGTGCGCGTGACCGGGCTGTAGCTCGGCGTTTGCGCTACCCAGTAATCATCGAACGTCCGGTAGGACATCGAAACTTCAAAGTCCCGAGTGCAGATGGCTTTCAATCCTGCAGCTTCGAACAGCGCCTCGAGCGCGTCGGTTTCGGAAGCTGCGGTACCCGGCAACTCGGGGACTTGCACTCCCACCATGCGCAACGCCCGGCGCATGGGCCAACTGGGTGAGCGTTCGTCCGCGAAGTTCCAGACGAAACCCGCCACGACGCCGCAATCGCGCGTCACGCGATGCATCTCGCGCACTGCTGCGTCGCGATCGCGCAGGAAGTTGATGACGAGCGCCGACGCGACGACGTCGAAAGTGTTGTCGCGAAAGGGCAGCGCTTCCGCTTCTGCGATGAAGAATCGCGCGCCCCGCAAATGCTGTGCCGCGCGCGTCACTTGCGATGCGGCGACATCGATTGCCTGGACAGCCTTGGGGTTCATCGAGCCGAGAACGACATTCGTCAGGATACCCGTGCCGCATCCAACATCGAGCCAGTGCATGCCGTCGGACACCGCCAACCACTCGATGAACGTCGGCGCGACAGCGCGGCTCCACGGGCCCATGAACCGCTCGTACGCCTCGCTATCGTCGAAGCGTACGAGCGCCGGCGCTGTCATTTCGACTGCAATCCCATGCGCTTGACGAGCGCGGCATTGAGCGCGAACTCGTCTCGCACGAAGGCCTGGAATTCCTCCGGGCGCATGGGCATCGGATCCACGCCTATCCCTGCGAGCCGTTCCCTCAGTTCCTGCGACATTAGCGCCTTTAGCGTTGCTTCATTGAGTCGTACGATCACATCGCGCGGTGTCTTGGCCGGCGCAAAGAGGCCGAACCAGATCGCATACTCGGCATCCGAAAGGCCGGCTTCGCGGGTCGTCGGCACGTCCGGCAATGCAGTAGACCGACGTGCACCGTTGACGACGAGCGGCACGACCTTGCCTTCGCGGATGTGCGGAAGTGCGAGGGCGATCGGGGCGAAGAAAAAATCGCATCGTCCGGCGATCACCTCGAGGAGCGCCTCTGCGCCCCCCTTCATCGGAATATGCAAGGCTTCGATGTTTGCGCTGGCGATAAAGCGTTCGGCGCTCATGTGAGTGGCGGTGCCGATGCCGACGGACGAAAACGTGAATGCGCCCGGGCGCCTTTTCGCGGCGGCGATGAAGTCGCCCACTTTGCGGTAGCCGCTCGACGGCGAAACGACGAGCACCGCAGGTGAAGTACCGAGCGGGACGACGGGCACCAGGTCGCGCTCGGGATCGAAGGAGAGATTGGAGTAAAGTGCCGGCGCGATGGTTAGCGCGCCGCCGTGCGCAAGCAGCGTGTAGCCATCAGCTTCTGCCTTTGCGACGTGCGCGCTGCCGATGTTGCCGCCGGCGCCCGCCT
>DATLOI010000011.1:0-4695 GCA_035536295.1 Casimicrobiaceae bacterium
TTCGACACCGATATTCATGGGCTGGTCGAAGAGGAGATCAACGGGCGGCGGAGGTATTTCGTCGATTGCGTGGCGGGGGCGAAGGTGATTGCGGCGGTGCCGTCGATGCGGGAGCGGGTGCGGAAGTCGTCGGGGCAATGACGTCATTGCGGCGCGCCAGCAGTCGAATCCGTGACGCGACGCGAGGGGGTTATCTGCCAAGTGCGTGCAGCGACTCCTCCTCAACCTCGAATATGCGCTCTGCCCCAATCGTCGCTGCCACCCCCGCCCGCTCCAATCCCTCCCGCACCTGGGGCTTGATCCCCGCGAGATAAATCGCTCCGCCTGCATCGCGTCGTTCCCGCGCCAACTGCGCCAGCAGCTCCGCGCCCGCGACGTCGACGAAATTCACGCCGCTTGCGACGAGCATCACGTCCTTCACATCGGGTCGTTCACGTAAAGCCGCTTCGATCTGATTGCGCACATGCTCGACGGCGCCGAAAAACAGCGAACCGTCGATCCGCAGGATGTCGACATGCGGCAATGGAGGCGCAATCGCGCTCGCAGGCACGAGGCGTCGCGTGATTGGATCGGGAGCGAGTCGTTGCACGCGCGGGTGCGTCGTGCGATTCAAATACACCAGCAACGACGCGAGGATGCCAACGAAGATCGCGAACTCGAGTTGAATCGTCAGCGTCGCAATGAATGTCACGATGAGCACCAGCGCATCGCCACGATTCGCGCGCAGGATGCGCTTCATCTCGTGGATGTTGATCAATCCCCACGCGACGACGAACAAGAGCGCGGCCATGACGGTGAGTGGCAACCACGCGGCGAGTGGGCGGATGACGAGCAAGACGGCAACGAGTAGCGCCGCCGAAAATACGGCTGCAAGTGGTGTGCGCGCGCCGGCTTCGAAGTTGACGCCACTCCGATTGAACGATCCCGACGACGGATAAGCGGAGAAGAACGCGCCGGCGAGATTCGACAGTCCCTGGCCGATGAATTCCTGATTGCCATCGATGCGCTGGCCGCTTTTGAGCGCACTTGCGCGTGCGATCGACACCGCTTCGGTGAGCCCGAGCACGGTCAACGCAAGTGCGGCCGGCGCGAGATGGCTCCAAACTTCCAGATCAAACGAAGGTAGCGAAGGAATCGGCAACGCCGATGGCAATTCGCCCACCACGGGAATCGCCGCGCCGGTCGCTTGTATGAGCCCGAAGCCGAACAACGACCCGGCAACCATCGCGACGATCATGTAAGGAACACGCGGCAGCATTTTGCGCGAAACGATTGCAGCAACGAGCGTGATCAAGCCTGTCGCCGTGATCGCAACGTCGAGCCGCGGCAGCTCTCGCACGACATGCGCGAGTGTGGCGAAAAAGCCCATTCCCGCATCGACGGGAATGCCGAAGAAGTTCTTCAGCTGCGAAGCGATGATGAGCAATCCGGCGCCTGCCGTGAAGCCGACGACGACGGTGTGTGAAATGAAATTGACGAGGGCACCAAGTCGCGCGAAGCCCATCGCAAGCTGTACCGCGCCCATCAGCAACGATAGCGTCAGCGCAAACGTGATGAACACTTCGCTGCCGGGGGGCGCCAGCGGAGCGAGCGTCGCGAAGACGACGAGTGACAGCGCATTCGTCGGTCCGCTGATCATCTGCCACGACGAGCCCCACAGCGCCGCAACGATCGCGGGAACCATGGCCGTGTAAAGACCGTAGTGCGGAGGAAGCCCCGCCAGCGTGGCGTAAGCGACCCCTTGCGGCAGCACGACCAGCGCGCCGATGAAGCCTGCGAGTAAATCCGCGCGCAAAGTCGTGCGATCGACGCGCGCGCGCCAGGCGACAAACGGGAAAAGTGTGCGAGCGGGCAGGGCGGCCAAGGCCCAGAGATTACCGCACCCGATTCGCCGGGAAGCGTACTTTCTGGGGAGACTAGGCCGCCGCGCGCGCCGTATCGAGTGGCGCGTCGTTCGCGGCGCCGGACGCGCGTAGCAGTGAAGCGAGCACGCACGACGCGATGCGAACGTCCATCGGATCGCGCAAACCCGGAATGACCAATGGAACCTTGGCGCCGAGCACGATGCCCGCGGCCAATCCGTTGCTGACGCCGGTCAGCGTTCGCAGGACCATCGTGGCAGCTTCCATCGACGGCGCGATCAACACGTCCGCGCAACCCGCGACCTCGGATTTGACGCCGTGGATTTTGGCGGCGTCGCTCGACAGTGCGACATCGGGCGTCAACGGTCCATCGACGATCGCGCCGGGGAATGCGCCTTGCGCCGCCATCGATTTCAATGCCGCGGCTTCGCTTGTCGACGGGAAAGCCGGCGCGACGGTGTTTTTCGCGGCAAGCAGCGCGACGTGCGGCGTCGCAAGCCCCAATGCATTCGCCAATGCCAACGTGTTGCTGACGATATCCTTTTTCGCCGCAAGAGTCGGCGCGACGTTGAGACTTGCGTCGGCGATGATCAAAAAGCGCGACTGACCGGGCAAATCGAGAAATGTGGCGTGTGACAGCCGGCGCTCGCCGCGAAGCCCGGTCGCAGCATCGGCAACCGGGTGGAGAAGGTCTTCGGGCGACAAGCTGCCTCGGATCAGCGTGTGTACACGTCCCTCACGGGCAAGCATCACGGCGCGCTCGGCGGCGGCGCGCGGCTGGTCGGGTGTATCGATGATCGGCAATCGCGAAATGTCGAGTCCGGCCCGATTCGCGGCATCCCGAATACGCTGCTCCGGACCGACCAGCGTCGGCGCGAGATATCCGGCGAACGCGCCCGACAACGCGAGTTGCAAGGCGTCGCGGTCGAGTGGGAAGACGACTGCCGCCGCCAACTCGGGCAGCAATCGCGCTCGCTCGACGAGCTTCTGAAAGTGAGGTCTGGCCAACATTGGGTAAGCCTGTCAACCTCCCGTAGCGGCGTCAACGATAGCCCGATGGAAGGCGCTTGCCAGCGAACGCGCGGGCACCCTCGAGGCTACATGCGTCCCTTCCACGGCACCAGCAGGCGTTCGAGATAGCGCATCAAAAGATCGAATGCATAGGCAACGACGCCGATCACGATAATGCCCATGACGACGACGTCGGTGCGAAGGAAGTTCGAGGCGTTGAGCACCATCTGACCGAGACCCGCCGTCGCTGCGACCATTTCCGCGGCGACAAGCGTCGTCCAGCCGAAGCCGATGGCGATGCGCATGCCGGTGAAGATCTCGGGAAGCGCCGCGGGAATGATCACGTGCCAGATCACTTGCCACTTCGACGCACCCATCGAATACGCTGCGTTGATCTGCTCGATCATCACGCTTTTCACGCCCGCGCGCGCCGCCATCGCGAGCGGCGCGAAGCAGGCGAGATAGATGAGCACGATTTTCGCTGTCTCCTCGATGCCGAACCAGATCACGATCAAAGGCAGATAGGCGAGCGGAGGCAGCGGACGATAAAACTCGACGGGCGGATCGAAGATGCCGCGCGCGATACGCGAAACGCCCATCGCGATGCCGACCGGAATCGCGGTGATGCAGGCGAGCGCGAACGCCGCGAACACACGCAGCAAGCTCCAGCCGAAATGCTCGGCGAGCGGCTTGCCGCCCTGAATGTCGCCGCGCCACGCGTCGACGAAGCTCTGCGCGATGCGCTCGGGCTTGGGCAGGAACAGGTCGCGAATCCAGCCCATGTGCGTTGCGACCCACCACAGCACGAGCAATGCAATGACGGTGACGATGGCGATCGTCGTGCTCGAGCCTTCTCCCGGGACGCTGTAGCCGCTTACGCGTCGAACCTCGGTTGATCCTTTGGCCTCGTCGGCCGGATGCTTCGTTTCAACCGCGGCTACGATCGGCTGCACGTGCTCCGGTGCGTTCATGCGGCTTCGCGCGCTTCGTTGGACGAGGCATGTATCAGCCCCAGCACTTCCTCGCGCATCGCGATGAACTCGGGATCGGCTTTCACCGCCCGCGCGTTGCCCGAGTCGACGAAGCGCCGCCCGAAGTCGAGTCGATAGCGATGCGCAATCCGGCCGGGCGAAGGCGTCATCACGACGAGCTCGGTGGCGAGAAACAGCGCTTCCTCGACCGAATGCGTGATGAAAAAAAACATCTTGCGCGTGCGCGACCACAGCAAAAGGATCAGCTCCTGGATCTGCTCGCGCGTCAGCGCATCGAGCGCACCCAAGGGCTCGTCCATCAGCATCACTTCGGGGTCGCTTGCGAGCGCGCGCGCCAACCCGACGCGCTGCTGCATGCCGCCGGAGATCTGATAGACCGGTGCGTCGGCGAAAGACTCGAGTCCCACAAGTCGCAACGTGTCGAGCGCGACGCGACGACGCTCGCCGCGTGCAACACCGCGCATGCGCAATCCGAATTCGACGTTCTCGACGACCGAGAGCCAGGGCATCAACGCATGCTTCTGAAACACGACGCCGCGATCGGCGCCAGGACCGATCACGCGGCGCCCGTCGAGCACGATGTCGCCCGATGAATAGGGCATGAAGCCCGCGATGCACGACAAAAGCGTCGTCTTGCCGCACCCCGACGCGCCAAGTGCGACGACGAAGTCACCCGGATCGAGCGACAAATTGACGTTCGACAGGGCATGCGTGCCCGGGCCGCCGTGGCGGCCCGTGTAATGCACGCTTACATCACGAACTTCGAGCTTGCTCATTGGGAGAGCGGCCGAAAGTGAAAACCTACTTTCGCCCGATTCATCTTCCCGAAA
>DATLOI010000012.1:0-24315 GCA_035536295.1 Casimicrobiaceae bacterium
CGATGTCGCGCTCCACGCCGCTGGACTTGGTGACCAGCGCCATCGGATGGCGGGCCTCTTGCAGCACTTCGATGATGCCGCGCGTCAGGCGCAGTTCGCGCTCCACCGGCTGGTAACAGTCCGTCGCCGTGCCGATCGCGATCAGCTCCGGCCGGTAGGATTTGCGCGCCAGCTCCAGCCGCAGCAGGTCGACCGCGTTGCGCTTGGCGATGATCTTGGTTTCGAAGTCAAGGCCGGGCGAGAGGTTCAGGTAGCTGTGCGTCGGCCGCGCATAGCAGTAGATGCAGCCGTGCTCGCAGCCCCGGTACGGGTTGATGGACTTGCCGAAATGGATGTCCGGCGAGTCGTTGCCGGTGATGAGGCTGCGAGCGTTTTCCCAGATCACCTCGGTGCGCGGCGCGCCCGGCTCGTCGCCCTCGTCGGGGTCCCACCCATCGTCGAAGCCTTCGCGGGCATCGGACGAAAAGCGATGGGCGAAGCGGGTGGCCGTGCCGCGGCCCTTGATCGCCTGGAGGGGCACGTGCACCTCTTCGACACGGGTGTCGGTACTGCGGTCAATACTGTGCATGCGTACAGTATGCCGCGCCGCCGGCGCGAATACCCTGCCGTTTCAGTCTGAATTTTCAGTAATTACTGAAAGTTCAGGATCAAACGCATAAAGTCTGGCGCATGTCATTGCAACAGCACCTTCCTCCCCTCAGTCGCCAGTTTGTCTCGCACTTCGGGGAGATGGGCAGCCGCTGGGGCATCAACCGCACCGTGGGGCAGATCTACGCGCTGCTGTTCGTGTCGCCTCGCGCGCTGAACGCCGACGAGATCGCGGAGACCCTGGAGTTCTCGCGCTCGAACGTGAGCATGGGCCTGAAGGAACTGCAGTCGTGGCGGCTGGTGCGCATGAAGCATCTCAGCGGCGACCGGCGCGAGTACTTCAAATCGCCGGCCGACGTGTGGGAGATCTTCCGGCACCTGGCGGAGGAGCGCCGCCGGCGCGAGATCGAACCGACGTTGTCCATGCTGCGCATGGCCCTGCTCGAACAGCCCTCGACGGATGAGGAGCGCCACGCGCAGGAGCGCATGCGCCAGATGTACGAACTGATCGACCGCCTCATGACGTGGTTCGACGACGTCCAGAAGCTCGCCCCCGAAACGGCGATGCAGCTGATGGGCATGGGCAGCGCGGTAACGCGCGTGCTGGAACTCAAGGACCGGGTCACCGGACGGGCCCCGCGCCTGGGCAAGGAGGGCTGAAGCGATGGAGGCCCTCGACACCCTCGTGCTCTCGCGCATCCAGTTCGGCACGAACATCGCCTTCCACATCCTCTTCCCGACCATCAACATCGCGCTGTGCTGGTTCCTGGTGTACTTCCGGCTGCGGCACGACGCGGCGCGGGGCACGCCGGCGGCCCGCGCCTGGGAAGAGGCGTACTACCTGTGGACCAAGGTGTTCGCCCTGAGCTTCGCGCTGGGCGTCGTATCCGGCATCACCATGAGCTTCCAGTTCGGCACCAACTGGCCCGGCTACATGGAGCGCGTGGGCAACATCGCCGGGCCGCTGCTCGGCTACGAGGTGCTGACGGCGTTTTTCCTCGAAGCGACGTTCCTTGGAATTCTTCTGTTCGGCTGGCACCGCGTGCCGCGCTGGCTGCACGTCACCGCGGCGATACTCGTCGCGATAGGAACCTCGATCTCCGCGTTCTGGATTCTTTCGGCGAATAGCTGGATGCACACGCCCGCAGGTCATGTCGTGCGCGATGGCGTTGCTTATCCGGTCGATTGGCTGCAGGTCATTTTCAATCCAAGCTTTCCATATCGCTTCGTGCACATGCTGACCGCGTGCTATTTGACGACGTCGCTCGTCGTGCTCGCCGTGGGTGCGCGCTACATCATCGCCAAGCAATTCGATGAGGAGGCGCGCACGATGATGAGGATGGGTCTTGGAATGGTGGCGCTCCTAGCACCGTTTCAATTGCTGGTCGGCGATCTGCACGGACTCAACACGCTGCAGCATCAGCCAGCGAAAATTGCGGCGATGGAGGCGCATTGGGATGGCGCACATCCGGCAGGGCTCGTGTTGTTCGCGTGGCCGGATAGCAAGAACGAGCGCAACCTCGCCGAGATCTCGATCCCCAATGTCGCAAGTCTCATTCTCACGCACGAGTGGGAAGGGACGCTCAAGGGCCTGAAGGATTTCCCGCGTAACGAGCGTCCGCCGGTTGCGCCCGTGTTCTTTGCGTTCCGCGCAATGGTCGGCATCGGTTTTGTCATGATCGCGATCGGTCTGATCGGCGCGTGGCTCTGGTGGAAGGGCCGCCTGTTCGAAACGCACTGGTTTTTGAAGCCCGTTGGTTACACGTGGCCGCTCGGCTTTCTCGCGATCCTCTCGGGATGGATCGTCACCGAAGTGGGGCGTCAGCCCTGGATTGCGCATGGGATTCTGCGCACCGCTGACGCTGCGTCGCCGGTGAGCGCCAACGCGGTCGCATTGTCGTTCGCGGCGATCGTGATTACCTATTCGGTCGTGTTCACGATCGGCGTCTGGTACATGCGCAAGATGATTCAAAAGGGCCCGGTGCCAGGACTTCTCGACCCTCCGGCAGGTGTCGCGAATCGGCCGCTATCGGCAGCGAACGAAGCGGCAGCGCATGCGAAGACCGGCGAGGCTGCGATATGAGCGAGCTCGGCAGCGTTTTCAGCGAACTCGATTTCTCGCTGCCGGTGATTTGGGCCGTCGTCATCGGCGTAGCGGTCGCGCTATACGTTGTGCTCGATGGCTTCGATCTCGGTGTCGGAATTCTGTTTCCGCTGCTGCCGAGCGAAAGCGATCGCGACTTGATGATGAATTCGGTCGCGCCCTTCTGGGACGGCAACGAGACCTGGCTCGTGCTCGGCGGCGGTGGCTTGTGGGTCGCGTTTCCAAAAGCATTCGCGGTGATCATGCCCGCGCTCTATCTGCCGGTGATCCTGTTGTTGCTAGCACTGATCTTTCGCGGCGTCGCGTTCGAGTTTCGCTGGGTCGCGAAGCCCAATCATCGTCTATGGGACGTCGCATTCGGCGGCGGCTCGATCGTCGCGGCTTTTGCGCAAGGGTTGGTGTTGGGTGGGCTGTTGCAGGGAATCACCGTGCGTGACGGCCAGTTCGCCGGCGGCACGTTCGATTGGTTGACTCCGTTTTCGATCGTATGCGGGGCTGCGCTCGTCACTGGCTACGCATTGATCGGCGCGACCTGGCTCGTGATGAAAACCGAAGGTCAACTCGAAGATCACGCGCGCCGTCTCGGCAAGACACTTTTGATCGGAACGCTCGCATTCATCGCCGCCGTATCGATCTGGACGCCAATTGCTTTCCCTCGCATCGCCGAGCGCTGGTTCTCGATGCCGGACTTTCTATATCTATCGCAAGTCCCGCTTGCGACAGCGATCGTCACGTACGGCTGCTGGCGCGGACTTGCGAAGGGCTATGGGCGTCAGCCGTTCGTCTGCGCGGTGATCTTGTTTCTGCTTGCATTCGCAGGACTCGTGTTGTCGAACGTGCCTTATCTCGTGCCGCCGACGATCACGGTTTGGGACGCTGCAGCTTCCCCTAAATCACAAATGTTTATGCTCGTCGGCGTACTTGTGTTGCTACCGATCATCCTTGCGTACACAGCGTTCAATTACTGGGTCTTTCGCGGGAAGCTGAAGGAGGGGGAGGGGTATCACCACTAGGGGTGCGGAGAGGCAGTAATGGCTGCCTCTGCATGGCAGTTCCAGGTTAGTTAATGGCGAACCCCGCACCCCGCAGCGCATCGTGCAACGATTTCACATGATCGGGCCCCGTCGTTTCGACGACACACACCACCCGCACTTCCGACAGATTCGGTCCCGAGAACGCGCGATCGTGCGCGAGCTCGTGCACTGAAGCACCTGCTTCCGCGATAACGGCCGTCAAGCGCGCAAGGCCGCCGGGACGATCCGCGACGGATACTGTAAAGCGCGTGAATCGGCCGTCGGCGACCAGGCCGACATCGAGCACGCGCCCGAGCATGTTCGTGTCGATGTTGCCGCCGCACAACGTCAGCACAACGTTGCGGCCGGCAAGCTCCGGCAGCTTGTCGGCGATGAACGCGGCAAGCGGGGTTGCGCCGGCGCCTTCGACCACACTCTTCTCCAGCTCGATCAATCGCAGAATCGCAAGCGCAATCGACGCCTCGTCGACGGTGACGACGCGATCGACGACTTCGCGCGCAATCGCGAATGAGCTTGCGCCGACCTTCGCGACGGCGAGACCGTCGGCGAGCGTGGGATCCAGCTTCACCGTAGTTGGCCCCTTCCGTGCAAGCGCTGCGGTAAGGCTTGCAGCATGCTCGGGTTCGACACCAACGATCTCGACTTTGGGCGACATCGACTTGACGACGGTGCCGATGCCCGCGATCAACCCCGCACCTCCAACCGGTACGACGATCGCCTCGACACTCGGCGCTTGCTCCAGAATCTCGAGCGCCATCGTGCCCTGACCGGCGATCACGTTCTCGTTGTCGAACGGATGCACGAACGTGAGACCGCGCTCTCCTGCCAGCGCTTCCGCCCGTTCGCGGCATTCGATGACGTCATTGCCATACAACTCGATCGACGCACCGAGCTGCCGGCAATTCGTAACCTTGATCAGCGCCGCGAAGCGTGGCATCACGACAGTCACCGGAATGCCGAGCAAGCCGCCGTGATACGCCACCCCCAGCGCATGATTGCCGGCGGACGCTGCGATCACGCCGCGCTTGCGTTGCTCCGGCGTCAGTCGCAACAATGCGTTGCGCGCACCGCGTTCCTTGAAGCTTCCCGTGCGTTGCAAGTAGTCGAGCTTGCACCACACGCGCGCGCCGGTCAGTTGCGAGAGCGGAATCGACTCGACACACGGCGATTCATAAATTCCCCCGCGAATGCGTTCGCGCGCGGCCAGGACATCATCGAGCGAGATCACTTGCGCGTCTCGTTCATCAGCCACGTGCCGACCATGCGCTCCATCCCCGTTCCGCGCGGAACGAAGCCACATGCCGTGTAAAAATCGACGCGATCGTCGCTGAACAGGTAGACGTGCTGGCCTTCGAACGGCGCGATGAGTCGTTCGAGCATGCGTCGGCCGATGCCGCGCCTCCGATGTGAGGCGCGCGTCCACATGTCGACGACGTAGGCGTTGCAAACGCCATCGGACAGCGCACGCGCCGTGCCGATGAGCTGACTGCCGACTCTCGCGAGCACCACCGAAGCGCTCGCCCGAAACGAGGCTTCGAGCTGGAAGGGCGTGCGGCCGTTGTCGAAGTCATCGGCCGCGAGTGCGCGCGTCAGCGCAACCCAGTCGACGTCTTCGCAATCGCTCCGGATGTCGACGGGTCGATCCATGTTCTCAGAACGGAAGCTTCGCGTCCGGCCGCGCTTCGCTCAACACGCGCCGGAAATCCCGCTGAATTCGCTTGAGCGCGGCTTCGTCATCCGCTTCGAAACGCAACACGACTACAGGTGTGGTATTCGACGCGCGCGCAAGTCCGAATCCATCAGGATATTCGACGCGCAGGCCATCGATCTGAATGACGTCACTCGCGCCGGGAAACTTCGCGCTTTTCTGCAAGTCGGCGATCAGCTTGTGCTGCTCGCCCTCGACGCATTGGAGGTTGAGCTCGGGAGTCGATACAGCATCGGGAAGCGCGTTCAGCACGGCCGATGGGTCGACATGTCGCGAAAGAATCTCGAGCAACCGCGCTCCCGCGTACAGGCCATCGTCGAATCCGTACCAGCGCTCCTGGAAAAACGCGTGTCCGCTCATCTCGCCCGCGAGCGCTGCACCGACTTCCTTCATCTTCGACTTGATGAGCGAGTGCCCGGTCTTCCACAGCATCGGCTTGCCGCCGCGTGCTTCGATCCAGGGTTTCAGATTGCGCGTCGACTTGACGTCGTAGATGATCGTCGCGCCCGGTATGCGCTCCAATACATCGGCGGCAAACAGCATAAGCTGTCGATCGGCATAGATGATGCTGCCATCGCGCGTCACCACGCCCAGACGATCGCCATCGCCGTCGAACGCAAAGCCCAGATCGAGATCGCCTTCCTTCACGCGCGCAATCAAGTCGCGCAAGTTTTTTGGCTGCGAAGGATCGGGATGATGATTCGGAAAATTTCCATCGACCTCGCAATACATCTCGACGACCTTGCACCCAAGCGCGCGATACAAGCGCGGGGCGAACGCGCCGGCAACACCATTGCCCGCATCCACCGCGATCGACAGGGGGCGCGCCAGCTTCACATCCGATGCGATCCTCTCTATGTACGCGGGGCCGATATCGTGCCTGCGCTCGGTTCCCGTGCCGCTGGTCAGATCGCCGCGCTCGATACGGGCGCGCAACGCCTGGATGTCGTCGCCCGACAGCGTCGTGTCGTCGATGACCATCTTGAGGCCGTTGTAGTCGGGCGGATTGTGGCTGCCGGTGACCATCGTGCTGCAGAGCGTGCCGAGCGCTTTCGCGGCGAAGTACGTCATCGGCGTTGCCACCATACCGATGTCGATGACATTCGTCCCTGCGGCGCGTATTCCTTCCGACAGCGCTCCTGCAAGCTCCGGTCCGGACAGTCGTCCATCGCGACCGATTGCGATCGCGTCGCGTCCGGTTTCGCGCGCGAGCGTGCCGAGTCCGCGTCCGATTTCGCGCACGATGTCGGCGGTGAGCGTGCGTCCGACGATGCCGCGAATGTCGTACGCCTTGAAGATTTCGGGAGGCAGCATTGATGTGTGGGAGCAAAGGAATTGGCAATTCTACCAACGCGTTCCTTCTTACTCGCCGCGGAAGAAGGCGATGAGCCGCCTCGGCAACCAATCGAGGCGTCCCGGTGCAGGGCCGGTGAGAAAGCCTGTGTGTCCTCCGCCGGCCGGTTGTTCGAGTAGAACTGCGCTCGACACGTCGCTCGAGTTCGGAAGCGACGAAGCCGGAATGAACGGATCGTTGCGCGCGTTCAACACAAGCGTTGGCACCGCGATCGATTTCAACCAAGGATTCGACGACGCGCGCGTCCAGTAATCGGACGTTCCGCGAAAACCGTGCAACGGCGCCGTGACGACATCGTCGAAGTCGTACATCGACCGCGCCCGTGCAACGCGCTCGACGTCGATCAATCCGGGATGACGCGCGGCCATCGCGAGCGCTTTGGGCTTCAGCGTTTGCAAAAAATGCGTTGCGTAAATCCGATTGAGCCCGCGATCGATCGCCTTGCCAGCGGCCATCAGGTCGAGCGGTGCCGACACGGCGGCGGCGCGCGTCACGATCGCATGGGCGTTGCCCTGCGCGCGGCCGAGCCAATTCAAAAGTGCGCTTCCCCCGAGCGAGATTCCGCACACATACAACGTATCGCTATCGTTACATCGCGAAGCGACTGCCGCGAGCATTGCCGCAATCTCCTCATGATCGCCGGAGTGATAGGCGCGCGGCAATCGATTGAGCTCACCTGCGCAGCCACGAAAGTGCGGCACGACGCCACGCCAACCAAGTGATGCAAGTTGTGCGAAAAGTGCGGCCACGTAATGCGAGCGTGCCCCACCTTCGAGCCCGTGAAACAACACGACCAACGGTGCGCCTTGCCGTGCAGGCGACGCAAGCCAGTCGAATTGCCACACGTCGTTGTCGGGGGTTTCGACAGTCTCGCGCCGCCACGCGACCTCGGGGCGGCGCAGAAAATAGGGCCAAATCGTTTGCGCGTGCCCACCCGGCAGCCACAACGGCGCGCGATAAGGCAGCGATTTAGCGATTCGATCGAGCGCGGCGTCGCGCAATTTCTTTACGCGGCGGCGCGGAGCTTTTTCGCAAGCTCGCTACGCTTCAAATACGTTTCGCGCGCGAGTGCTACATCGTCGAGGAACCACGAAAGCTCGCTCAGAAGCAACGCCTGCGCGCCATCGACCAGCGCTTTCTCGGGCGCAGGATGAAAGTCGACCAGCACCATGTTGGCGCCTGCGATCACACCCTGCGCAACTGCATGAAATATATCCAGCACGCCATCGGGCGACTGCGCACGAGTGCCAACCGAATGCGACGGATCGATGCAAACCGGCATGCGCGTCAAGCGCTTGACCACCGGCACGTGCGCGAAGTCGACGAGGTTGCGATGCGGATCGCCCATGTTCGTCTTCATTCCGCGCAACCCGAACACGACTTTGCGATTGCCTTCCGTGGCAAGGTATTCGGCGGCGTTCAACGACTCGTCGAGCGTGATGCCGAAGCCGCGCTTGATCAGCACCGGAAACTCCTGCTGCTTGCCGACGAGCTTCAACAACTCGAAATTCTGGGTGTTGCGCGTGCCGATTTGCAGCATCACACCAGTCGGTGCTTGCGTTCGCGCCAACGCCTCGCGTATCTCCTCGATGTGCGATTCGTGCGTGACTTCCATCGCAATGACCTTGATGCCGTACTTGCCGGCAAGCTCGAAGACATATGGCAGGCATTGCGCGCCGAATCCCTGAAACGCATACGGCGATGTGCGCGGCTTGTATGCACCCATGCGCGTGCACACCTGCTTCCTTTCGGCGAGCGCTTTCATCATCGCCTCGACCGACTCGCGCGAATCAACGGCGCACAAGCCCGCGAACACTTGCAGCGTGTCCTGACCGAAGCGCACGCCGTTGTATTCGAAGGACGACGGTCGATCATCGCCCTGCTTATGCCGGCCGAGCACGCGATAGGGCTCGGAGACGCGGACCACCTTCTGCACGCAGGGCAACACCTGCATCTGCTCGACGGTCAGGGCGCCGGTATTCCCGATCAGATAGATCTCGGTCAGCGTTACCTCGCTGCCGACCTCGCGGTGGACCCGAAAGCTGATTCCCGGAAGGCGCTCGAGCTGGCCGGCGAGGACCCGGTAGTCGCTGCCGGCGACGTCGGTGTTGGGCTCGAGGACCAGGATCATGGAAGCGTAATTCCTTGCGTTTCAGGGGGTTGCCTCGAAGTCGAGGCGGCTGGCCATTGTAGCGGATGCGCGGAGAGCGCTTGGCCTGATGCGCGGCGACAACAGGAAACGGTCGCCGCCGCGGCATTTCATTGCCTCGACCGGACCCTCCCACTAAACTGGTCAACGTATTCGGACACCGGACGTTTTATGCGACCGGCGTGCCGTCAAGAAGCGGTCCGCATCCATCCATTGCAATCCACGGAGGCTTCCCTGTGAACAAGCTCCTGAAGGTCGCACTTGCGGGCATCTTCGCGACCTCGGTTTCCATCGCACACGCCCAGACGGCGGCACCCGCAACGCCGCCCAAGGCCGCAGCGCCAGCACCCGCACCCGCAGCGCCGGCCAAGACCGCCGCCAATCCGCAGCAGGAACGAATGAAGTCCTGCAACGACAAGGCGAAGGACATGAAGGGCGACGAGCGCAAGACCTATATGAGCTCGTGCTTGGCGGGCAAAGAGCCCGAGAAGAAGCTCACCGCCCAGCAGCAAAGGATGAAGGACTGCAACGCGAAAGCGACCGGCATGGCCGGCGACGCGCGCAAGAAGTTCATGTCGGAGTGCCTCAAAGCCTGATCACGACATCAAAGAGACACGGCCGGGTGACCTCCTGTCCACCCGACCGAGACTACAAGGCCGCCTCGGGCAACCGGGTGCGGCCTTGTTTTTGGTGTGCGGACTTGGTTCCGAATCACGTCGATGGGCTCTGGCGCTAAGATGAGTCAACCATGGACACACTGCGCCTAATTCTGGCGGTGCTCGCCTTCGCGGGGCTCGTTGCCGACGGACTTGCACAATCGACGAACGTGTCGCGTCGCGTTGGCTGGCTCGGTGTCGGCGATGGTCCGCTCGAGACACCCGCCGCCGCACGCGACTTTGAGCAGGTCTGCAAGATCTTGGATACGTTCCGGGAAAAAATCTCATCATCGTCTACCGGCAAGCGCGACGGTCCGACGCTTTGCCGAGCTTTGCAAAAGAGCTGGTTCAGCTCAAGGTCGATGTCATCGTCACGTCGGGTGAAGCGGCGGCAATGGCTGCGAAGGGTGCAACCAGTGCGATTCCAATTGTCGCGACCGAACTTGCGATGGATCCGGTCAAAGCGGGCATCGTCGGGAGCTTGAGCCGGCCGGAAGCCAATGTCACCGGACTAGCGACGCAAAGCGAAGAGCTGTGGATGAAGCGACTCTCGGTCTTCAAGCAGCTTGTCCCAAGAGTCGCGCGCATCGCGATCTTGTCGAATCCGACGAACCCTTCGAATGCTGCATGCACGGACGAAATCAACCGCGCAACTGCGGCTTTGGCATTACAAGCGCGGTCCGCGGAGGTGCCGAGCGGCGAAGCAATTCAATCGACCTTTGCCGCGCTTGCGAAAGATCGGCCCGACGCGCTCGCGATCTGTTGGGACAGCGTGACACTGGCAAACGCAAAGCAGATTTCCGACTCGGCCGCGCACCTCAAGGTGCCTACCGTGGCGCCGCTACAGGAGTATGTGAAGGCGGGCAGTCTGATGTCGCTGGGGTTCAACCTGCCCGCGCATCGACGGCGGGCCGCCGTATACGTCGACAAGATCATCAAAGGCGCCAAGCCGGCAACGCTTCCCGTCGAACGTCCGTTGCAGTTCGATCTTGTCGTGAATCTCGTGACCGCGCGAGCGCTCGGAATCGAACCGCCTGCCAACATCTTGTTGTTGGCGGACGAGGTGGTTCAATAGGAGACACCCGTGCCCATTTCCCCATTCGCGCTATTGCTCGTAACCCTAGTGACTGTTCAATCGGCGATCGCCCAAAGTTTGCTCGGTGAGGTGATCGATGCCGGCGGTAAACGGATGTCAGGTGAGCAATTCCGAAATGAAATTGTGCAGCGGAGTATCGCCGGACTGACTCCAAGCGGTGGAAAGATTGAAATGATGTACGCGATGAACGGGACGATTGCGGGGGTCGGAGCTTTGTCGTCGCAGCCGGTGACATCGCATACTATGCATGCGCAAGTCAGCGGGACGTGGGCCATCGATGACGGGGATCGCGTCTGCACAACGTTGAAGATCTTCGACCCAGTCGGATTCACCGCAATACTCCCTGCGCGATGTCAGGCATGGTTCAAGCTGGGCGATGCCTATTTCATATCCGACTCGGATAGCGATCGACGGATGAAGGTTTTGAAGCGCACACTGAAGTGATGCGGAGGTTGGTCCTCACACCTTGCGCAGCAAAAGACCCTTGAGATACTCGCCTTCGGGAAATGCAAGGGCGACCGGGTGGTCCGCGCTCGCACTCAGTTTTGCGAGGATCACTGAATCGACTTGGGCATCGAGCGCAGCGCCCGCAATGATTTTCTGAAACAACTCTGCCGTCACACCGCCCGAGCATGAGAACGTCGCCAGTATTCCTCCTGGCCGCAGCAGGCGAAAAGCGCTCAGGTTGATGTCTTTGTAAGCGCGTGCGGCACGCTCGGCGTGTTGCGCAGTCGGCGCGAACTTCGGAGGATCGAGGACGATGATGTCGAACGCTTCCCCGACGTTACGCAACTTGCGAAGCTCCGCGAACGCATCGCCTTCAAGCCACGTCGCTCGCGACCGATCGAGCGATGCATTGCGCGCGAGATTCGCGCGAGCAAGCGCCAGCGCATCCTGCGAACTGTCCATCGATACGACGCGGGTTGCACCACCCGCCAGCGCCGCCAGCGAAAAGCCGCCGGTGTAGCAGAACACGTTCAATACATCGCGGCCTTCTGCGAGCGATCCGACGATGCGTCGGTTGTCGCGCTGATCGAGATAGAAGCCGGTCTTTTGTCCGCCGATTACGTCGACTCCGTACTCGATTCCGGCTTCGACGAACTCGACCGGACCATCAACGCGACCACGCAGCACTTCACACCGCGGCGCGAGCCCTTCGAGCGAACGCACTTCCGCATCGGAGCGCTCGACGATCGTGTTCGCACCCGTCATTTCGCTCAAAGCATCGACGATGGCATCACGCCACTTGTCCGCGCCTGCCGAGGAAAGCTGCAGTACGACGACATCGCCGTAGCGATCGACGATCACACCCGGCAAGCCGTCGGATTCGGCATATACGAGTCGACCTCCTGAGTGTTGCGCATCAAACCATCGTTCACGCGCCGCGACCGCGCGCTGAACGCGGTCGCGAATGAATGCCGCATCAACGGCCACCGGCTCGAACGACCATACGCGGGCACGAATCTGCGAATGCGGCGACCACGCGGCGATGGCGAGTGACTCGCCTTCGGCGGACTCGATGGCAACCGTTGCACCCGATTCAAGCGCGCCGCGAACGCTTGCGATCGCACCGGAGAATATCCACGGATGACGCCGCCGCAGCGACTTGTCGCGACCCGGCTTCAAGCCGGCCGTGGGCAGCGCCACTGCTCAGCGCCCTATGCGACCACGCCGAACAAGCGGCCGATTCCGAACGTCAAGCCCGCCGCAATCGACCCAAGTCCGAGCATGCGGAAGCCCGCATACAGCGCGCTGCGACCGGTGAACAGCGACAATACTGCGCCGGTGCCAAACAGCGAAATCACGCTCGCGGACATCGATACGACCAATGCTTGATCGAATGGCGCGAAGATAAAAGGCGCCAACGGAATCAGCGCCCCGGTCGCAAACGCAAAGAACGAACTCGCGGCTGCGCTCCACGGCGAGCCAAGCTCTGCGGGATTCAAGCCAAGCTCCTCGCGCGCAAGCGTGTCGAGCGCGTGCTCGGGATCGGCAATGATTTTTTGCGCAAGCCGCGTGGCTTCCTTGGGCGGAACACCTTTCGCGGCGTAAATCAGCGCGAGTTCTTGCGCCTCTGCTTCGGGATAGTGAACCAGCTCGTGTCGCTCGAGCGCGATCTGATGCTCGTAGAGCTCGCGCTGCGAGCGAACCGACACGTACTCTCCGCTTGCCATCGAGAACGCGCCCGCGCAAAGCCCCGCAACGCCCGCCATCAGTACTACGCGCGGGTCGAACGTTGCACCCGCGAAGCCCATGATCAACGCAGTATTCGAGACGAGACCGTCGCTTACGCCGAACACTGCCGCGCGCAAGTTCCCGCCACCGCCGAGCGTGCGATGACGATGCTCGAGCGCGACCCGTGCATGCGCGTCCTCGCGTGCCGCGCCGATGTAGGTCGCCATGCCGCGCACTTTCATCGCGGCAAGCACGCGACGAAGCTTGCGTGGGCCGAGCGTTTTCACCATTCCCGCGACGAGGCGCGTTCGCGTGTCGGGTTGATACGGACCAGGTGCGGGATTGCCGCGTGCAGTCAGTTGCGCGCGCCAGATCGTTGCCTGCGCTTCAGCTTCGCCTGCGAGCCGCGCGAATAGCTCCGCGCGACGCGTGCCCGATTCGGCGATCGCGCACGCGCGGTACAAATAGGCAGAACGCTGCTCTTCGGTCCAGGATTCGAGGGGATTCATCGATGAAAGTACGGGTCTAGGAGCGAGGGGTTGGGATCGAGGGATGGTCGATGGCGGGTAACGGCCGTGCGGCCCCCTCGATCCTAAATCCTCGATCCGCATTCAAGACAGTGTCGCCTCGATCCGCGCCAACACCTCCGGCGTAAGGCGCGACACGACGTCAAGCGCCTGCATGTTTTCGCGCACCTGCCCGACGCGGCTTGCACCGGTGATCACCGTCGACACGTTCGGGTTTTTAAGACACCACGCGATCGCAAGCTGGGCCGGCGTGCATGAAAGCTCGTCGGCGATCGGCGCGAGCTTTTTCACGACAGCGACCTTGGCGGGATCAGTAAGGCGTTCGGCGAGCCACTCGTAGCCTTTCACCGCACCACGCGAATCGGACGGAATGCGACCTTCGTTGTACTTGCCGCTCAGGAGTCCCGAAGCGAGCGGGCTCCAGGTCGTAAGGCCGATCCCCAGATCCTTGTAAAGCCGCGCGTATTCCTCCTCCACGCGCTCACGATGCAACAGGTTGTATTGCGGCTGCTCCATGGCGGGCTTGTGCAAGTGATGGCGCTCGGCTATGTGCCACGCTTCACTGATTTCCGCAGCGCTCCATTCCGACGTACCCCAGTAGTGCACTTTGCCGGCGGTGATCATGTCGTGCATCGCGTGCACGGTCTCCTCGATCGGCGTATCGGGATCGGCGCGATGACAGAACACAAGATCGACGTATTCCAGCCCGAGCCGCGTAAGCGACGCATCGATCGCCTGCATCAGGTATTTGCGATTGAGCGTGCTCTTTTCGTTCGGGCCGTCGAACAATCCCCAGAAGAACTTCGTCGAGACGATGTACGAAGAGCGTCGCCAGCCGAGCTGGCGCAACGACTCGCCCATGATCGTTTCGGATCGACCTTTGGCGTAAACCTCGGCGTTGTCGAAAAAATTCACTCCGGCGTCGTACGCAGCGGCCATGCATTCGCGCGCCGAGTCGCCTTGAAGCTGATTGCCGTAAGTGACCCACGAGCCGAACGAGAGCTCGCTCACCTTGAGGCCCGAGCGACCGAGGCGCCGATAGTTCATCATCGTGTAAGACGAACGAGGTTGCGCAACGAAGTTGCGTAGAATCGCGCGTCTTCGATTCTACGCGAGCGTTTCCATCGTGCCTCGAAAAACAGCGCGACGCCGTCCGTTCGATGTCAACGCACTGTGGGAAGTGCGTCGTGTCGGCTCTCCCACGCTGTCCGCGGATGGCGCGCTCGCCTGTGCGGCCGTTACGTCGTATGACATGGAGACCAACGAAGGCGCGACGGCGCTGTGGCTCTTTCCGACCGGACTCGCGGGCGAGGCGGGGAAGCCGCGCAAGCTTACCGAGGGGGACAAGGACAGCGAGCCGGTGTTTTCACCCGACGGTCGTCGCATTGCATTCACGGCGAAGCGCAAGGACGATGCCGAGCCGCAGATCTATTTGATTGCGCCCGATGGCGGCGAAGCGCGGCGGCTGACGCGAATTGCAACCGGCGCGTCGGCCGTGAAATGGTTTACCGACGGCAAGCGCATCGCATTCGTGTCGTGGGTATGGCCCGATTTATCGAGCGATGCGCAGCAGGGCAAGCGCTTGGCCGCGCGCAAAGACGACAAAGTCAAGGCGCACATCACCGAGCGCGGCGAGTTCCGCTATTGGGATCATTGGCTCTCCGACGGTCGCGAGCCTCATCTTTTTGTCGTCGACATTGCAAGCGGTGCGACGCATGACGTGTTCGCCAAGCGCAAGCTGAGATTGCGTCCGTGGGAGCCGAACGCCGACGAGTACGACATCTCACCTGATGGTCGCGAAATCGCGCTCACGTTCGATTCCGGTCCCGAGCCACGCATGATGGCGCTCGCCGATATCGTCGTGCTCGACCTGAAAAGCGGCCGGGTGCGCAATCTCACTTCCGACAGCGGCATGTCGGACGAGCACCCGCGCTATTCGCCCGACGGACGTCACATAGTGCATCACGCGTACGACGTGAGCCGCGCGTTCAACGATCAAGGTCACTTGCGGATCATCGAGCGCAAGAGCGGCGCGTGGACGCGCGTGGCGCCGCGCCTCGATCGGGCGACGACGCATCTGCGATGGAGCGCCGACGGTGAAGCACTCACTGCACTGATCGAGGATCGCGGACGCGTCGGGCTTTACAAGCTCGCGTTGGGCGACGCACTGCCGACGATGATTGCGGCCAGCGGCACGCTGCACGGCTATTCGTTTTCGCGCGATGGAAGCGTCGTCGCATTCGACCGCGACACGGCCGCGTATCCGCCGCGCCTGTTTGCGATTCGTGCGGATGGCACCGGCGAGCGTGCGATCGAAAGCTTGAACGCAGCGTTGCTTGCGCGCTACTCGTTGGGCGAGACGCGCGAATTCACGGTTCGCGGATGGCGCCACGAGCCGGTGCAAGTGTTCGTCACTTATCCGCCCAACTTCGATCCGAAAAAGCGTTGGTCATTGATGCATTCGATTCACGGCGGACCGCACGCGGCGCATCACGACGGCTGGCACTTTCGCTGGAACACGCAGGTGTTCGCGGGCGCCGGTCACGTTGTCGTCCAAGTGAACTATCACGGCTCGTCGGGATTCGGGCAGCGTTTTCTCGAGACGATTACGGGTCGTTATGGTGAGAAGGAATTGGCGGACATCGAGGCCGCCACCGACTTCGTCCTGAAGCAGCGCTACATCGATCGCGAGCGACTGATCGCCACCGGAGGTAGCTACGGTGGCTACATGGTCGCGTACATGAACGGGCACACCGATCGCTATCGCTGCTACGTGTGTCACGCGGGCTGCTACAACTGGGAAAGCATGATGGCCACCGACGGCTACGCGTTTTTCGCGCGCGAGCTCGGCGCGTTTTATTGGAACGACGAAGCACGGGTGCGACGCCAATCGCCGCATCATTACGTCGGCGAAGCGAAAACACCGACGCTCGTTGTGCACGGCGAGCTCGACTATCGCGTACCCGCAACGCAGGGGCTCGAGTATTACGACGTGCTGAAGGCCAGGGGCGTCCCGGCGCGGCTCGTCTACTTTCCCGACGAGAACCATTGGATACTGAAGCCGCAGAATTCACGGCTTTGGTATCGGGAGTTTTTCGCGTGGATCGAGCGTTATGCGGGGAGGAAGAAGTAGGCGTTCATTACTCGGCGATTTAAAAGGGGCCCGGCACTCCGGCGAGCAGGCGACGTACCGCGACGACTTGATCAAACCGCCGTCAGCGGCGGCCCCGATTCCCGCCGCTCCAGCGCGCTCTGACATTCCACGCAGCGTGTAGCCGCCGGATAGGCCGCGAGCCGCGCCGGCGCTATGGCCTCGCCGCAGTCGATGCATTCGCCATACGATCCCGCCGCCAGCCGTCCGAGCGCGCCTTCGACATCGGCAAGCGCCGCCAGCAGTTGACGGGCCTCGGCGATATCGCGGGCGGCCAGCTCGTCTCCGACGCCCCAATCGTCGGTCTCCATCGGCACCGACGAAAGCCCGATCACGCCTTCGTCACCGCTGCCCTTGAGGTGCGCCTTGATCTCCGCACGCAATTCGCGCTGGCGTTCGCGCAGCCGCTTTTCGAGGTCGCCGAGATCGGGTGTCTTGGGGAGTGCTTTGGGTTTCATGCGTTTCTCCTGTCGATACTTATTCTGGCAGGGACTTGAAAGAGAGGCGAGCGCCTACAGATGGGAGCCGTGGCGCGCGCGAAAACGCCCGCGCCGATTCAATCCTCATCTCATTTTCGTCAAGGAGCTCTTTATGGCCCGCGTACAGCTTTACGACCCGTTTCCGACAGACGCGTTCGAGGACCTCGTGCGCACGTTCTTCCGTCCAGCCCAAAGCAAACGGGGCAATTCGCGCAGCGCGTACCAATCGTTTCGCCTCGACGTGAGCGAGGACGACAAGTCCTATACGGTACATGCGGAAGTTCCTGGTGTCGCCAAGGATGACATTCAAGTGACGATCGACGGACATCAGGTGACGATCGCAGCCGAAGCCAAACGAGAAGCCGAGCGCAAGGACGGGGCCCGGTCACTTCACGTCGAGCGCCATAGCGGCTCGTGGTTTCGGAGCTTCACACTGCCCACCGAAGTCGACGAGGCGGCGAGCACGGCGAAATACGACAACGGCGTGCTCGAGCTGACGCTCGCCAAGCGCGGGCCGCAGGCCGCGCGCAAGCTGTCGATTCAGTAGGCTACGCATTCGCCCGCGGCGCAATCCGCCATTCAGCGCACGCGCCGCGCAGTGAACTCTTCTTCGATGTTGTCGCGAAAGTAGCTCCACGGCGACGACGAAGTCGATAAGCGTCGCCACACTTCGGGCGACACGCCGCTGTATTCGTAAGTGCCCGCGGTGAGCTCGACGACGAGCTTTTGCTCGCGTGCGTCATAGCCGGCCGCGCGCAGGCTGCCACCCGACATCCGTTTCATTTCCATCGCGGAAGTATTGCGGCCGGGCGCGGGCGCGGTCAACCGTTAGCCGCGCACGTGGGGTAAGCTCGGTCGATGGAAACGCTGCGCCGCATCGTTTATTTGATCGTGCGCCCCGACCAGGAATGGGAGGCGATCGCCCGCGAACCGATTGGCGTCGATGCATTGATACGTCGCTATATCCTGCCGCTGTCGATGCTCGCGCCGATCGCGACGGTGATCGGAATGAAGACGTTCGATCGCGATTGGGACCCGGGCGCAGGCTATCTCGTGCCGAACGAGCAAATATTCTCGGCGGGAGCGGCCACGCTCTTCGGCACGATCATGTCGATCTTCCTTCTCGCTGCGATCTTCAAGACAATCGCCCCGATGTACGACAGCTCGCGAAGCTACGTCGAGGCGCTGAAGGTGGCGACTTTCGGTGCGATACCGGTGTTGCTTGCGGGCGCCTTGCTGTTCATTCCTGCGCTGGTCATCGTGCCGGTCGTGGCGCTGTGCCACACGCTGTATCTTTACTGGCTGGGCGTGCGCCGGGTGCTCGCCGTGTCGCCCGGCGCGCAAACCGAGTTCATCGGCATCTCGATGACGCTTTTGGTGGGCTTATCGGCGGTAATCGGCGCGATAGCGGGCTCGATCGGAATCTTTTGAGCTTCACCTCATTTGCTTGCGCTGCCCCAAAGCTGCTGTAACCGCGCCTCGCGACCGCAGCCGGTCTTGTAGTACTTGTAGCGCACCGGGTTCTTCTGGTGATAGCCCTGGTGATAGTCCTCGGCGGGCCAGAATTCGCCCGCCGTTTCGATCGGCGTGACGATTGCGTCCTTGAATGGTTTCGTTTTCTCGATCTGCGCTTTCGAGGCTTCGGCGGCGCTGCGCTGCGCGTCGGTATGCACGAAAATCGTCGTGCGATAGTGGCTGCCGGAGTCGCAGAACTGGCGATCCTTGACCGTCGGATCGACGTTGCGCCAATAGGCGTCCAGCAGTTTCTCGTAGCTCACTTTCGCCGGGTCGTAGGCGACCTGAACGACTTCGGTGTGTCCGGTGCCGCCCGCCGAGACTTCCTCGTAGGTCGGCTTTTTCTTGTTGCCTCCCATATAGCCCGACGTCGTCGAGATGACGCCTGGAACCTTGTCGTAGACCTCTTCCATGCACCAGAAGCAGCCGCCCGCAAACGTCGCCACCGCCGTCTTTTGCGCCGGCGTTTGAGCGCTGACGGGAACGCCAAGCGCTCCGACGAGGACCAACACGGCAGTGCTGAAGAGAAAGCGATGAACGAGTGACATGGATCGTCTCCGAAGAAGGATGAGCGGACTGTGATAGCCCACTAGCAACAGTCTAGTCGCTGCACGGGGGTGCTACATTACGCGCCGGTAAAAGCGCATCAGTATACGAATCGATACATGACGCCGGCGACACACCGAAGTTCCGCGCTGTCCCGCGTCGGCATTGCGCTCCTGCTGGCAATGCTCGCGTGGCCTTTGACGCTGCGCGCGGCGGACCCGGACAAGGTGTTGCGCGTCGCGTTTTCGATCGCCGAAACGAGCTTCGATCCCGCGTTCGCGTCGGACGCGGCCTCCGACGGCATCATCGACAACATTTTCGAGTCGATGCTGACTTACGACTTTCTCGCGCGGCCGGCAACGGTCGTTCCGCGCACGCTCGAGGCGATGCCTCAGGTGCTGGATCGCGGCACGACCTATATCGTGCGAATCAAGCGCGGCATTTACTTCACTCCCGACCCGGCTTTCAAAGGCAAGCCGCGCGAACTGACCGCGGCCGACTACGCTTATTCGTTCAAGCGCCATCTCGATCCGGTACGCAAATCGCCGTGGGCATGGCTTCTCGAAGGCAAGCTCGTCGGTGGTGACGAAGCGCAAGCGCGAGCGAAAAAGGAAGGCCGCTTCGACTACGACGCGCCGCTTCCCGGCCTCGAAGTCGTCGATCGCTATACGTTGCGCATCAGGCTCAAGGCGCCCGACTATCGCTTTCCGTATGTGCTCGCAGTGCCGAACCTGTGCGCAATGGCGCGTGAAGTCGTCGAGGCGTATGGACAGGACATCGGTGCGCATCCGGTGGGAACCGGGCCGTATCGGCTCGGCGAGTACAAGCGCAGCTCGCGCATCGTTCTGGAAGCGAATCCGTCCTTTCGCCGCATGACCTACACACCGAGCGGCCCGGTGCCCAAGCATCTGCAACCGCTGGTCGACGCGATGCGCGATCGCCTGCTGCCGCTTGTCAATCGTATCGAGATCTCGATCATCGAGGAAGGCCAGGCACGCTGGCTCGCGTTCCTAAACGGTGAGATCGACCTGATCGACGCGCCTGGCATCCCGAGCGAGTTCATCGAGCAAGCTCTCGATGCGAAGGGAAAGTTGAAGCCCGAGCTCGCGGCGAAAGGCATCCGTCAGGAAGTGCTGTTGCGGCCGAATGTCTATTTCACGTATTTCAACATGGAGGATTCGCTCGTTGGCGGTTACACGCCTGACAAGATCGCATTGCGACGTGCAATCGGGATGAGCTACGACGTCAACGAGCAGATTCGCGTCATCCTGAAAGGCCGCGGAGTACCTGCGCAAAGTCCGATACCTCCTGGCATTGAAGGTCACGATCCCAAGCTCAAGACCAACGCGCAGCTGCACGATCCGGCCGCGGCGCGCGCCTTGCTCGACAAGTTCGGTTACAAGGACCGAAACGGCGACGGCTATCGCGAGCTGCCGGATGGCAAGCCATTGCTGCTCGAGCGCTGGTCGACGCCCAACTCGGCGGCGCGCCAGGCCGACGAGCTATGGAAAAAAAGCCTCGATGCGATCGGCCTTAGAGTCGAGTTCAAAAAAGATCGAATGCCCGAGCTTCGCAAGATGGCGCGGCTCGGCAAGATTCCGATGCGCGGCGACGGCTGGAACGGCGACTATCCCGACGCCGAAAATTTCATGCAGCTTCTGTACGGACCGAACGCGGCGCAAGAGAACAACGCGCGTTTCAACCTGCCCGAGTTCAACAAGCTTTTCGACGAAGCGCGTGCGATGCCTGACTCGCCGGAGCGCACCGCGCATTTCAATCGCATGACCCAGCTCGTGCTCGCCTACGCACCGTGGCGATTGACGATTCACTTGCTCGAAGATCACCTAACCCATCGTTGGGTGCCGATCTACGCGCCCCATCCGATTCGCTCACAGACCTACATGTACACCGACATCGATGCGGCGCAGCGGCGCAAGTCGCAAAAATAGTCGTCAGCGAGGTCTCAAGAGATCCGAGTCGTCTTGTTCGCCTCGACCGGCGGCGATTGCACTGGCGAACGACGCGTGCGCAGCGCGCGCGACGGGTGCATCGCTCGCAAGGCGATCCGCGAGTGCAACGGCCAAGGCGACATCCTTCGCAAGAATCTTGGTCGCCGCGCGCACACTTGCGTCGTGCATCAAAACGCGTGGCATGCGATCAGCGAGGATCCAACTCGCTCCCGAGCTCGAATTGATGACATCAAACGCCGCGTTAAGATCGAGACCTGCGCGCGCGGCGAGCGCGAACGCTTCGGCACCTGCCGCGAGATTCGATGCCGCAAGCATGTTGTTGACGATCTTGAACGTCGCTGCCTGACCCGGCTTGTCGCCCACGACAAAAACGCGCCCCGCGATGCGCTCGAACGTCGGTACGCAGCGCCTTACCGCATCGTGCTCGCCGGACACGATGATCGTCATCGTGCCGTCGGCGGCTTTCGCGGGACCGCCCGACACCGGCGCATCGATCAGCGTGATGTCCTGCTTCGCAAGGCGCGGGCCGAGTGCGGCGACGTAGCTCGGATCGACGGTCGAGCTCACCACGACCGTGCTTCCCGGACGAAGAGCGTTCGCTGCACCGTCTTCGCCGAACAACACCGCGTCGATTTGCTTATCGTCGACGACCAGGATGATGGCAGTCGACGCTTCGCGCGCGAGCGCTGCCGGCGAATGGCAAACACGGGCGCCGAGGGATGCGGCGAATGCGTTCGCATCGTCGCGAATGTCGCGCGTGCAGGTCGTCACGCCATGCCGGCGCAGCGATTGCACGACTCCCATTCCCATCGCGCCGGTGCCGATGACACCGATCGCGTGAGCGGTCATTTCCCTAGAGGGGCAGGAGGCGGTGGCTGGAACATGCGCAGCATCGGATGGGGCTCTTTTTCCTTGGGCACCATCACCGGTTTGCAGTCGACGAGCTGGCGCGCGAATCCATCACGAACGAGCGTGAGATCCATGCCGCGACCGCGCAGCTCGACGAGGCCGTTGCTGTAGCGCAGGCCGGAAGCGGTCGAGATCTGATAGAGATTGATGCGTTCGGCGGTCGGCGTCAAAAGGCGCGCTTCGCCGTCGGTGAAACGGATCAGCCAGCGTTGGCCTTCGAGCTGACACTCGAAGGTGTCCTTCGAAGGCTCTTCGACGGGCTTTTCAGGCTGGGCGCAGGCGGCAAGCACGACGCAAAGGACGATGGCGAATCGCGAGTTGCTCATCGCGCGAAGCATAGCATCGCGCGCGTCCACAACGACGTCAGCAATCCGCGACGTTCACCGCGATGCCGCCGAGCGAGGCCTGCTTGTGACGCCCGGCCATTTGCTTGCCGCGCTCGACCATCGTGCGCACCAGCGCATCGAGCGAGTTGCGCGGTGCGGGTTGGCGCATCACATTCTGCGCAGCGGTCACTGCACGGCCTGCCGCGGCCGCGTTGCGCTCGATGCAGGGCTGCTGGATGCGCGCGCCTTCGGGATCACAGGCGAGCCCAAGATGCGGCTCGAGCGCCAGCTCCGCGGCCATCAAGACGTGTGCGTTGGTTCCACCGAGAACCGCCGTATAGCCGGCAGCCGCCATCGCTGCCGCCACTCCGACTTCGCTTTGACATCCTGCCTGCACGAGCCCACTCGCGCGCAACACGCCGCCAATCGCGGCCGCTGCGAGCAGAAATTCCATCGTCTGCGCTTCGAGGTTGAGCGGCTTCGTTTCGCGATAATGAGTAAGCAGCGCAGCGACCGGGCCGGCAGCGCCGTTCGAGGGCGACGCGACCACGCGACCGCCGGCTGCATTCTCTTCCGCCACCGCCGTCGCGAACACCGCGCACCATTGCGAAGCCGACGCCTGCGTTGCGCGCAGCGCATCGGCGTGCGCAGGCGCTCGGCGAATGCGCCCACCCGGCAGCGTGCCGTCGGTCGCAAGCCCTCGCTCGATCGACGAGCGCATCGTGTCGGCGACGCGCAACAGCGTCGTGCGCACTTCGCCCGGACTTTGCACGACGCATTCGTTGGCGAGCGCAACATCGGCAATGCGCTTTTTGTACTCTCGGGCCGTTTCGAGCAACTCGTGGGCGCTCGTGAAAGGGTAGGGCACGCGAGCCGGGCCACGGCGTCCGGCGGCCTCGCCCTGCGCGACGACGATCCCATCACCGGGCGAAAGGTACAGGCGCGATGCGATGCCGTGTCCTTCGCCGTCGAAGGCCGTGAAAGCGAGCGCGTTGCCATCGTAGGCGAGTGCCTGATCAACGCGGAAAACGACGTCGCGTGAAGGATGAAAGGCGATGCGATGGCGGCCGGCCAGCGCGATCGCACGATCGCTGTCGGCGTCCGCCGAGCAGCGCGCGAGCAGCGCAGAATCGCAGCTTGCAGTTGGAATGCCTGCAAGCCCGGCAACGACCGCGCGTTGCGCACCCAGGTCGCGTCCGGTGCATGCAAGCCCGCCGAACAGGTCGACGCGAACGCGCGATGTGCGCGTCACGAGACCATCGGCTGCGAGCTCGTGCGCGAAGCGGCGCGCGGCCTCGAGCGGCCCGACGGTCTGCGACGACGATGGGCCCGGGCCGATGCGATAGGCAGCCGCGATATTCAAATACACGCTATCCCCGTCCTTCTGCGTCGACGCTTCTGACCAATGCAGGATCGAGCGCCGCGTTTTATTGTTCTACAACCGTCGTAATCGTCGGCGCAAGCATACGGTGTGCGCCAGCGTCGCGCGAGGATCGGTGTAACTCACCCGCCGGACGGTCACAAGACGCGCGTGACTGTCGATCCCGTTGACAGCGACAATGTCAATGTCATTGCGGCGTATCGCCTTGCGAAGCGTCGCGAGTCTGGAAGCGCACGTTGTCGGGATACGAAAGCACTTCGGGGACGAGTCCGTCGGCGATGCGCTTTTGCACGCCCTGCCACCAGTTGGCGTCGAGCAACGCCTTGTGGTGACGCAGGAATGGCTCGCGCAGCCGCGGATCGGACAGAAGAAACGTCTCGAACTCCTCGGGGAACACGTCGCGCGGTCCGACCGGATACCAAACGTCGGCGGCAAGCTCGTCGAAGCCGGGTGGCGGCGGCGGGATGCGCTTGAATGCGCAATCCGTGACGTACTCGATCTCGTCGTAATCGTAGAAGACGACACGGCCGAAGCGCGTCATGCCGAAATTCTTGAACAGTAGGTCGCCGGCGAAAATGTTGGCGGCGGCGAGCTCGACGATCGCATTGCCGTACTCGCACAGTGCGCGCTCCCGCTCGTTTGCATCG
>DATLOI010000013.1:0-4955 GCA_035536295.1 Casimicrobiaceae bacterium
CGAGGTGCTGCAGAAGCTGAACGGCATGGGCTTCGATCTGATCGGCGGAACGCCCGAGGACTTCGCGAAACTTCTGCGCGACGAGCAGGCTCGCTGGGCGCCTGTCGTGAAGAAGCTGGGATTGAAAATCGATTAGCAAAAACGTCCGAAAGTGAACCCCTACTTTCGGCCGGCTGATCTTCCCGAAAATCGGTGGCAAAGCCACACGATTTTCGGCAGAACTACGGAAACAACGAGAGTGAATCGAGCTGTAACGTCCTAGCCTTCATTTACCCCCTCGCCGTCGCTCAAGCGCGGCAGCGGCGAGCTTTCCGAGGGCCGCAGCAAGCCGGTCTTCGCATACGTGATGAGTTTTTCGCGCGTGTCCGCGATGTCGAGATTGCGCATCGTGAGCTGCCCGATGCGATCCTGCGGCGAGAACGTGCTCGCACCCTTCTCCATCGTGAGGCGCTCGGGCTTGTAAGTGAGATTCGGGCTTGCCGTGTCGACGATCGAATAGTCGTTGCCGCGACGCAATTCGAGCGTGACCTCTCCGCTTACCGCACGCGCGATCCAGCGCTGTGCGCTCTCGCGCAGCATCATTGCCTGCGGATCGAACCAGCGTCCTTGATAGAGCAGCCGCCCCAGGCGTCGCCCGTTGTCGCGGTACTGCTCGATCGTGTCCTCGTTGTGGATGCCGGTGACCAGACGTTCATAGGCGATGTGCAACAGCGCCATACCCGGCGCTTCGTACACGCCGCGGCTCTTCGCTTCGATGATGCGATTCTCGATCTGGTCGCTGACGCCAAGTCCGTGGCGTCCGCCGATCACGTTCGCTTCGAGCAATAACGCGACGTCGTCCGCAAACGTCGCGCCGTTGAGCGCCACTGGACGACCTTCGTCGAAACGCACGCTCACTTGCTCGCTTCGCACGGTCACGTCATCGCGCCATGAGGCGACACCCATGATCGGCTGCACGATGCCGATGCCCTTGCTCAAGAACTCGAGGTCCTTCGCTTCGTGGGTCGCACCGAGCAGATTCGAATCGGTCGAATACGCCTTCTCCGCGATCATGCGATACGCGAAACCCTCGCGCGCAAGGTAGTCCGACATTTCCTTGCGGCCGCCGAGCTCGTCGATGAAGCGCGCATCGAGCCACGGCTTGTAAATGCGCAAGCTCGGGTTCGCGAGCAATCCGTAACGATAGAAGCGCTCGATGTCGTTGCCCTTGTATGTGCTGCCATCACCCCAGATGTTGACGTCGTCTTCGCGCATCGCGATGACGAGCATCGTGCCGGTCACCGCGCGTCCGAGCGGCGTCGTGTTGTAGTAGGTGAGGCCTGCAGTCGAAATGTGAAAGGCACCCGCTTGCAGCGCCGCAATGCCTTCGGCGACCAGTGCTGTGCGACAGTCGATGAGTCGCGCCTCCTCGGCACCGTATTGACGAGCACGTCGCGGAATGTCGTCATAGTCCGGCTCGTCGGGCTGGCCGAGATTGGCCGTGTAGGCGTACGGGATCGCACCCTTTGCGCGCATCCAGTGCAGGGCGGCGCTGGTGTCGAGGCCACCGGAAAACGCGATGCCCACCCGCTGACCGACCGGAAGCTCCTGCAGGATGTTCGACATGTCTCGCGCGCGCTCTGAAAGGTCGCGATTCTAACGGTTGCTACCATGGCGGCGTGTCCGGCGATCCAACCAGATCATCAGCGCGGGAGGAAAGCAGCGCATTGCGCGCAATCGCGCGGGCTATCGAATTGCAGCGCAAAGGCAAGCTCGACGAAGCCGAACAGGTTTATGCGTCCTTGCTGGCGAACGACGATCGCGATCCGACCGTCCTGATCAACGCCGGCGTGCTTGCGATCGCGCGCAACGACGTGCCGGCTGCGATTGATCGCCTCGAGCGCGGCGCGCAGATCGCTCCCTCCAATGCCGTCGCGCATGCGAATCTCGGCTTCGCGTTGATCCGTGCAGGGCGCGATGCCGATGCGCTCGTCGCGCTGAACCGGGCCATTGAGCTGATTCCCGACTTTGCGCAAGCCCACAACAATCGAGGTATTGCGCTCGTGCGTTTGAAACATCGCGACGAAGCGATCGTTGCGTTCGAGCGCGCGCTTGCAGCGTTGCCCGCCTACGCCGATGCAGCGATCAATCTGGGCGAATTGCAAAACCGGGCCGGCGACACGTCACGCGCACGCGAATACTTTGCGCGAGTGCGACCCGGCGATCCCTCCGAGCCGGTCGCGCGCGTCGGGCTCGCGTTTGCCGATGCGATCGAAGGGAATCTCGGTCGATCGCTCGCGGCGTTGGAGGCGATCGTCGCGCAGCATCCTCACGTCGTGCCGGCATGGCACACACTCGGTGCCGTGCGCAATTGGGCGCGACAGCATGAAGATGCCGAACGCGCATTTCGCCAGGCGCTTGCGCTCGACCCCGCGCATCGGGACGCCCGCTTCGGCGTTGCTTCGACGCTCCTTGCGCGCGGTCGTTATCGCGAGGGTTTTGCGATGTTCGAAGCTTCGCGCGAGGGATATTTGCCGTCAGCTCCGGGCTTGCGGACGTTGCCGCGCTGGGACGGTAAGCCGCTGGCCGGAACGCTCGTCGTGCATGGCGAGCAAGGATTGGGCGATGTCGTGCAGTTCGCGCGCTTCGTGCCGTTGTTGCGCCCGCGTGCGCAACGAATCGTGCTGTTGCTCGATGGCTATTGGCATTCACTCGCGCCGCTATTGGGATCGCTCGAGGGCGTCGATCGGATCGTGACGGACGCTGCAGAGCTCGCGAACGAAAGACCTGTGGCGCGCGTCTCGATGCTTTCACTTCCCGCGCTTGCCGATGCCGAAGTTGCAACGCTTCCGTCGAGCACCTACCTGGAGTCCCCAGTTGATCGACGCCCGCGCTGGCGTGAGCAAGTCGCACAGAGTGGACTTCGCGTTGGCCTCGCCTGGTCGGTCTACGCGCGCGACGATCATGGCTACGTGACGATGCACAAGTCGCTGCCAGCCGCGGCCCTCGCACCGATCCTCGACACGGCAGGCGTCAGCTTCTATTCGCTACAGCCTCGCGCAGCGGGCAAGACCGCGTCACTTGCCGAGCGGTCGCGGACCGTACAAGACACAAGCAGTGAGATCGCCGATTTCGGCGACACCTCTGCCCTGATTGACTCGCTCGATCTTGTCATCAGCGCAGACACTGCCGTCGCGCATGTCGCCGGGGCGCTCGGCAAGCCCGTGTGGCTACTCGATCGTTTCAATGGATGTTGGCGATGGCGCCTCGACCCCGAACGCTCGCCGTGGTATCCGACGTTGCGTATTTTTCGACAGGCGCGCTTTGGCGACTGGAACGAGCCGGTCGCGCGCGTCGCAGCCGCGCTTGTGCAACTTAAGCGATGAGCTACCAATAAAGCGACACGGATTGCGGCGAGGCGGGGGCGATCGTCAGCGCAACGCGACGCGCGCGCCCTTCGTGCGATGCGACGACTTCATAGCGTCCCGCGGGCACCATCGCGACAAGATACGGACCGTTGGAAACTGTATCAATGACTTTGCCCTGAATGGGATGCGCAATCGTGACATGCACATCGGAAAGCAGGATCTCATGACCCTCTTCGCGGGTGAGAAAGCGAAATGAAATGGGCGTAGCCTCGACAACGCGCGGCGTCGCGCTTGCGGTCAAGACAACCTCGTCTCTCAGCCCGGCGCCAGTCTCATCGACCGGACCCGCGGTCATCCCCGCCAACAACACAAAAGCGCACGCATGAAGTTCCATGATGGCGAACGCTACGCTCGCTGATCGGGGTCGCCGATCGGACGGGGCCCTCGCGTCCCGTAGGTGCGCGTCCTGCGCACTGCAAGGGACCAGCCGGCTACCATCGCGTTGATGAAGCCGATCCACGCACTGCTCGACGACCTCGCGGCCGCGAATCGAATCCTCGCGCACCACCGCGTGCTCGACGGCTTCGGCCACGTCAGCGCCCGTCACCCGGAAAACGCCGATCGCTACTTGTTGTCGCGCTCGCTCGCGCCGGCATTGGTGACGCCGGCAGACATCATGACGTTCGATCTCGATTCGAATGCGCAAGGCGTGGACACGCGGCGCCCGTACCTGGAGCGTTTCATTCACGGCGCGATCTATCGCGCGCGTCCCGATGTTCATGCGATTGTTCACAGCCACTCGCCGTCGGTGATTCCATTCGGCGCTTCCAGCGTCCCGCTAAAACCGATCTATCACATGGCGAGTTTCCTGGGCGCTGCGGCGCCAGTCTTCGAAATTCGAGAACGTTTCGGCGTCACCGACATGCTGATCCGTGAAAACGCTCACGGCGTCGCACTTGCGGAGCGTCTCGCAGATGGCGCGGTCGTTCTCATGCGAGGCCACGGCTTTTGCAGCGTCGGCGAAACGCTTCCCGTTGCCGTCTATCGCGCGATTTACACCGAATCGAACGCTGCGCTACAGCAAGCCGCGATCGCACTGGGCGGGACGGTGACTTATCTCGACCGCGAGGAAGCGCGGCGCTCGGATGCGACCAATCGGACGGTGATCGCGCGTCCGTGGGAGCTTTGGAAAAAAGAAGTCGACGAAGGGAAGACCTAAAACCCCAGTCGCGTCTTGCGCCCGCACAGCTTGCGTGTATCGATATCCTCGGGTTGAAGCTCGTCGCGTCCGGCAAGACGTGCCGTGCCGAACGCGTCGAGCAACAGCTTTTTCATGTCGCGCGGCGGAATCGACGCGAGTCGCTCGAGCACGGCGTCCGACGGCTCGCTCGGGAAACGCCAGTGATGGGCATCGACGATCTCGCGATAAACCGCCAGCGCTATCTTGCGCGACCCTTCCGCGTCGGGTCGCTCGATCGCATAAACGTTCATCCGATTGAGGATGGGCTCCGGGATCGACGCATCGTCGTTCGCGGTCGCGATCCACAGGATGTGCGATGCGTCCATGTCGACATCGATGAACTCGTCCTTGAAGCTCGCGGCGGTCTC
>DATLOI010000014.1:0-2089 GCA_035536295.1 Casimicrobiaceae bacterium
TGAAGACCGCGTCGCGGGCTCGCACATGCTTAATCTATGCACCGCCGAGATGGGCGTGCTTCCCGGCCAGGCTGACGACGCCAACGTGATCATCGGTCCGGGCCTGGGCACCGTCGATGAGCAGGGCGTCGTCATCGAACAGCGCATGCGGCACGCGGTCCGCGCGCTGTTTGCATCGATGGCGCTGCTGCGCCGCTGGGTCGATCGCGGCCCGCAACAGAGCAAAGCGTGACCGACATTTTCGACAAGCTCGGCCTGCGACGTGTGATCAACGTCTCGGGCACCGAAACGCCATTCGGCGCATCACCTGTGCGCCCCGAAGTAATCGCGGCGATCAGCGAAATCATTCCGCAGTCGGTGCTGATGCGCGAGCTGCAAAGCGCGGCGAGCGAAGTGATCGCGCGTGCTACAGGAACCGAAGCCGGATGCGTCACCGGTTGTACTGCCGCCGGCATCGTCATCGCTGTCGCCGCCTGCATGACCGGACGTGACCTCGCGCGCGTCGAACAACTTCCCGACACGAAGGGAATGAAGAACGAAGTCGTGATGCAGAAAGGGCACGAGATCACTTACGGCCATAACGTTTCACAGAACGTGCGGATCGCCGGCGCGTCTGTCATCGAGATCGGCGCTGCGACACAGTGCGCTGTGTACCAACTGCGTCATGCCATCACGCCGAATACGGCGGCGGCGCTGTATGTCGTGTCACCGCTGACAGTGCAAAACCGTCTGATCGATCTGAAGACATTCTGCACCGTGTGTCACGAGTACGACGTGCCGGTCATCGTCGACGCCGCATCGGTCAGCGATCCACGCCCGTATGTCGAAGCCGGTGCGGATCTGGTGCTGTTCAGCGCGCACAAGGCGTTCGCGTCGATCACTGCCGGCGTAATCGCAGGCCGGCTCCCGCTCGTGCAAGCGTGCATCTACCAGGAGCACGGCATCGGACGCCCGATGAAGGTCGGCAAGGAAGGCGTGGCTGGCGCGATGGCTGCGCTCGAAGCGTGGGGGGCGGACGATCGTGATAAAGCTCGCAAGGCGTTAGAAGCGCGGCTTCAGCGCGTTGAATCGCACTTGAAGAAAATCGCGGGGGTTGTCGTATCGAGGCAAGGCACGCAGATCAAATTGGAGATCGATCGCGCCAAGGGGTCGGTGTCAGCGTACGGGCTTGCGAAGGCACTCTTTGCCGACGATCCGGCGATCATCGTCTGGAGCCAGTTCGCGCGCGAGGGAATGTTGCTTCTAACGTTCGGCAAAGTAACCGACGGGGTCGCTGATTACGTGTGCCAGCGAATCGCTTCGATCTGCGCGGCCGGCGGTCATGCACACGAGTCGGTGCCCAATATCGGCGACGCGGTTGCCGACCAACTACAAACCTGGCCCGTCACGCTCAAGAGGTCTTGAAATACTGACCCGCACTGAAGCGGCGATCACGATCTTTCGGGGATCATCTTCTGGAGCGCCTCTTGAGCGCTACCTAGGGACGCCCGTACCACGCCGCCCTCGGTTCTGAGGGACACTTCGAATCTGAACACCGCACGCAGCACATGGATCAAACACCGGCAAGTTTAGAAGGCACCATTGCTGCGCTGGAAGCACAGCGCCCACTTCTCGGCGATGCTGTTATCGACAGCGCCATTGGACCGTTGCGCGACCAGCTGGCGGCGCTCCGATCGCAGCAAAACGGTTCCGCGCAGCGATTGAAGACCGTCAGCGTGCTTTTCCTGGACGTGGTGGGGTCAACGGCAATGGCCGGCGATCTAGATCCCGAGGACGTGCATGCGATTCTCGACGGTGCATTGCAACGCCTGACGTCCGTTGTCACAACTCATGGCGGCAAAGTGCTTCAGTACGCGGGCGACAGCATCCTCGCGGCTTTCGGCGCGGACGTCGTTCGTGAAGACGACGCCGAGAGGGCAGTACGGTGTGGACTTGCTCTGCTTGACGAAGCCAAGACGATCGCTGCTTCTGAAGCAACAGCGCATGGCGTCCCCGACTTCAACGTTCGCGTTGGAATTCATACCGGTCCGGTTTTGCTCGGCGGCGGTGTGGATGAAGAAGGAAGCATCCGCGGAGTTGCCGTCAACGT
>DATLOI010000015.1:0-42153 GCA_035536295.1 Casimicrobiaceae bacterium
GGTCGACAAGAGAAAGTACGGCCCGACCTTCAAGGAGATCGCAGCCAAATACGCCGATCGGAAGAACGCGGCCGACGTCCTCGCCAAGAAGATCAGGCGTGGTGGAACCGGCGTGTGGGGCCAGGACCTGATGCCTCCTCAGCCTCCAGTGTCGGCCGCCGAGGCGCGCGCGTTGGCGAGATACGTGCTGTCGGTGAAGTGATCCGCTCGGGAACGCCTCGCGAGGTCCGTGGGGCGACGATGATCGCGGTGTGCAGAACCCTGCTGGTGCTCGCCTTTGCCGTTGGCAGCGAGCACGTGTCTTGCCAGAGCTTCTACTACGTCGACCCCGGAGTCGCCACCTGTCCAGCGGCTCCTGCGCCAACGACCGCCGCTCCGAAGGCGGTACCACGTGGTGTTCCCATGTCCGGGAGCATCAGTGTGGCCTGTGGGTTCGACAAAGGATCCTACACGGTGACCTTGAACTCAACCGATCCCGGCGCGACGTTCTCCCCCAAGACCTTCCTCGTCAATTTCGGCCGCATCGTCGGGACCGGTGTCTTCGCCGTCACGTTCTCGACGGTCGGTGTGCCGAGTGTCTCGGCGACCATCACCCAGAACATGGGCAGCCCCGCGGTGCGGGGCCACTTCGTAAGTCCGGCCAATCAGTTCAAGGTCGTGAATCCTTGATTCGTCCGCCTCGGCGAATGACTGCAAGCTGGCCGCCCGTCGAGCAGCCGACGAAGTTCGAGGTGATCATCAACCTGAAAACCGCCAAGGCGCTTAGCTTTACGTTCCCGCAGTCGCTGCTGCTGCGCGCGGACGAGGTGATTCAGTGATGGATCGGCGCCCGTACCTCGCAGGCTTCCGTTGTCGCCAATTAACGTGACGCGTTGAGCGGCCGCATAGGAGAAGGCCGACCGGCTGCAACGGGTCCGTTAGCCGACGCCGTCGTTCGTTCGCTGTTCGGCCCCCTAATGCGTCGTTCGAAAATCGTGCTCGTCATATTTCCGGCGCACGGCGAAATTTGTGCTTCCGAAACGGCGACGGGCGGACCGCGCGACAATAGCGGGATGAGCCGATCGATCTCCACGCCCCGCATTCCAGCCACTACGCTGGCGGACTTTGGTGAGCGCATGTTCATCGCTTTGGGCTGCACGGCCGCGGAGGCCAAGCAAATCGCCGACAATCTCGTGCAAGCCAATCTCGTCGGGCACGATTCGCACGGCATCGGCTTGCTGCCGCAATACGTCGACAACGTGCGCGGCGGCCATGCGCTGCCCGGTCAGCGTGCGACCCTCGTCGTCGATGCGGGCTCGCTGCTGTCGCTCGACGGCGGCAAGGGATTCGGCCAGGTGATCGGCGAGGCAGCGATGGATCTTGCGATCGAGCGCGCGCGTGCGCATGGTTGCGCAGTCGTGGGTCTGTCGAACACGCATCACCTCGGACGCATCGGTCACTGGGGTGAGCAGTGTGCTTCTGCCGGCTTCGTGTCGGTGCATTTCGTGAACGTGCTCTCGCGTCCGCTGGTCGCGCCATGGGGCGGCACCGATGCACGCGTGTCGACGAATCCGTTCTGTGTCGCAGTCCCGCATTCGCCGCATCCGCTCGTGCTCGACTACGCGACGAGCGCCGTTGCATTGGGCAAAACACGCGTCGCCATGGAGAAGCGTGAAGCGATGGCCGATGGAATGTTGCTGGACGAGCACGGTCAGCCGACCAACGATCCATCGGTCATGTGGCGCGAAAATCGCGGCGCGATTCTTTCGTTCGCGCAACACAAAGGCTGGGCGCTGTCGACGATGTGCGAGATCCTCGGCGGTGCGCTTTCGGGTGGTCATGTGCAGACCGGTCGCGATTTCCATCCGATGCTGAACAACATGCTGACGCTCGTATTCGATCCGGCGCGGCTTGGAACTGCTGACTTGCTTGACGAAGAAATCGCGCGGCTCGCTGCGTGGGTGAAGGCGTCGCCGCGCATGCCAACGAGCGACTCCATTCTCTTCCCCGGCGAGCCCGAGCGGCGCACGGCGGCGATCCGATCCAAAGACGGCATCCCGATGCCCCTGGGTACGCTAGCGGCACTTGCGAAAGCCGGCGATTCGCTGCAGGTCGATGTCCCCTGGAAGGAGCATCTGTAATGGAAAGAGCATTCGCGTCCCATGCCGACGTCGAAGAGAAGCGCATCTCGTTCGACAAGCTGTCCGAACGAGCGTATGCGTATACGGCTGAAGGTGATCCGAACACCGGCATCGTCGTCGGCGACGACTCCGTGATGGTGATCGACACACAAGCCACGCCGGTGATGGCGCAGGACGTGATACGCCGGATTCGCGAAGTCACCGACAAGCCGATCAAGTACGTCGTGCTCTCTCACTATCACGCGGTGCGCGTGCTCGGCGCGTCGGGTTACGCGCCGCAGGAAATCATCGCGAGTCGCGACACCTACGACTTGATCGTCGAGCGCGGCGAGGCCGATATGAAGAGCGAAATCGAGCGCTTCCCCCGGCTCTTTCGCGCGGTCGAATCGGTGCCCGGGCTCACCTGGCCAACGATCGTTTTCGAGAAGCGCCTGACCCTTTTGCTCGGCACGCTTCGCGTCGAGATCCTGCAACTCGGCCGCGGGCACACCAAGGGCGACACCGTTGTATGGCTGCCAGACGAGCGCATCCTGTTTTCCGGCGACCTCGTCGAGTTCGATGCAACGCCTTACACGGGAGATGCGTATCTCGTCGACTGGCCGCAAACGCTCGACAACCTTGCGGCGCTCAATCCCGCGAAGCTCGTTCCCGGTCGGGGCGCTGCACTGCAAACACCCGAAGCAGTGAAGGCGGGACTCGACGGAACGCGCGCGTTCATCACGGCGATGTTCGAGTCGGTCAAGGAAGGCGCGGCAGCCGGCAAGGATTTGCGCACGGTTTACCGCGAGACGTACGATTTGTTGAAACCGCGCTTCGGCCATTGGGTGATTTTCGACCATTGCCTGCCGTTCGACGTGACGCGCGCGTTCGACGAAGCGACCCGCTATCGCGATCCGCGCGTGTGGACCGCGCAGCGCGACAAGGAAATGTGGGAGTCGCTCGAACGGTGAGCGTAGTAGCCGAATTGTTGATTTTCGTCTTCGTCCTGAACACGCTGTTCGCACTATGGGTCGTGTTTCGCAACGGCGCGGAGTGGCTCGCGCGCGAGCTTGCCGATGACGCACGCTTTCAGAGTCTGTCGCCGACGAGCATGCGCGCGCTGGTTGGGGGGGTGTGGTGCCTGAACGCATGGGCACTGTGGGCGCTGCTCGACGCGTGAAGACCTACGCCAATCCCGTTTATCGCTACCAGCGCTGCGCCGATCAGGACGCGCGAGCACCGCGGCGTCCTGTCGTCGTCGTAGGAGCGGGCCCCGTGGGACTCGCTGCTGCAATCGATCTTGCGCAACGCGACGTGCCGGTCGTCGTGCTCGACGATGACGACACGGTGTCGGTCGGCTCGCGCGCGATTTGCTATGCGAAGCGCTCGCTCGAGATTCTGGATCGGCTCGGCGTCGGGCAGCGCGTCGTCGACAAGGGTGTGGGCTGGAACGTCGGGAAGGTGTTCTTCCGCGATTCACTTGCGTATCAATTCGACCTTGCGCCCGAAGCCGGCAATCGGCGACCGGCGTTTGTCAATCTGCAGCAGTATTGGCTCGAGCAATTCCTGGTCGAGCGCGCTGCCGCGCTTCCGAACCTCGAAGTGCGCTGGAAGAACAAGGTCGTCGGTGTGTCGCCTGCTGGGGAGGGTGTCGAACTTCAGGTCGAAACGCCCGACGGCCCGTACTCGTTGCAAAGCGACTGGTTGATCGCCTGCGATGGCGCGCGCAGTCCCGTGAGGCGAATGCTGGGGCTCGAAAGCGAAGGACAGGTGTTTCGCGATCGATTCCTGATCGCCGACATTCACATGGTCTCGCCGTTTCCTTGCGAGCGCTGGTTCTGGTTCGATCCGCCGTTTCATCGCAATCAATCGGCGCTGTTGCATCGCCAGGCCGACGACGTTTGGCGCCTCGATTTCCAGCTCGGTTGGGACGCCGACCCCGAGGAGGAGAAAAAGCCCGAGCGCATTCTTCCCCGCGTTCGTGCGATGCTCGGCGACGATGCGCGCTTTTCGATCGAGTGGGCGAGCGTGTACACGTTCCAGTGCCGGCGCATGCAACGATTTCGTCACGGTCGGGTGATTTTCGCAGGCGACGCGGCTCATCTTGTGAGCCCATTCGGCGCGCGCGGCGCGAATAGTGGCTTTCAGGATGCCGACAATCTCGCCTGGAAGCTCGCGCTCGTCGTGCAGGGGCTTGTTCCCGACCGCTTGCTGGACAGCTACGACGCCGAGCGCGTGCGCGCGGCCGATGAGAATATCGCGGCATCGACGCGCTCGACCGACTTCATCACGCCGAAGAGCGCGATGTCGCGCGTGTTTCGCGATGCCGTGCTGGAGCTTGCGAAAACGCATGCATTCGCGCGCAAGCTCGTGAACAGCGGGCGCTTGTCGGTTCCTGCCGTGCTTCACGATTCGCCGCTGAACAGCGCCGACGGCGATCCGGACTTCGCGCGCGACTCCGGCACGATGCAACTCGGAGCGCCCGCTGCCGATGCACCGCTGCGCAACGGCCAATGGTTGCTTGGTCAGTTGGGTCAGTCGTTCTCATTGCTCGCATTCGATGCGTCGATTCCGGCGAGCGCGACCGAGGCGCTTGCCGCTGATCGCATTGGTTGCAATGTCGTGCCCGTCGATCGCGCCGACGATGTCGAAGGGCTAGCAGCAAAACGTTATGCTGCGCGGCCTGGCACCGTCTATCTCCTGCGCCCTGACCAGCACGTCTGCGCACGCTGGCGCACCTTCGAGCTTCCGCGCGTGCGTGCAGCAGTTGCCCGCGCGACGTGCAACGCCTAGCGCAAATGGCATCGCTCGACACCAATCCCAATCTCGCTGCGCCCGACGAGTTCTACGAGCGGCTGCTTGCTACGCATAAAGGCTTGTCGGACAGCGACAGCGCGCTTCTCAACGCGAAGCTCGTGCTCTTGCTCGCCAATCACATCGGCGACATCGACGTGCTCGCGCAAGCGTTGGCGGCTGCGCGCGAAGGCATTGCGCCCGCGCAAGAACAGGATGATCCACGATGACCACGATCGACGCGACCACGACGGCTTCGCTTCTCAAAGCCACGCCGTCCGAATCACTGCGCTACATGACCGGCTTTGGCAACGAGTTCGCGACCGAAGCGATTCCCGGCGCGCTGCCGATCGCCCGCAATTCGCCGCAACGTGCGCCTTTCGGTTTGTATGCGGAGCAGCTTTCCGGCACTGCATTCACTGCACCACGTGGCGCGAACCGCCGCAGTTGGCTGTATCGCATTCGTCCAGCTGCCGTGCACGAGCCGTTTCGTCGCATCGACGACGGCCAACTCGTCAGCGTTTTCGACACGAATCTGGCCACGCCGAATCAGCTGCGCTGGGATCCGGTGCCGATGCCGGAAGCGCCGACCGACTTCGTCGACGGCCTCGTCACGATGGCGGGCAACGGCAACGCCGCATCCATGAGCGGGTGTTCGATTCATCTGTACGTCGCGAATCGGTCGATGCGCGAGCGCTGGTTCTACGACGCGGATGGGGAGCTTCTCATCGTTCCGCAAGAAGGTCGCCTGCGATTATCGACCGAGCTAGGAAGACTCGACGTCGCTCCGACCGAAGTTGCGGTGATCCCGCGCGGCGTTCGCTTCGCGGTCGAGCTGCTCGATAGCTCGGCGCGCGGTTACGTGTGCGAGAACCACGGGGCATTGTTCCGGTTGCCGGATCTCGGACCGCTTGGTAGCAATGGACTCGCCAATCCGCGCGACTTCGAAGCACCGGTGGCGTGGTACGAGGATCGCGAAGGCGAATTCGAGCTCGTCGCGAAATTCGGCGGACATCGCTTTTCTGCACGCATCGACCATTCACCGTGCGACGTCGTCGCATGGCACGGCAACTACGCACCGTATCGTTACGACCTCAAGCGCTTCAACGCGATAGGCTCCATCAGCTACGACCACCCCGACCCGTCGATCTTTCTCGTGCTGCAGTCACAGAGCGATACGCCGGGCGTGGACACGATCGACTTCGTCGTGTTTCCTCCACGCGTTCTCGCGATGCAGGACACGTTTCGGCCGCCCTGGTTTCATCGCAACGTCGCCTCCGAGTTCATGGGCCTGGTCGAAGGTGTCTACGATGCGAAGGCAGAAGGCTTCCTGCCGGGCGGCGCGAGCTTGCACAATTGCATGTCCGGGCATGGGCCCGACGCCGACACGTTCGCGAAAGCGAGCATCGCCGATACGACGAAGCCGCACTACATTCGCGACACGATGGCGTTCATGTTCGAGACGCAACTGCCGATTCTGCCGACGCGCTTCGCTCTCGAATCGGCGCAGTTGCAGCCCGAGTACTTTCGCTGCTGGCAGGGGCTCGAGAAGCGGTTCGATCCCGGGTCGCGCTAGTGCGCATCAGTTCCTGTTCGAGTCGGGGGTATCCTTGGCGCGTCGTATTCCGGACCACTCCCCCATGCCCTACGAACACCTGCTGACCGAAACGCGCGACCGCGTCGCGATCATCACGTTCAACCGCCCGAAGCAGCTCAATGCGCTTTCCGATTCGCTGGCAGCCGAGCTTGCGCAGGCGCTCCAAGGCTTTGCTGCCGACGATGCGATTTCGGTGATCGTCATCACCGGTAGCGAGAAAGCGTTCGCGGCGGGCGCTGACATCGGGGCGATGGCCGAATGGGATTACCAGAAGGTGTACGCCGACGATTACATCACCAGAAACTTCGAGCAGGTTCGCTATACACGCAAACCCGTCATCGCCGCGGTCGCGGGGTATGCGCTCGGTGGCGGCTGCGAGCTGGCGATGATGTGCGACATGATCATCGCGGCCGACTCCGCGAAGTTCGGCCAACCGGAAATCACGATCGGCACGATGCCGGGCCTCGGCGGAACGCAGCGGCTGCCGCGGGCGGTGGGTAAAGCGAAAGCCATGGATTGGTGTCTCACCGGACGCATGATCGATGCGGCCGAAGCCGAGCGCGCGGGTCTGGTTGCGCGTGTCGTGCCCGCGGACAGGCTCCTCGACGAAACGCTCGCGATCGCCGCGAAGATCGCATCGTTCTCGCTGCCCGTCGTGATGAAGATCAAGGAATCGATCAATCGCGCTTACGAAAGCTCGCTTGCCGAAGGATTATTGTTCGAGCGTCGCGAATTTCACGGCACGTTCGGACTCGAAGATCAGAAGGAAGGCATGCGTGCGTTCGTCGGCAAGCGCAAGCCGGTGTTCAAGAATCGATGAACGAGGAGATTGCCATGTCTATTGATGAATCGGTTGTGCTCGACGGCGATGACCCGCGCTGCGCAACGCCGCGCCCTCCGCGCGGACCGGGTGACGGCGACCCGGAGGAAACCCCAATGGGCGATCCACCCGATGAGGATGAAACCGACGACCCCGATGACGAGGACGAAGGCGAGGGAGACGACGAGCCGCTGTACGGCAAAATTCGGCCGAAAGTGCACCCCTATTTTCGGTGGAAATGCGGCAACACCACTAGTTGCACCCGCGCAGGAAATAAATGATCAGGAGGATAGGGATCGGAACACCCAACGCCCACGCCAGGATGTAGCCCCAGCGCCCATACTGGCGATCGATGAATGTGTAGCCGCTGCGCCTGGCGCGCCACGTTCGCGGATGCAGGATCGAACCTCTCGAGACCGGCTCCATGGCAACTCCTTAGCGCGACGGCGCAACAAGAGCCCCAGCGTAGACACTCCGCCGCATTCTGGGCAGTCGGCGGGCGGCGCAACGCTCGGACGGACAAAAAATCTCGGCCGCTAAGACGTTGCCGGACAACCCGTCAAGCGTTCTCGCGAAGTGCAACCGCTCGCCCGATCCGAGTGTGAGCAAGAGACGTCGATCTACGAGGCGATACGAGACGACTTCGGCGAGCGCTCGAAGAAACTGGCGATCCATCGAATCCGCCCCGCATCCCTTCTTGGTGGTCGCGATGGCCGAAAGCGAAAGTCGCTCACCGTCGACCGCAAAGCGACCGCTGCCGCGGTTGCAGTCTGCGCGCACGCGCATCGTTCCGTCGCTTGCGAAACGGATCGTGTAACGGCTCGCATCCGGGCCAACTCTCTCGACGCTCGCTGGTTCCCACGCCCATTCGGGCCCGATCAGACTCGAGTGCGACGCAATGCCCGCCTGCGCCACTGTCAACAGCGCCAGCGCGGCGATGAGGCGTCGACCGGGCGTTGCGATGTCCACATCGCTACAACGCACCACCGCCGACGTCGGTGGACTAGGCCCTAAGTTGCAACGCGGCGTGGCGGCTGGCAGGCGTAGCGCCGGGACGACGCGCAATGTCGCGAATGCGCTTGATCACGTCAGCGCGATCCCATTCGATCTCGCCGATCGCGACCAGCGCGACACGTTGATCGGGTCCCACGACGAACGTCGTAGGGAACACGCGCACATTCCAGGCAGTGCGTGCCGATCCGTCGTGATCGCGCAGCATCGGCATCGTCAAGCCGAGTCGTTCGGCAAACGGACGAATGCGCGCAGCGTTCTCCTGCAGGTTGACGGCGAGCACTTCGACGCGCTCGCGCGCGAGTGCTTGACGAAGCTTTTCGAGCGAAGGCATTTCGGCGACGCAAGGCGCGCACCACGTTGCCCAGAAATTCACGATCACCGTGCGACCTCGAAACGAGTCGAGCCGCACTTCGTTTCCGTCGATGTCGCGCAACGCGAGCACAGGCGCAGGCTGGTTACTACCCGCCGTCAACGCGCCCCCGGCGATGCCTGTCGACGAGATCAACGCCACTGTGACCCCAATGACGCCAACCAATTTGCAACGCGACATCATGCGGTGAAAAGCGCTCATGCCCACATTATCGCAGTCCGAAAACCGCACACCGACGCCACGCTATCATCCTCGTTTGGCTCGAAAGTTCGCATGCGCTTTCGCCTCGTCGACCGGCTGGTGCGCGATCCAGGCGCCGAGCGCTCCGCGCTTATTGCCGGGTTGCGCGCCCATCCGGCAGTAGTTCCCCCGAAGTATTTCTACGACGAGCTGGGGAGCGCGTTGTACGGCGCCATCTGCGAGCTTCCCGAGTACTACCCCACGCGCACCGAGCGCGGAATCTTCACGGCGAATCGCGTCCAGATCGCCAGTGCAATCGGAACGGGCGGACAGTTCGTCGACCTCGGCGCGGGCGATGGTGCGAAAGCGGAAGGCTGGCTTTCGTTTCTCGCGCCGACTCGTTATATCGCCGTCGATATTGCCGCCCATGCATTGAAGACCACGCTCGAGCGGCTAGCTCCGCGATTCGCCGACGTGCAAATGACCGGCGTGGTCAGCGATTTCACGACAGGCCTGGATCTCGAGAGTCAGTTGCGCGCGCAGTCGGTGGCGTTCTTCTACCCCGGCTCCTCGATCGGCAACTTCACGCCCGAAGACTCGATCGAATTTTTGCGGCGCGTGTTTGCTTATTGCTCCCGGCGCGAAGGCAGCGGCTTGTTGATTGGTGTCGATACCAAAAAGGACAAAGCTCGACTCGAGGCGGCCTACGACGACGGGCTCGGCGTGACCGCGCTTTTCAATCGCAACGTGCTGACCCATGTCAATCGCTTGATCGGCAGCGACTTCGATGTCCGGGCGTTTCGACATCGCGCGCTCTACTCGGAGCCGAAGGGGCGCATCGAAATGCATCTCGAAGCGATCAATCGACAAGTCGTGACCATCGACGGAACGGCGCGCGTGTTCGACGAAGGCGAGCGCATTCACACCGAAAATTCCTACAAATACACGCCCGACGAATTCGAGACGCTGCTGGCGCTCGCAGGTTTCGCGACGGTTCGGCGTTGGCAGGATCCCGCGGGAGATTTCGCGGTATTCTGGGCGGCCTGACGCGACCTTCGAAGCGGGTTGCGTGAATTCATCGATAATCAGCGTTTCCGCGGCCACGTCGCCGCTGCCATTCGCGATCGTCGACGCGCATCAGCATTTCTGGGACCCGAAAGCCCATTACTACCCCTGGCTCAACGACGAGCCACCGATTGCTTTTCGCTATGGCGATTACCGCGCGATCCGACGCCGTTACCTGCCTTCCGACTTTCTGGCCGACGCCGCGCCGTTCTGGGTCGACAAATCCGTCTATGTTGAAGCCGAATGGGACCCCCGCGACCCCGTCGGCGAAATGCGCTACATCGAACGGCTGCGCCACGACACCGGATGGCCAAGCGTTGCGGTGGCGCAAGCGTGGCTGGATCGCGACGATGCGGCAAGCGTCCTCGAAAGGCAGGCGGCTTTCGGCTTCGTCCGCAGTGTCCGGCACAAGCCGCGCGCGAATCCGTCACCGAACGACGGCGCCCCCGGGGGTACCACGGACGAGGCGTGGCGCGCGGGGTTCGCGAAACTTGCGCGCCTTGGTCTCCGCTTCGATTTGCAGACGCCCTGGTGGCACCTGCACGAGGCCGCGCGACTTGCCACCGATTTTCCCGACACGACGATCATCGTCAATCACGCGGGACTTCCCGCCGATCGCTCCGCTGAGGGCGTTGCAGGATGGAAAAAGGCGATGGCGCGAGTGGCCGCGTGTCCGAACGTGGCGGTCAAGATTTCCGGAATCGGCCAGCGCGACACGCCGTGGACCACCGACGCGAATCGGGGAATCGTGCGCACGGTGATCGATCTTTTCGACGTGGACCGCTGCATGTTCGCCAGTAATTTTCCGGTTGACAGCCTGTGCGCAAGCTACGCCGAGATTTTCGGTGGCTTTCGCGACATCGTGGCCGATTTGCCGATCGCTTCGCAGCGCGCGCTGTTCCGCGACAATGCGCTGCGCGTCTACGCGATCGCATGACCGCAATGCCGCCCACGATCGGCTACGTCGGCGTCGGTTTGATGGGGCTGCCGATGGTTGCGAGGCTGGTATCACTGGGCCACGCAGTGCGTGCCTACGACATCCTCCCGCGCCAGATGCAGGCGGCGAGCGCGTCGGGCGCGCACGTGTCGCAATCACCAGCCGATGCAGCCCGCGACTGCGAGGTCATGATGCTGAACCTGCCGACGACCGACGCCGTCGAGCAAGCGATGTTCGGCGAGCACGGTGTCGCCGACGCACTGCGGCCGCCGCAGCTGGTCGTCGATTTCTCGACGATCGATCTCAACCGTGCTCGCGAATGCGCAAGACACTTGCGCGACCTTACCGGCTGTCCATGGATCGACGCGCCGGTATCCGGCGGTCCGCCCGCGGTCACCGGCGGAACGCTCACCGTGATGGCCGGCGGCGAGGCCGCCGACATCGCGCGCGTGGCGCCGGTCTTAAATCAGCTGTCGAGCCGCGTGACCCACATGGGCCCGATGGGCAGCGGTCTCGCGGCGAAGATGGTCAATCAAATGATCGTCGGCTGCACGCACGCGGTCCTGGCCGAGGCGCTGTTGCTTGCCGAGCGTTCTGGAATCGACGCCGCGCGCATTCCGGAATGTCTGTCCGGTGGTCATGCTGATGGCACCTTGCTGCAGCGCGTGTATCCCCGGATGGCGGCGCGCAATTTTGCGCCACAGGGCTACGCGCGCCAACTCTTGAAGGATCTCGAGATGGTCAACGCTTATGTTGGCGACTTGAAAGCGCCGGCCCCGATGACCGGAACGGCGCTGTCGCTGTACCGGCTACTGATTCTGCTTGGTCACTCGGAGCTCGATACCTCGGCGCTGTTCAAGATCTACGAGCGCTGAATCACTGGAACGTCACGCCACGACCACGGGGCCGGATGGCCCATTGAACCAGGAGGAATGTACATGAATCGCAAGCTTCACATCGTGCTGTCGATCGAGACGCTGCTCGTCGCCGTCGCGCTCATCACGTCCCCGCTCGCGCACGCCCAGGTCAAGCTTCGCTACGCACACGTCGGCGTAGCCAATGCACCGCAGACGTTGTACGCGGACGAAGTCGCGAAGCTCATCAAGGAGCGCACCAGCGGTCGCGTCGAGATTGCCGTGTTCCCGAACTCGCAGCTGGGCGGCGTGGGCGAGCTCGTCGACGGCGTGAAGTCGGGTGCCATCTCAATGGGCCATCATGATTTCGCGTCCCTTGGCAAGATCGTTCCCAACACCGCGGTGTTCAACACGCCGTTCTTGTATCGCGACGCGGCGCATAGCCTGCGCGCGACCGATGCGCGAACCTCGCCCGCGCTGGCCGAGATCAACAAGCAGCTCGTCGACAAGGGCAACATGCGGATCATCGGCAGCTTCTTTCAGGGGACGCGCGAGCTCACCTCGAAGGAAAAGGTGTTGACGCCGAAGGACATGGCTGGCAAGAAATATCGCGGTGTCCCGGTCAAGCTCTGGTCGTCGATGCTGACCGGCATGGGGGCGGTGGCAACGCCTGTCGAAGTGTCGGAGCTCGCGACGGCGCTCGCGACCGGTCTTGTCGTCGGACAGGAGAATCCGCTGCCGAACATCTTCAACCTCAAGCTGTACGAAGTGCAAAAGTACGTGATGATGACCAACCACATGCAGTCGGTGCTGTCGGTCTTTGTCAACGAGAAGGTCTGGCAATCGATCGCGCCGGGCGATCGCAAGATCTTCGAGGACACGCTGGCCGAGGTCGGCGCGAAGACGCTCGAGTGGGACCGCGACACGGCGAAAAAGTATCGCGCCGATCTCGAAGCGAAAGGGATGATCTTCATCGAGGAGAAGGATGGGCTCGATGTCGCGGCATTCCAGAAAGCCGTGCTCGGCCAGGTGAACAAGGACTTCCCCGAATGGACCGGTTACATCCAGCAGATTCAGGCGGTCAAGTAACGAAGCTCCGGTGAAACGCGACGAGAAGCGCCGTGCTCGAGGATCGCGGGAAACATCCGCGATCCGCACGCGCGCACGCAAACGATGCGCTTTCTGACCGCAATGCGCGCCCTCGTGCGCTGGATGAGCCTCGGGCTCCTGGCGGCGCTGATCGTGACGCCGCTCGCGCAAATCGTCATGCGGGGTGTCTTCAACGTTCCGATGTCGGGCGCCGAAGAACTTGCCCGCTATTTCCTGATCACGCTGACGTTCGTTTCGGCGTCGTACGTCACCGAACAGGGCGGCCAGATCCGCATGGAGGAATTCCAGGGATTGATCGCGCCGAGGCTTCGCTGGTGGCTGCAACTCACCATCGAAATCTGCGGAATCGCGATGTTTGGGGTCATGTGCGTCGCCGGCGTCATCACGATATTAGGCAACCTGGCCAATCAGACGGCCACGCTGGAAATGCCGTTCTGGCTCTTCATGGGGCCGCTTGCGTTCGGCTCCGCGCTATTGGCGATCGAGACTGCCGGCATGCTGTTGCATACGTGGCGGCGGCGGCGGCCGGAAGCGAAGCAGACTGTGCTGACCTGACTTCATGCACGGCTTCCTGGTCATCGGCGCGTTTCTCGCATTGTTCATGCTGGGCTTTCCCGTCGTGCTCGCGATCGGGATTCCCTGCATCGTCTACATATTCGCGGTTGGATTGCCGATCGACCTGATTGCGCAGCGCACGCTGTACGCGCTCGACTCGTTTCCGCTAGTCGCCGTGCCGGTGTTCCTGTTCGTCGGCAGCCTGATGAACAGCGCAGGCATATCACGCTACATCTACAAGTTCGCGGACACGGCGGTCGGGCGCCTGCCCGGAGGACTTGCGCAGGTCAACATTTTCGGCAGCCTGATCTTCGCGGGAATGTCGGGGTCGGCACTTGCCGACATCGGCGGACTCGGCCGCATCGAGATCGACGCGATGCGCAACAAAGGGTTCTCGCCCGCGTTCGCAGCGGCCGTGACAAGCTCGTCGGCGATCGTCGGACCGATTTTCCCGCCATCGATTCCGCTCATCATCTATGGGACGGTGACCGGCGTTTCCGTGATCCAGCTTTTGCTTGGCGGAATCCTGCCCGGCCTCTTGTGCGTGATCATGCTGATGTTGATGACCGGCTGGCTCGCGATGCGTCGCAACTATCCGCGCACTGATCGCTGGCCCACGAGACGCGAGCTTTGGCGTGATTTCAAGCCGGCGTTCCCCGCCATCGTCGCGCCGCTGATACTGATTGCCGGAATGCTGGCGGGCTTTTTCACGCCGACCGAGATCGCATCGGTCACCGTGCTGTATGCGATTCTGATCAGCAGCCTGTTCTACCGCGAGCTGACGTGGCAAGGACTCTTCAACGCCGCGTTCGAAACGATACGCGCGTCGGCCGGCATCTTGCTGATCGTCGCCGTGGCCGCATTGTTCGGCTGGATCCTGTCGGTCGAACAGGTTCCACAGAAGCTGACTGGCGCGATGCTGCAGATCTCGACCAATCCTTACGTGCTGCTGATGATCGTCAACCTGCTCTTGATCGTCGTCGGAATGTTTCTCGACAGCACGACGGCGATTCTCGTGATCGCACCCATCATCGCGAAGCCGTTGGTGATGGCCGGTGTGGACCCGGTGCATCTCGGCATGGTCGTCGTCTTCAATCTCATGATCGGACTCCTGACGCCACCGATGGGCCTGGCACTGTTTCTGGTCGCGGACATCGCCAAAGTGACGATGAAGGACGTGTTGAAGCAAATGGGGCCGTACTATCTGCCGCTCGCGGTGACGCTGTTGCTGATCACTTATGTGCCAGGCATCACGACCTGGATCCCAATCTGGGCGCTTTCCAAATGACGATGCAGGCGAGAAAGCCGATACCTGGAACTCTAAAACGAAGCTAGGTGCCTGCGTCCGGTAAGCATCAGGCATCCTTCGCGAGCCGCACGCCTGAAAACTGCCAGCGCGCATCTGCCGGAAAGAAATTGCGATAGGTGGCGCGAACGTGCGATCGCGGTGTCGCGCACGATCCGCCGCGCAGCACGTACTGGTTGCACATGAACTTGCCGTTGTACTCGCCGATTGCGCCTTCGGCAGGGCGATAACCGGGGTAGGGCGCGTAGCTCGACTGCGTCCATTCCCAGACGTCGCCGTAGAGTTGCGAAAGCGCCGCATCACCTGCGGGTACGCGTTGCGCGAGCGGATGCAGCACCTTGCTCTCGAGAAAGTTGCCTTCGATCGGCGCGTCCGCCCCCAACGTTTCCCATTCGAATTCGGTAGGAAGGCGGGCGCCGGCCCAGCGCGCGTATGCGTCGGCTTCGAACAAGCTGACGTGCGCCAGCGGCGCGCTCGGATCGATGTCGGCCATCCCGCGCAGCGTGAACGTGCGCCATTTGTCGTCGCTTCGCTCCCAATAGAGCGGCGCGCTCCAGTCGCGCGACGTCACTGCCTCCCATCCCAGCGAAAGCCAGAGCTCCGGGCGGCGGTAACCGCCATCCTCGATGAATGCAAGGTACTCCCCATTGGTAACCGGATGCGTCGCCAGCGCGAACGGTTGCAGCAGTACGCGATGGCGTGGTGCTTCGTTATCGAACGCGAAACCGGCGCCCTCATGCCCGACCTCGACGATCCCCCCTGCGTGCGTCACCCAGCCCGTGCGTCGAGCAGCGACCGGAGTCAGCGGCCAGGCTGGCAGGTACGCATGTCGCACCGGATTGCGTGACAACAGATGCTTTACGTCGGTGACGATCAGCTCCTGATGCTGTTGCTCGTGTTGCAAGCCGAGCTCGATCAACGCGGTCCACGACCCGATCGATGCAGCCAGCGGCGCAACCGCCTGCTCGACGTAGTGGCGATACGCAAGCACGGCATCTAGCGATGGTCGTGTCAACAGCCCACGCTCCGGTCGCGGATGCTTGTCGCCGACGCTGTTGTAGTACGAATTGAAGAGCACGCGAAATGCGGGATCGAAGTCGCGGTATTGGGGCAGATGCGGCTTCGCAACGAACGTCTCGAAAAACCAGGTGGTGTGCGCAAGGTGCCATTTGACGGGGCTTGCATCCGGCATCGATTGCACCACGCAGTCTTCGGGGGACAACGGCGCCGCGAGCGCTGTGGTCTGCGCGCGGACTGCTGCGAACCTTTGCGCCAACGGCGACGGACGAACGAGCGCAGCAGTTTCCAGTCGCGGCATGGAGTCTCCTCGGCAAACGAACTATTTTAGGCGCATTCACGGCGCGGCGCGATGCGCCACCTTGCGTACGAATTACGCTGGTTGACAACGCGGACAGAAGTAGATTCCGCGACCGCCCACGTCGACTCGCCGGATCTTCGTTGCACAGATCCAGCACGGCAGCCCTTCGCGCGCATACACGCGAAAGCGCCGCTCGGCGCGCGTGACCCCTTGCGCAGCGAGTTCTGGCAGCAGCGTTGGATCGTTGGTGGTGCCGGCGGTGCGAAGGCTCTGTCGAGGCAGGTCGAGTGTCGCTTTGGCAAGGCGCGTGAGCTTTGCAGGCGTGAGCTCGACGGGGCGCTTCGTATGACGTAAACCGCTCGCGTGGAGAATGTCGCTGCGAAGATAATTGCCGAGTCCTGCGAGAAACGACTGATCCAGAAGCAGCGAAGCCAGCGAGCGTCGCGCAAATCGCGCATCTCCGAAACGCGCCAACACGCGCGCCAGCGTCGTGGAGCGATCGAGCACGTCGGGGCCGAGTCGCGCGAGATACGTTTGAGCGGCGAGCTCGCGTGCGGTCAACAGTTCGATGTTCGTCGCCGACAAGAGAACAGCAGCGTTATCGATCGTCGCGATGACCACACGAATGGATGGCTCGCGTTTCGCCAGCAACAATTCGAGTGCATCGGTTCGAGTCACGTGCCACTCGCCGTAAAGTTGATTGTGGCTGTAGTGCGTGAGTCCGTTCGACCATTCGATCAGCATCGCTTTGCCGTGCGACGTTGCATTGGTCACACGGGATCCCGACAATGTGCGCGCCCGGCGCGCGAGAGCGGGAACGCGATATTCGATGCGCGTCAGCGGCTGATCGACAAGGATCCGGGCAAGCGCGCGCGCCTCGCGGCGGATTTCGGGACCTTCTGGCACGTCGTCGCGCGAGTTTCAACGATAGCGTTCGCGCGCGGCCACGCAGACGCGGCCATCGAAATCGCTTTTGCAGGCATCGAGGATCGTGCCGCACACTGCCTCGCTCACGCCGCTCGCCATACCGTCGAGCCACTTTCCCAACACATCGCTCGCGCTTCGACTCAGCGCGTCGGCGAGATTGTCCGGCTGCGCAGTCCTACCGACGTCGATGCTGCTTTTGAGCTTCGCCTTTGTATCCGCAACCTCTTTGAGGCAGGCTGCATGCACGGCTTTGATTTCCGACTGCGGCGAAAGGTAGTGCTGCCACACGAAAATCGCGCTGGCGGCGAGCGCCGCGCCCAGCAGTACCAATGCGGCAGCCCGAAGCCTCGCATTCACTCGTTGCGTACGCTTACGCGCGGTACACTCGCAACGATCTCGCCGATGACGGCTGCATCAGCAAATCCTTCGCGCGCGAAGATCGCGCGCACGTCGTCAACGGATTCTCGCGAGCACGCAACGAGCAAGCCACCCGATGTTTGCGGATCGGTGAGAATTGCGCGCTCGACATCGCCGATCCCCTTGGCAAGATCGACGTCGCCGCCATATCCGTTCCAATTGCGGCCCGACGCGCCGGTGTACATCCCCTCGCGCGCGAGCTCCGCCACGCCGGGAAGCAACGGCACGCGGTTCCAATCGACGCGCGCTCCGACCCCCGAGCCGCGACAGATCTCGAGAAGGTGACCGAGCAATCCGAACCCGGTAATGTCGGTCAGCGCATGCACGTCGGGCAGCGCACCGAGCGCAATGCCGGGCGTGTTGAGCTTCGTCGTGCTCGCAATCATTGCCGTGTAACCGTCCGGCGAGAGCCGCTCTTTCTTGAGCGCCGCACTGTAGATGCCGACACCGATCGGTTTGCCGAGCACTAGCGCATCCCCGGGACGCGCTCCCGCATTGCGCTTGAGATTCGCAGGATCGACAAGACCGATCGCCACCAAGCCATAGATCGGCTCGACCGAATCGATCGTATGCCCGCCGGCGACCGGAATTTTCGCTCGCGCGCACACCGACTCGCCGCCTTCGAGGATGCGTCGAATCGTTGCCATCGGCAAACGATCGATCGGCATGCCGACGAGCGCCAGCGCGAACAACGGTGTCCCGCCCATCGCATATACATCCGAGATCGCGTTGGTCGCTGCGATCGCGCCGAAGTCGAAGGGATCGTCGACGATCGGCATGAAAAAATCGGTCGTCGCAACGATGGCCTGGCGATCGTTGATTCGAAAGACCGCGGCGTCGTCGGCCGTTTCGATGCCGACCAGGAGCTCTTCGGGGACGAGCGCCGGACCGCTTTTGGAGAGAATCTCGCGCAAGACTCCCGGTGCAATCTTGCAACCGCAACCTCCGCCGTGCGAGAAGGAGGTGAGTCGCAGCGCGGCGCGATCGGGCGCGTTCATGGCGGCATTCTTCCAGTCGACATCGATGCGCTCATTCTACCGGCGACGTTGCTTTCAACTCGGCGACAACGTCGAGCAGCGCAGCACGCTCACACTCCGGCGCGAAGCGAGGCGCAAGAACGCCGCAACGCGCTTGCAGCGTCCGCAGAAATTCACGGTCCACATGCGCGCTCGTCACCATTGCGGCAAGTCCTGCGGCGTCACCGACATCGAACAACGCCGGATAGTCGCGCCCCAGCATGCCAATATTCCCCGACATGCGGCTTGCGATCACCGGCGTTCCTGCGGTGATCGCTTCGACCACTACGTTCGCACCGCCTTCCATTCGCGACGAAACGATCAGCACATGCGCGCGCTTGATCGCTTGTCGCACGTGCGCATGCTTCTTTGCGCCGAGATAACGGACGCGCGCATCGTCTCCGGCAAGCTTGATTGCGGCCGCGCCAAGGGATGCATCTAGCGCTTCGCCATAAATCGTGAGTGTCGCCGGAAGGCACGGCGGAAGCTTCCGCCAGGCTGCGAACATGGTGGCCGGATCCTTCTCGTCGCGCAGGTGCGAAACGAACACGCAATCAAGGCGCGATGACGGCTTGTGCTCGAAAGGCTGCAACGAACGGGCCGATTGATAAACGACACGAACTTTTTCCCGTGACTCTCTCGGCACGTGATCGATGGCATCGGCTTGCAACACGATCAGGCGATCGGCGTCGGCGATCGACGCCAGCGTGTCCGCATCCTCGGCCGGAACGTCGTGATACAAATCGGTGCCGGTGAGCGCGACGATCAACGCCTGGTCGGGCCGTGCCCGCTTCCACGCCGCGATCGCCGCTCGGCTGCGTCGTGCATGCAAGGCGATGAGCGCTGCTGCGCCATCACACGAACCGCCGGTCACGGGCGCGTCTGCCGCCTGTAAAATTGCCTGCCATGCCGGAGTTAGAAGCTTCGACCAGCGCAGCGCCGTGCGCCAGTTGCCGTTGTTGGCGCCGGCGAGGTACGGCGTGACGATCAAAAGCGATCCGGGCATGTATGCCGAAGCAAATGTGCTCGCGCGGTCGCCAAGACGCGTGCAGGCAATCGCGGAAGCCTTGCGCGACGCGCGCGAGCGCACGCTGTCACTCTACGCGCATCTTCGTCCGCACGAGCGCGCGTTTCCGCTGATCGAGCTTGTCAATCCGCCTGGTTGGGAGCTTGCGCATATCGGCTGGTTCCAGGAGTTTTGGTGTCGACGCCATGCGCCTGACGATCCCGATGGTTCGCGCATTGCGTCACGCATTCGCGAGGCCGATGCGTGGTGGGACTCGCGCCACGTCGCGCATGACTCGCGTTGGACGTTGGCGCTTCCGGATTGGGATGGCGTGCACGCTTATCTGGATGTCACGTTGCGCGATACGCTCGACGCGATCGGCTCGCACGCCGGCGATTGTTATCCATTCGAGCTCGCGCTGTATCACGAGGACATGCATGGTGAGGCGCTGCTCATGTCCTTGCAAACGCTCGGTTTGCCCGCTCCCCCGCGCTTCCCGCCTACGCTCGCGTACGCGCCACCGTTGCAAAACGACATCGAATATGCTGGCGGCCACGCCGTCATCGGCGCGACGCGCGACGAGGCGCGCGAACGCTTCGTGTTCGACAACGAGAAGTGGGCGCACGAAGTCGACATCGCGCCGTTCGCCATGTCGCGCGCGCTGGTCACCGCGGGCGAGTTCGCGGCGTTCGTCGATGCAGGCGGCTACGCCAGCGAGAAATGGTGGTCGCCCGACGGGCGCGCATGGCTTGCGACTGCCAGGCGAACGATGCCGGCATATTGGCGTCCAAGCGAGCAGGGTGGCTTCGAGTTGCGTCGCTTCGATCGTTGGGCACCGCTCGTCGAGCATGCGCCGGTGTCGCATGTGAATGCGTTCGAAGCGGAAGCCTATTGCCGTTGGGCGGGCCGGCGTTTGCCCACGGAAGCGGAATGGGAATATGCACACAAACCGGGTGGGTCACCGCTTCCCGGCGAGTTGTGGGAATGGACGTCCAGCACCTTCGAGCCTTATCCTGGATTCGCAGCCGACCGTTATGCCGAATACTCGGAACCTTGGTTTGGGACGCATCGCGTGATGCGCGGTGGATCGTGGGCCACGACAAGCCGCCTCGTGCACGCTGCATTTCGCAATTTCTACCGTCCGGCGCGCCACGATCCCTTCGTAGGCTTCAGGACTTGCCGTTGATTCCTCGCGTCTTTGCTCACTTCACGCGACGGCGTAGCATCCGGGGTGCGCGCGGCCTTCACGGGGCGCGGACGAGGAGCCGAAGCGCTTGAAACCAACCGATATCGCGGACCCTGCGTATTTTCACAAGGTCGTCGATTGCCAATGGGCGTGCCCCGCGCATACGCCAGTCCCCGAGTACATCCGGATGATCGCGCAAGGGCGCTACGACGACGCGTATATCGTCAATTGGAAGTCGAACGTCTTTCCGGGAATTCTCGGGCGCACCTGCGATCGTCCGTGCGAGCCGGCATGTCGTCGCACGCGCGTCGAGCAGGGCTCGATCGAGCATCGCCGTAACGAGACTCGTCCCGAGCCCGTTGCGATTTGTCGCTTGAAACGCGCGGCTGCGGATTTCAAAGACGACATTCGCGATCGCTTGCCGCCGCTTGCGACGATCAGGAACGGCAAGCGCGTCGCGCTGGTCGGCGCAGGTCCTGCATCGCTGACCGTTGCGCGCGATCTCGCGCCGCTCGGCTACGAATGCGTCGTGTTCGATCGCGATTCGCGCGGCGGCGGCATGATGCGAACACAGATTCCGAAGTTTCGCCTGCCCGATACGGTGATCGACGAGGAGGTGGGTTACATCCTCGATCGCGGCGTCGAGTTTCGCCCCGGCGCCGAAATCACGAGCCTGAAGCGTCTGCTGAACGACGGTTACGACGCGGTGTTCGTCGGCAGCGGTGCGCCGCGCGGCAGGGATCTCGACATCCCGGGTCGCAGGGAGACCGCGAAGAACGTTCACATCGGCATCGACTGGCTCTCGTCCGTGTCGTTCGGGCATGTCGGCACGATCGGCAAGCGCGTGGTTGTCCTGGGCGGCGGCAATACCGCGATGGATTGCTGCCGCAGCGCACGCCGTCTCGGCGGCGAGGACGTCAATGTCGTGGTGCGCTCCGGCTTCGATGAAATGAAAGCATCGCCGTGGGAAAAGGAAGACGCGATGCACGAGGGCATCCCGATCCACAATTACCTCGTGCCCAAGCGCTTTTTGCACGACAGCGGCAAGCTCGCCGGCGTAGCGTTCGACAAGGTGGAAGCGCGCGTCGACGACAAAGGCCGGCGCGAGTTGGTGTCGAAAGGCGAGCCGGAAGTCGTGTTCGAATGCGACGACGTGCTGGTCGCGGTCGGACAGGAGAATGCGTTCCCCTGGATCGAGCGCGACCTTGGCATCGAATTCGATCGCCACGGCATGCCGATCGTCGATCGTGTGACGATGATGTCGACGCGGCCGGGTCTGTTTTTCGGCGGCGACGCTGCTTTCGGGCCGAAGAACATCATCTGGGCGGTCGCGCATGGTCACGATGCGGCGATCTCCATCGACAAGTTGTTGCGTAGCGAAGACATTCGCGTGCGTCCGCCGCCGACGTTCCTGCTCATCAGCCAGAAGATGGGCATTCACGAGTGGAGCTACGACAACGCGGTCACGCCCGAGCGGCGTCATCGCGTTCCGCTCAAGGACATCGTGATCGCGCTAAAGGACATCAAAGTCGAGGTCGAATTGGGCTTCGATGCGAAGCTCGCGTGGTCGGAAGCACAAAGGTGTCTCAATTGCGACGTGCAGACGGTGTTTTCCGATCCCTTGTGCATCGAGTGCGATGCATGCGTTGACATCTGCCCGATGGATTGCATCACGTTCACCGAGAATGCCGATGAGCCGGTCCTGCGCGGACATTTGCGCGCGCCGGCACTCGATCTTGCACAGGATCTTTACGTGTCGGGTGCATTGAAGACCGGTCGCGTGATGGTCAAGGACGAGGACGTGTGCCTGCATTGCGGCCTGTGCGCCGAGCGCTGTCCGACCGGTGCGTGGGACATGAAAAAATCGTTCATCGACATGACGCATGCAGGTGAGATGCCGATGCTGCACATCAGCGGCGCGGCGCCCGCAGCAACCGGCGCTGCGACCGAAATGATCACGGAGTAGCGCGGTGACCTTTCCAACGACCACGAGCGCGTCGAAGCCTGCAGCAGCCGCGGCGAACAAGCCGACTCCGATCGCACGCATCAACGACTTCGTCGTCAAGTTCGCGAACGTGAACGGCTCGGGGTCCGCATCCGCGAACTCGCTTTTCGCGAAGGCGATGTTGCGCATGGGCGTTCCGGTGGCCGCACGCAACATCTTTCCGTCGAACATCCAGGGCATGCCGACCTGGTACGAAGTGCGCGTGTGCGAGCAAGGCTGGCGCGGGCGACGCGGCGGCGTCGATCTCGCCGTACCGATGAATCCCGAGACGTGGAATTCCGACGTCGCCGAGATCGAGCCAGGCGGATATCTGTTCTATGACTCGACGCGACCGTTGACGAGCGCCAAGCTCCGCGAAGACGTCATCGTGCTCGGCATGCCGCTGACCGCGATTTGTGCCGAAATGTTCACCGACATGCGGCAGCGGCAGCTCTTCAAGAACATCATGTACGTGGGCGCGCTCGCCGCATTGCTCGATATCGAACCGGTGGTCATCGAAACGTTGCTCGGCGAGCAGTACGGCGGCGAGAAGAAAGCGCCATTGCTTTCGGCGAATCGCAAGGCTTTCGAGCGTGGGTACACGTTTGCCAAACAAGAGTTGCCGCCGATCGGTCTTTCGATGTCGCGTCGCGACAACGTGGGTGATCGGATCTTTATCGACGGCAACAGTGCCGCCGCGCTCGGTGCGGTGTACGGCGGCGCAACGGTGTGCGCGTGGTATCCGATCACGCCGTCGACTTCGCTTGCCGAAGCGTTCCAGAAATGGTGCGGGCGTTTTCGCATCGATCGCGCTACGGGCCGCAATCGTTACGCGATCATCCAGGCCGAAGACGAGCTTGCCTCGATCGGCATGGTCGTCGGAGCCGGTTGGAACGGCGCACGCGCATTCACCGCAACGGCGGGACCGGGAATTTCGCTGATGCAGGAGTTCATCGGGCTTGCGTATTTCGCCGAGATTCCTGCAGTTTTGTTCGACGTGCAACGCGGCAGTCCATCCACCGGAATGCCGACGAAGACGCAGCAGGCCGACATTCTTTCTGCGGCCTACGCCTCGCACGGCGACACCAAGCACGTACTGCTTTTCCCTGAAGATCCGACCGAATGCTTCACGATGGGCGCGCTCGCGTTCGATCTTGCCGACCGGTTGCAAACGCCGGTATTCGTGATGCTCGATCTCGAGATCGGCATGCAGGATTGGCTCACGGCACCGTTTAAGTGGGACGATGCAAGAGCGCTCGACCATGGCAAGGTGATGACGGCCGAGGAGCTCGAGGCGGGCAAGGACTTCGGCCGCTATCTCGACGTCGACGCGGACGGGATCACCTATCGCACGCTGCCTGGAACGCATCCGCGTCGCGGCGCGTATTTCACGCGGGGCACGTCGAAGGATCGCTACGCGCGCTACACCGAGGAAGGGCCCGCGTACGTCGACAACATGCAGCGTTTGTTGCGCAAGTTCGAGACCGCGAAAGAGTACGTCCCCGCACCCGTCATCGAGCCTGCGGCGCAATCTTCAAGGGCCGGCGTGCTTTGGTACGGCTCGACCGGCGCGCCGATGGCTGAAGCATTGCACGCACTGGCGCAACGCGGAATCCATCTCGATCGCTTGCGCGTGCGCGCATTCCCGTTCGCCGACGCCATTGTCGAGTGGATCGCCGAGCACGAGCAGGTGTTCGTCGTCGAGCAGAATCGCGACGCGCAATTGCGCGCGCTATTGATCAACGAGTGTGGCATCGATCCCGCCAAGCTCGTGAGCATCCTGCATTACGACGGCAACCCGCTGACGGCGCGCTTTGTGGAGCGCGAGATCGCGGAAAAAGTGACTGCCCTTGGTTTATCAGGTAACAGGTAACAGACAACGACAATGACATGACCTATTTACTCAAGCCGAAGCTTCACCATCCCTCGCTGCCGACCAACGCGCTCGGCTTCACGCGGCGCGATTACGAAGGGCCGGTGTCGACGCTTTGCGCGGGCTGTGGGCACGATTCGATCTCGGCAGCGATCATTCAGGCGTTTTTCGAGTTGGCGATTCCGCCGCATCGTGTCGCGAAGCTGTCGGGAATCGGTTGCTCGAGCAAGACGCCGACCTACTTTCTCGGGCAGTCGCACGGATTCAACAGCGTGCACGGGCGCATGCCATCGGTGTTGACCGGCGCGAATCTCGCCAACCGCGATCTGATCTACCTCGGCGTGTCCGGTGACGGCGATTCGGCGTCGATCGGCCTAGGGCAATTCGCGCACGTGCTACGGCGCGGCGTGAATATGACGTACATCGTCGAGAACAATGGCGTGTACGGTCTAACCAAAGGACAGTTCTCGGCAACGGCGGACAAAGGCAGCAAGAGCAAGCGCGGCGCATCCAACGAGGACGAGCCGATCGATTTGGTCATGCTCGCCCTGACACTGGGCGCTACATTCATCGCGCGCGGCTTTTCCGGTGACAAGGGCCAGCTCGTTCCGCTCATCAAAGCCGCCGTCGAGCACAAAGGTGCAGCGTTTCTGGACGTCGTGTCGCCGTGTGTAGCGTTTAACAACCATCCAGGCTCGACCAAGAGCTACGACTACGTCCGCCTGCATAACGAGTCGGTCAACTTCCTCGATTACATGCCGCAGCGCGCACCGATCGAAAGCGCCGGTGCACCCGGGAGCGTCGAAACCGTGACGCTGCACGACGGCGGCTCGATTCGCCTGCGTCGTCTCGACGAGGATTACGATCCACACGACAAGGCCGCGGTGATGGCGTATCTCGAAGCGCATCGTCGCGAGGGTGAGGTAGTTACCGGGCTACTCTACGTCGACGAGACCGAATACGATCTGCACCATGCGCAGAACACGATCGAAGCGCCGCTCAATGCGCTGTCCGATCGCGACCTCGTGCCGGGAAGCACCGCACTCGCGAAGGTGAACGCCTCGCTGCGCTGAACAGGGCCGCAGCGCTGCATGCGACGATGAATCTCGACGCCACGCTGCATCTTTTGCCACGCGAAGGTCCCGCTTCTCCGCTGTACCTCTATCTTCACGACGCGGGTGCGACGGCGCTCGCGATGACGCCGATCGCCGACCGCTTCGCGCAGATCTACCCGCATGCCGCGCATCTGATTCCCGATGGATTCGAGGCGAGCGACCTTGTCGCGGAAGGTCGCGAATGGTTCTCGACTCGCGCGATCGTTCGATCATCGCTGCAATCTCGCGTCGCCGTAGCGCTCGAACCGCTGGTTGCGTTCATTCGTGAAGCGCAGGTGGAGTTCGACGTTACGCCGCTTGCCACGGCGCTCGTTGGATTTGCGCAAGGAGGGATGCTTGCGCTCGAGGCCGCCCAGGCACATGCCGGGCTCGTCGGTCGCGTCGTCGCAATCGGAAGTCGGTACGCAACGCTTCCCACGAGCACGCCCGACGCGGTCATTCATCTGGTCAATGGCAAGGACGATGACGTCATCGCGCCCCGGCATGCAATCGAGGCCGCGACGCGTCTCATTGCGCTGGGAGGCGATGTCACTGCCGACATCGTTCCCGGCATCGGGCACGAGGCGCATCCCGAGCTTGTCGAGCGCGCGCTCGGACATCTGCAGACGTTTCTGCCGCGACGCATCTGGGCGCAGGCGCTTGCTGAAGCGCCGTTGATGGCAACACGTGCCGACAGCCGCTCGCTGGCGCGGCCGGTGGCGCCTCTCGCCGCCAACGACCCGACGTAACGCGCTGGTTTATGCGTCCTGGGGTTCGCATTCTCGCAGGCATCGCGATCGTGATTGCGATCGCTGTTGGCGCTTTGGCGATCGTCCTGGCAACCATCGATGCGCGCACATTGATCGCACCGGTGATCGCACAAGTCGAGCGCGCGACGGGGCGCAAAGTCTCGCTCGGAGGCGAGGCGCGCATCGGAATCTCGCTCGCGCCGACGGTTCAACTGAACGACGTTGCGATTGCCAACGCCCCGTGGGGAAGTGCAAAGGAAATTCTCCGCGCCAAACGCGTCGAAGCACAGGTCGCGTTGCTGCCGCTTTTGAGCCGTCGCATCGACATCGTTCGCTTCACGCTCGTCGAGCCGGCGATTCTTCTGGAGACCGACGTGCGTGGCCAGGGTAACTGGACGTTGCCGCCGACTTCGCCAACCCGCGCGCCCTCCGATCCGGTGAGTGATGCGGCCGGCGCGCTCGGGTTGGGTGAGTTCGCGATCGACAACGGAACGGTGCAATGGCGCGATGGCCGCACCGGTGAAGTCACGCCGGTTCGCATCGACAAGCTGGTGATGCGCGCGCGCGATCCCGCCAAGCCGATCGTTGCCGAGTTCCGCGGAAGCATTGCCGACACTCCAATTTCACTCGAAGGTCAGTTTGGCTCGCTCACTGCATTGCAGGCAAAGCAATGGCCATGGCCTGTCGCGTTAAGAGGCTCGGTTGGCGGACGCAACATCGATGCGAAGGCGAACGTCGCCGTCACCGCCGAAGGCATCGAAGCCAACGATCTCGTCTATGCGACCGGATCGAGTCGACTCACCGGCAAGGTGTTTTACGCAGCGCGCTCGCCGCGTCCGTTGATTCGTTTCGATCTCGCAGGCGACAGCGTGCAGGCCAACGAGCTTGCGATTGCAGGCGGGGTCGCGGTGAAAGCGGGCGCAGCAACGAAGCCCTCCGGGGCAACCGCGCCGCCGAAGCGAAGCAGCGCGCTGTTCTCGAACGACCCGTTGCCGTTGGCGGCGCTGCGTTCGGTGGACGCCGAAGGAACGCTCGCCATCGGAAACCTCGTGTTGGACCGCGGACGCACGCTGAATGCCGTTCGCATGCGCATGCAGCTCGTCGATGGCCGACTTGAAGTTCCGGACTGGCGCGCGAGCGCGTTCGGCGGAACTTTGCAGGGGCGCTTGCTGCTCGATTCCCGCAACGATCGGTCGAGTGCCGTTACGCTCTCGCTCGATGGACGCAATCTCGATCTTGCCGCATTGATGGCGCTTGCCGGCATTGCGCGTAATGTGCAAGGTGGCAAGACCGACGTGGATCTCGATGTCAACGCGCGCGGCGCATCGCTCAAGGACTATGCATCGACCTTGTCCGGCATCGCCGTGACCCGGATTGGGCCTGCGCGCTGGGTGTCGAAAACCTCGGACATGCCGCCGGAGCTGAGCCAGATCGTCGTGGCCTTGAATCCGATGGCAGCCAAAGGCGGCACCACCGATCTTACGTGCGCTGTTGCGCGTTTGCCATTTTCCAACGGTGTCGCGCGCGCCGATCGCAGTATCGGGATCGAAACCGACATCGTTGGCGTGTCGGCGAGCGGAACGATCGATTTGCGGAGCGAGACGCTCGACATGTCGGTGAGCCCACGTGTGAAAGCCCGCGGCTTGAGTGACATCGGCAAGCTCGCGGGCGCAGTGCGTGTGCAAGGTCGGATTGTCGAGCCGCGTGTTGTCATCGATCCCGCCGGATCGGTGGCGGCGTTGCTCGATATCGCGGCGCTTGCGCGCGGCGGGCGCGCCGCGTTGGAAGGACTGCTCGCCAAGCCGCAGGCTAGCGGTCCCGGCGAATGCGCCATCGCGCTGGGCGGCGCGCGCGCAGAATCGCGTTCGGAAAGTCCGCGTGCAGCGCCGCCGCAAGGCAACGATCCAGCGCAAGAAATCGAGCGCGCGCTGGGCCGGCTGTTTCGGCGCTGATCGCTTCGCACCCGGTTCGACTTTAAGATGCGCACGCAAGTTGCGATCATCGGCGCCGGTCCCGCGGGGCTCATGCTGTCGCATTTGTTGCATCGCGCCGGAATTGCCACGCTGATCGTCGAAGCTCGCAGCCGCGAGCATTGCGAGCACCGTGTACGCGCCGGAGTGCTCGAGCAGCACACGGTCGACTTGATGAACGAGACCGGCGTCGGGTCGCGTTTGCAGCGCGAGGGACTGGTACATCACGGCATCAAGCTACGCTTTGGCGGACGCACGCTGCGCATCGATTTCAGCACGCTCACGCCCGGACGTGCCGTCACCGTCTATGGTCAGCAGGAAGTCGTGAAGGATCTGATAGCCGCTCGCGTTGCGGACGGAGGTACGGTTCTGTTCGACGCCACCGCGACCGAAATTCGCGACATCGATGGCAAGACGCCGCGCTTGACGTTCGCGCAACACGGCAAGACGCAAGAGATTCAATGCGACTTTATCGCAGGTTGCGACGGCTTTCACGGCATCGCGCGCCCCGCGTTCCCTGCGTCCGCGCGGACTATCTACGAGCGCAGCTATCCCTTTGCCTGGCTGGGCGTTCTCGTCAGCGCCGCGCCTTCGTCGGAAGAATTGATCTATGCGCTGCACGACGACGGCTTCGCACTGTTGTCGATGCGATCACCCGAGGTGACGCGCCTTTATTTGCAATGCGAGCCGGACGAAGACTTGGCGAAGTGGCCCGATGCGCGCGTGTGGGCCGAATTGCACAAGCGCCTCGAGGATTGCTCCGGGCCGCGCCTCAACGAAGGACCGATCACGCAAAAGGGCGTGACGCCGATGCGAAGCTTCGTCGCCGAGCCGATGCGCTACGGACACCTCTTTCTCGCGGGTGATGCCGCCCATATCGTTCCGCCGACCGGCGCCAAGGGAATGAATCTCGCGATCGCCGATGTGCGCGTGCTCGCAAGCGCTTTGCAGTCGTTCTATCGCGAGGGCAAGACCGACGCCCTAGACGCCTATTCCGACCGTTGTCTCGTGCGCGTGTGGAAGGCGCAGCGATTCTCATGGTGGATGACTTCGCTCCTGCATCGTTTCCACGACGACGGTCCGTTCGATCGCCGCCGCCAGCTCGCGGAACTCGATTATCTGGAGGGATCACGCGCCGCGCAGACGGCGCTTGCGGAAAACTATGTCGGGCTGCCGTTCGACGAATGAACGATTGCGTCCCGTTCGCTCCCATCATCCGTCGACAGCCACCATCCCGATCCCGCGAGCCATGCCGAACCGTCGGGTGCATTGTCGCGGCGAAGCGAGCGCACCGCGACATGTGATTGGTTTGCCATAGCAGCGGAAAGAGCTTGCGAGCTTGCGGGATCGCGCGCGCCAATGCAGGGAATGAACGCGACTTTCATCAGCGCTTTCGCCGCATAGGTTGATTCAGTCCTGCGCGTCACCATGAGCATGCATCCGACGCCTTCGTCCGGCGTCAGCGGGAAGACGAGACGCCCGCCGACGGCGAGCGCGTCGAGCCATGCCGCAAGCGGATGGGTGGCGCCTGCGTTCACGTAAATGATGTCGGAGCCAGGCAGCGCTTCCTCGCTTGCCGAGCGCGCGAGCACTTCGACGTTGCGCAAACGACTTAGATTGATTCGCGCCCGCTCGGCAAGATCGTGCTCGATTTCAAACGCAATCACGCGTCCGGCGTCACCTACCAGATGCGCAAGAACCGCGGTGTAATAGCCTGCGCCTGCGCCAACATGCGTCACGCGCTCGCCCGGACGCGGCGCGCACGCGGCCAGCGCTGCAGCATGCAATGACGGCTGGCCATTGTTGATGCCTCGCTTGACGTCGATTGCAAACAGCACGTCCTGATACAGGATGCGAGGATCGTCGGTCTGCGTGGAGAAATACTTGCCGTTGCCGAAGAATACCGACCACGGCCCCGGACCGAGATAGTCTTCGCGCACAACCGACGCGAAGGCATCGATCAAGCGCTCGTCCGAAGCGCCGCCCGCTCTGACGATCAGTTCCGCGTAGAAGCGGCGAAACGCTTCGATCGAGCTCACGCGCAGCCGTGCGGGTGCACTGCCATCCAATGGCGCGCAATGTCGATCCTGCGCGCGAACCATACGCGATCGTGCGAGCGCGCGTAATCGAGAAAGCGCGCAAGCGCTGCAAAACGCGCCGGACGTCCGATGATCCGGCAATGCAATCCGATCGAAAGCATCTTCGGCGCAGCGAGTCCGTCGGGATCGCCTTCCGCGTACAACGTGTCGAAAGCATCCTTCAGATAGGCATAGAACTGATCACCGCTGTTGAAGCCTTGCGGCGTTGCAAAGCGCATGTCGTTGCAGTCGAGCGTGTAGGGAACGACAAGATGCGGAACGCGACCGCGCGTTGTCTCGACCTCGACCCAATACGGCAGATCATCGGCGTACGAATCCGCGTCGTAAACGAATCCTCCGTGCTCGACGACGAGCCTTCGCGTATTCGGGCTGTCGCGTCCGGTGTACCAGCCTTCGGGAGCGTGTCCGGTCAGACGCACGAACGCATCCACGGCACGCTCGATGTGCTCGCGCTCGAGCGCTGCGTCGGCGTCCTGATAACTGATCCAGCGCCAGCCGTGGCTCGCGATCTCGTGACCGTCGCGCAGGAACGCATCGACGACGCTGGGGTTGCGAAGCATCGCCATCGCAACGCCGAAAATCGTGAGTGGCATTTCGCGTTCGCGAAACAATCGCAACAGCCGCCATACACCCGCGCGACTGCCGTATTCGTACAGCGTTTCCATCGACAGATGCCGCGCGGAGAACGCTTGAGCGCCGATGATTTCGGAGAGAAACGTCTCGGACGCGGCGTCCCCATGCAGCACGCAGCGCTCGCCGCCTTCCTCGTAGTTCAGAACGAACTGCAGTGCGACGCGCGCACCGTCCGGCCAGCGTGCGTGCGGGGGATGCTCGCCGTAGCCTGCGAGATCGCGCGGGTAGTCGGGTTCGAAAGGCGTAATGTCGGGCATCGCTCGCGTCCGAGCTTACAATGGCGCGCACGCAATTCGCAAACGGCACCGGCAAAGTTTTCGATGGGACGCCTTACCACGCACGTTCTCGACAGCGCGCACGGCACGCCCGCGGCCGGCGTGGCTATCACGCTGCATCGCAACCTCGACGGTCGCTATGCGCTGATTCGCGACGCGACCACCAATGCCGACGGTCGCTGCGACGCACCGCTCCTCGAAGGCGAGGCGCTCGTCGCCGGACGCTATCGACTCGTCTTTCGCGCGGGCGACTACTTTCGCCGCAAAGGCGTCGCGCTTGCCGACCCGCCATTCGTCGACGACGTCGTCATCGACTTCGGCGTTGCGGATGCCGCGTTGCACTATCACGTACCGTTGATCGTTACGCCGTGGTCGTACGCAACGTATCGCGGCTCGTGAAGTCTTTGCGGAAGCTTCCGCTGGCGGCGTTGGCAGCAGCGATTGTGCTCGCCTCGAACGCGTTTGCCGAAATTCCCGACTACGAGTTCGAGCGATTGCCGAGAAATGCCGCTGACGCTGCCCGCCCGACACCGAAGTATCGCTTCCTGTTCGGTCTTCCCGTGGGCTGGAAAGGGCCGATCTTCTGGAAATACAACCCCGCCAACGCACTGGAGCCCTGGGCGTCCGATCCAGTGGGAACGATCGCGAAGATTCGCGATGCGCTCGAATCGTGGCAGCCGCATTGTGGCGTCAGTCACGTCTACGAAGGCGAGACCTCGATCGCGCCGAACACTCGGGTGCTCGATCCCATTGATGGCTTGCAACCGGACTACGAGAACGTCGTCGGCTGGGGCGATCTGGAAGGTCGCACGGCCGGTCTCACCTATGGCTGGTACGACGATGCCCCGGATGGCTCGCGCGAGATGATCGACACCGACATCATCCTGTCGACGATCTTCGTGACCAGCGATGATTCGATGAAGCGAACGGCGACACACGAATGGGGACACGCGCTGGGGCTCTCGCACAGCGATCTTGCCGGCATGCTGATGAGCGGTCCACCCGAAAGCGCCTACAACGGCGTGCAGGACGTGCGCGCCGACGATATTCGCGGCTGTCGTTGTCTTTATGGCGCCGGCACGCAGGCGGCGGGATTTTCCTGCACGCTGCCGACGACGCTCGATCTCGGCCGCGTCGCCGTCGGCGTACCTTCGCCGCGAAGATCGATCACTTTCACGAACAACGGCAACGCGCCCCTTCGCATTGCGAGCGTGCTCGCTTCGAGCGGACTTGAATTGGCGGGATCGTGCACGAGTGGTCTCACGCTGCAGCCCGGCGCGAGCTGCGTCGCTGAAGTTTGGGTGCAGCCGCGCATCGCCGGCACCGCAACCGTCGATCTCGCACTCGACACTAGCGACGGCGGCTATCGGACGATCGTGCGCTTCCAGGCTGATTCGACCGTGACGCCGCCTGCAACGTCAGTGGTGCAGTTGATCGAGTATTTCAATGCGGCCTTCGGGCACTACTTCCTCACCCACATCGCCGACGAGATTGCAAAGCTCGACAACGGCACGTTCGCCGGCTGGTCGCGCACCAATCGCACGATCAATGCGTGGGCACAGCCAGCGGCCGGCTCGTCACCGGTGTGTCGCTTTTTCAGCGCTCGCTTTGCGCCGAAAAGCTCACATTTCTACACATCGTTCGCCTCCGAATGCCAGGCGGTCAAGAGCAATGACAATTGGCAATTCGAAGGCGAGGTGTTTCATGTCGCGCTGCCCGACGCATCGGGCGCGTGCGGCGCCGGCACGATTCCCGTCTATCGGCTGTACAACGATGGACAAAGCGGGGCGCCGAATCATCGCTTCACGACCGATGCCGCGTTGCGGAGCCAGATGATTACGCAAGGCTGGGTTCCCGAAGGGGCCGGCGCAGGTGTGACCATGTGCGTACCGGCGGGAAGCTGACCATCAGAACAATGACGTCTGCACCGGCGCCAACTCTTCCTCGTCGCTGATCTCGTCCGGCAGCTCGGGCGCAGCTTCGCTCGACGCCTCCTCTTCATCCTCGACGAGCGCAGTGATGCAGTTCGCGTCGTCGTTTTTCACGCTGTTGACGCGAGTCGATACCTTGCGCCAGCGCATTTCGTTCTCAGGAAAGGATGCGATCAAATCGGCAGGATCGGGCTCTTCGGGATCGAGCCAGCGGTCGTAATCCTCGGGGGCGACGATCAACGGCATGCGCTCATGAATCGCATGGAGCAGCGCATTCGCCTCCGTCGTGACAATGGTGCAGGTATCGAGCGCTTCTCCATCGGGTGCTAGCCAGCGCTCGTACAAACCCGCGAGCCCGAACGGGCGATTGTCGGACATGCCGACGTGCACCGGCTGCTTGCCTCGCGTCGTGGGCATCCACTCGTAGAATCCGTTCGCCGGAACGAGGCAGCGATGCCAGCGATACGCAGCGCGAAACGATGCTTTGCTGGCTGCCGTTTCGCCGCGCGCGTTGATGAGCTTTGCACCGATCGACGGATCTCTTGCCCAGCGCGGCACCAGTCCCCACCGCATCTGCACGAGCTCGCGCTGCCCCGCACCGTTGACGCGCACGATCGGCACCAATTGGGTTGGCGCGATGTTGTAGCGCGGTGTGATGTCCGGTGGCAAATCCAGCCCGAACGCAAGCGCGATCGCTGCGGGTTGCGAGTGCAACTCGTAGCGACCGCACATCGTCAAGTTTGTTTTTCTTGCGAACGCGTTGCCGATGTCGCGTCGCCGCTGAGCAAGCGCTGTGCGGTTTTGGCGACTTGCAGCGTGTCCCAATAAGCGTAGCCCGACACGACCGCTGCTCCTGCGAGCGGAATCCAGCGTGTCGCCGCCGAGCCGAGCGCGCGCTTCGACACCGCGACGCCTACGCGACCCGCGGCCGCCGTCAGCGCGTTCGTGGAGAGTTGCTTGACGACGAAGCGTTGGCCGGAGCGCACGGCGACATCACGCAGCACATGGCTTGCGGCATGTCGAAACAGGCAGTAGAGCATGTGCGAGCGCGTGAGCTCTGCCGAGCGTCCGTACAGCGCGAACATGTCGGCGACCATTTGCTTTTGCGTCTTCCAGATCAGCAACAGATCCGGCAACACGGTGACAAGCCCGAACGGGCCACCCGGCAGAGCGAGCGACCCTGAAACAAGCGCCGCGCGATTCGCAGCGGCGCGCGCAATTTTCTGCGCAGCAACGTCGGGATCGTCGACTTCGTGGGTGCGCGGCACGGGCACGTTCGAGATGACGCGCTCGATCGCGCCGGTCACTTCACGCGATCCAATCTCGGCAGATGCGCTCATGGATCAGTGTCCCTTACTGGTTTTCGCCCGCCGCTTACGATGCGTTTGACGCGCTTGCGAGGATTTCGTGCGAAGCGCGGATAGAATCGGTCCGCCTCGACCAACTTTCAACCATGCGCATCGCTCTTTGGCTCCACGTGCTGTCGACGGTCATCTGGGTCGGCGGGATGTTCTTCGCTCACGTGGCTCTGCGACCCGCGCTGCAGGCAGTGCCGCCGCCCACGCGCCTTCCCTTGATCGCCGCCACGCTCGCCACTTTTTTCGCCTGGGCGGGCGCTGCGGTGGCGACGATCATCCTCACCGGCCTGTTCATGATATTCGCGCTCGGCGGCTTCGGGCGCATCGGCGCCCATGTGCATTTGATGACGATCATCGGACTCGTGATGGCGGCAATTTTCGCTTATATCGTCACCGTTCCGTTTCCGCGCCTGCGGGCAGCCGTCGCTGCAAGCAGCTGGGAGCCGGCGGCAGGTCCTGTCCGGACCATCCGGCGGCTGGTGGCGATCAATCTGGTGCTGGGACTCGTAACAGTGACGGTCGCGATCCTTGGACATGGTGTCGTTTGAGTCCCTAAGATCGGCTAATTCCTGTTATATTGCTGTCTAATTCAACTAAGTTCGCCTAAATGAGGGTTTTCGGTTTTGCCGGCTGGTCCGGGAGCGGCAAAACGACACTGGTCGAGCAATTGATCCAGCGCTTGGTCGCGCATGGCCTTCGCGTGTCGACGATCAAGCATGCCCATCACGATTTCGACCTCGATCAGCCGGGCAAGGACAGCTACCGCCATCGGTACGCCGGCTGTACCGAGGTGATCGTGTCTTCGGCGAAGCGCTTTGCAATGATTCGGGAGCTTCGCGGCGACCCCGAACTCACGCTCGCCGAGGCGATGGCGCGACTGTCTTCTTGCGATTTGGTACTCGTCGAAGGCTACAAGCACGCGCCCATCCCAAAGCTCGAAATCTATCGCAGCATGCTTGGCAAGCCGCTGTTGCATCCGGGTGACCGCTACATCGTCGCGATTGCCGCTGATACGCCGGCTGCGCTCGCCGGTCGGTCGCTGCCGCTGTTCGCGCTCGACGCCTACGACACGCTTGCCACATTTGTCGAGGAGAGAGCGGTGTACGCCGACAGTGCGCATTGACCGTGCGACTAGGCTGGCGTAAGTTGAACTGTCGCCTGCCCCCGACAGTCGACCGAACGAACGGATGTTTCATCGCTGGGTCGAAATTACGATGATTCCGCTGCAACGACTGGTTCTGTTTGCAATGTTCGCAGCCGCCTGCGGTAGCGCAGTGGCGGCGGAATCGCCTGCGTCCGGTTTTTACGGTGGGATCACGCGGCGCGACAATGGGGCAGAGCAGGGGCTTTTCATCGGTGACGCCGGCAACGCTTCACGATTTTCCCCCGTGCTCGTCGACGGTCGCGCAACGCAGTCCCTGGTATTTGGCGGCTATCGCTGGCGCAACGATCTCGCGCTCGAGGCGGCGCTTGGCAGTGCGGATGATTACCGCCTGACCGGGCGGGGCGGGGTGGGGCTTGCGCTACCTGTTGCTGCTGCCCCGCGCAGCTGGAATCTCGATCTGTATGGGACGTGGTCGTTCTGGCGGTCGCTTGCGCTGTATGGTCGCCTCGGCTACGCGCAGTCCGACTACGCGCCTACTTACGGCCCTTCGATGGCGGGACTCACCGAGCGCCGCTCTCGTGACGGCATCAACTATGGAGTCGGACTCCGTTACGACATCGGTCGCTCGCTCGGCCTCAAGCTCGAATACGCGCGCGCCACTCCGCACGGCGACTATGGCGCGAGCCTCCCCGAAGGCGATCAGGTACAGTTCGGGCTTCAGTTCCGCTTCTAGCTGCTGAGCGATTCCCGCGAGGTTTTGGCCTCGACGGATGCCCTGAATATGATGCGCGGCCCTGTGACCGTTCAGCTCGTCTATCTCGCTCGATTGCGCGAGTCGCTTGGTCGCGCGAACGAAAGCGTTGCGTTGTCCAACGGCGCGACCGTCGCGAAGCTGCTCGATGATTTGCGTTCGCGTGGCGGTGCGTATGCGGCGGAGCTGGCGCCCGGCCGGGCTTACCGCGTTGCGGTCAATCATGCGCTCGCGGGGGCGACGACCACGTTGCAAGAAGGCGATGAAGTAGCGCTGTTGCCCCCGGTCACAGGCGGTTGAAGATGCCCGTTCGCGTTCAGACCGAAGACTTCGATGCATCGCGCGAAATCGATGCGCTACGCCGTGGCGATTCACGCGTGGGGGCGGTCGCTGCGTTCATCGGCACGGTGCGCGATATCAACGACGCTGCCGACGTGCGCACGTTGACACTCGAGCATTACCCGGGGATGACCGAGTCCGCGCTCTACGCGATCGTCGACGAAGCGCGAACGCGCTTCGATATCTTCGAAACGCTGGTCATTCACCGCGTGGGCGAGCTTCGTCCGACCGACCAGATCGTGCTGGTGGCAGTGACCAGCGCACATCGCGGCGAAGCGTTCGACGCGTGCCGTTTTGTCATGGATTGGCTCAAGACTCGAGCGCCGTTCTGGAAAAAGGAGCGCACAGCGGTTGGCGAGCGCTGGGTGGAGCCGCGTACCAGCGACGAAACCGCCGCGCAAGCGTGGGATCCGCGCGAGCGCTGACGTTGGCAGACGTCGCGCTGATTGCAATCGATTGGGGCACGACGGCGGCCCGCGCTTACGCAGTCGATCGTCACGATGGAATTCTCGCTTCGCGTAGCGCGCCGCTCGGAGTTCAGCAGCTCGCCTCCGGAGGTTACGCGATCGCGCTGGAGGCGCTGCTTGGCGATTGGATGGCTTTGCGCGTGCCGCGTATCGCTGCAGGGATGATCGGTAGTCGGCAAGGATGGATCGAAGCGCCGTATCTGCCATGTCCGGCGACGTTCGAATCGATGGCGAGTCATATCGTCGAGACGCCTTCGCGCGAGCTTGCCATCGTTCCAGGTCTCATCACGCACGACGAATCCGGCGTACCCGACGTGATGCGCGGGGAGGAAGCGCAACTTGCCGGCGCGTTCGATGACAATGCGCGCGCACTCGCGGTGCTGCCGGGCACGCACAGCAAATGGGCGATGGTCGAACGCGGGAAAGTCGTCGAGTTCGCGAGCTATATGACCGGCGAGTTGTACGCGGTCTTGCTTGCACACAGCATTCTCGGGCGCCTTGCGCATTCGAGCGAGACGGCCGCAGCGCCAAACGCGGCATTCGAAGCGGGAATTGCACGAGGTCTTGTCGAAGGGGGCCTCGCCCATCGCGTATTCGCCGCGCGTACGCTGGCACTCACGGGCTCGATCGACGGGCGCGACGTGCCGGATTATCTTTCCGGCGTGCTGATCGGCGACGAGATTGCGAGCGCGCGAGCGTGGGCTGCGCGGCGCGGACACGATAGCTCGCACGTCCATGTGATCGGCGCCGATGCGCTGGTCGATCGTTACATCGCAGCACTTGGTAGCGCGGGCATCGATGCCGGGCGAGGGCCCTCCGATGCTGCGGTGCGCGGCATCACACGCATGGCAAGGCTCAGCGGACGCATCGAATGACAAGAGCGCTCGCTGACTATTTGTCGCAATTGCCGCTCGTTGCAGTGTTACGCGGCATCACCCCCGACGAGATCGCAACAGTCGGCGACGCGCTGGTCGATGCGGGCTTTGCGATTCTCGAAGTGCCGCTCAATTCGCCGCAGCCGTTCGAAAGCATCACGCGTCTTCAAGCGCGTTTCGGCGATCGCTGTCTCACCGGTGCGGGAACGGTTCGCAAGGTTGCCGATGTTGCGCGCGTACGCGAAGCGGGTGGGCGGCTGATCGTGATGCCGCACAACGATCTCGCGGTCGTGCGCGAAGCAAAGCGACAAGGGATGGTCTGCCTTCCCGGTGTCGCAACGCCGACCGAAGCATTCGCCGCGCTCGATGCGGGCGCGGATGGCCTCAAGATGTTTCCCGCCGAAGCACTCCCGCCTGCGGCATTGAAGGCGTGGCGCGCGGTACTCCCCAAGGATGCGCTCGTGTTTCCCGTCGGTGGCATCAAACCCGAAGCGATGGCGAGCTATTGGGCCGCGGGAGCGTCGGGATTTGGAACGGGATCGAATCTGTATCGACCCGGCGCGTCCATCGGCGAGGTTCGGGAGGCTGCACTCGCCTATGCGAAAGCCTTTCGCGCACTGCCGTCGCGATGAGCGCAGCAAGAAAAGCGGACAGCGTCGGAATCGTTTCGCTGGGCGAGCCGATGATCGAGTTCAATCAGGCTCGGCGCGATGATTCGTCGCACTGGATGCAAGGATTCGGCGGGGACACGTCGAACATGGCGATCGCGGCGTCACGCCTCGGGAATGGGTTCGGAATAAACTCCGGATATATCACCCGAATCGGTGACGACGCATTCGGCCGCATGCTGCGTGAATTGTGGGCGCACGAAGGCGTGTCGCAAGCAGGCGTTGTCGTCGATGCGAGTGCGCCGACCGGTGTCTACTTCGTAAGCCACGGACCTTCAGGGCACGAGTTCTCGTACTTGCGCGCGGGCTCGGCGGCGAGTCGCATGACAGCCGACACGTTGCCGCTCGACGTGATTCGCAGTACGCGGGTGCTGCATGTGTCGGGAATCAGTCAAGCGATTTCCTCGGGTGCATGTGACGCGTGTTTCGCAGCGTTCGATGCAGCGCGTCGTGCCGGCGCGTCCGTCTCGTACGATCCGAACTTGCGACTGAAATTGTGGCCGCTCGCGAGGGCACGCGCCATTATTCGGGAAAGCGTTGCTTGCGCCGACTGGGTGATGCCGAGCCACGACGATGCCAAAGCCTTGTTCGACGTGACCGACGAGAACGTGCTTGTCGACACATTGCATCGGCTTGGCGCGGGCATCGTCGTTTTGAAATGCGGTGCGCAAGGATGCGTCGTGTCGGATGGTCGACGGCGCGAGCGGATCGCAGGGCATAGCGTTGCGACAGTCGATGCGACCGGCGCCGGCGATTGTTTCGACGGTGCGTTCGCGGTGCGGATGCTGGCCGGTGACGATGTGATCGTCGCCGCGAGATATGCGAATGCGGCTGCTGCGCTTGCAACGACGGGCTTCGGTGCAGTCGCGCCGCTGCCAAGCGACGCCGCCGTGCGTGCGCTCTTGCGACAGCAGCAGGTGCTTGCATGATTCACGACACGTTTCGTTCCGACATGCTGGCTGGCCGTATCGCGCTTGTCGTTGGTGGCACCAGCGGCATCGGCGCAGGTATCGCCGACGCGCTCGCGAGCGTCGGCGCCGTCGTCACCGTCACCGGCGCGACTGCCGCGGAAGTCGACAACGCGCGCGCAGTGCCGGGTTTTGCATGTCGCGATGCCCTATTGCTCGATGTGCGCGACGACGATGCGGTGAAGCGCTTGATCGCCAATCTGCCTCGACTCGATGCGTTGATCAACTGTGCTGGCATCATTCGCCGCGGGGTGGAGCACGAGCCGGCCGAGTTCGCGCAAACGATTGCAGTCAATCTCACCGGCACGATGCGCTGTTGCGCACATGCTCGCGAGAAGCTCAAAGCGTCGCGCGGGACGATCGTGAATCTCGGATCGGTGTACTCGACGCTCGGAGCGCCGCACGCGCCGGGCTATGCTGCGAGCAAGGGTGGCGTGCTGCAACTTACGCGATCGCTGGCAGTTGCCTATGCGGTCGATGGGATTCGCGTCAACGCGGTCGCGCCGGGCTGGATTGCGACACCGCTGACCGCGCCCGTGCAAGGCGACGCCGCCAAGAGCGCCGCGATTCTCGCGCGCACACCGCTCGGGCGTTGGGGTGAGCCGATCGACGTCGCCGGCGCGGTGACGTTTCTGGTCTCGCCGGCCGCGCGTTTCGTGACCGGCGCCATGCTCGCCGTCGATGGAGGCTATGTCGTGACATGACAATCGACTCGGCAATCAAACATCTGCAATCGGGCGAATGGCAACAGGCGCATGCAATCGTGCAAGACGACGAATCGCCTTTTGGCTGCTGGGCGCACGGCATCGTGCACATGCTCGAACGTGATTTCGACAATGCGCGCTATTGGTATGAGCGCGCGAATCGAAGCTATCCTGGCGATCAAGCAGCAAGCGCCGAGATCGCAGCGCTTGCACTCGCGTGGACCCAACAAAGCTCGGCGAAGGACGCACGGTGAACGCAGCGCCGATCGATGTGATGCGCGGCATTCAACCCGAGATCGCCGTCGCTGCATTGCCCGACGACGAGCGCGTATGGGTGCCGCAAGCGCCCGACGTCTGGTTCCGGCCGCTGCTTCTCAATACCGTCTCCGGCGGCTGGTGCAATCTGTTGCGCGTACGCAAAAGTGGTGTCTTGTCGCGCCATCGCCATCCGATGGTCGTTGTCGGTTATGTGATCAAGGGGCGCTGGAAATATCTCGAGCACGCGTGGACCGCCGAAGAGGGCAGCTTCGTCTACGAGCCGCCGGGGGAGATCCACACGCTCACCGTGCCCGAGGATTGCGCGGAGATGATCACGTTTTTCAACATCAGCGGCGCGATGATCTATCTCGACGACCAGGGCCGCCAGATCGGCTACGAAGACGTGTGGAGCAAAATCGAGATGTGCCGGCGTCACTACGCGGCGAATGGCCTGGGGGCGGGCTATGTCGAGCAGTTCATCCGCTGATCCCGTTGCGCTCGGCGCCGAGTCCGTCGTGCAGCGCCAGCTCGACGCCTACAACCGCCGCGACATCGACGCGTTCATGGCATGCTACGCCAGCAATGCCAAGCTTTATCGCCCGCCGCAGACGCTTTGGCTGGATGGGCACGAAGCAATCGCCGCGCGGTATGGCACGATGTTCGAGCAATCGCCCAGGCTCCATGCATCGATCGTAGCGCGCATTGTGCTCGATCAGTTCGTCATCGATCACGAGCACGTCGAAGGTCAGCCACGGGGGCCGTTCGACGCCGCCGCGATCTACGAAGTGACCGAAGGCCGCATCGCAAATGTGTGGTTCGTCGTTCCATGAGCCCCCGCAAGTGTCGGACGTTACCGGGATGCTTTGCATGAAAGGCACGCTGTTGAGGTTTTACCTGCACGAGAAGCGGCTTCACCGCAAGATCGTTTTGTACGAGTGGCTGCTCGAACAGGCGAAAGCGCTGGGAATCGGCGGCGGCTCGGTGTTTCGTGCAATCGCCGGGTACGGGCGACACGGTGTCCTGCACGAGGAGCATTTCTACGAGCTCGCAGGTGACCTTGCGCTGCAGATCGACTTCGTCGTCAATGACAACGAGGCGGATCGACTTATCGAACTCTTGACGCGTGAAGGTATCGACGTGCCGTTCGTGCGCATTCCCGCCGAGTTCGGCGTCACCGGCAATCCACGTTGAATTTCTTTGAGAGATTTAAAGACATGACACGAGCAATTCGCTTTCACGAAACCGGCGGTCCCGACAAATTGCGCTGGGATGAAGTCGACGTTGGACAACCCGGTCCCGGCGAAGCACGCGTTCGCCACACGGCGATAGGCGTCAATTACCTCGATACTTACCATCGCAGCGGACTTTATCCCCTGCCGCTTCCCGCCGGACTAGGCGGTGAGGCGGCGGGTGTGGTCGAAGCGATCGGCAGCAACGTCGATTGGGTGAAGCCGGGTGATCGCGTTGCGTATGGCAACAGCA
>DATLOI010000016.1:0-19047 GCA_035536295.1 Casimicrobiaceae bacterium
GCCTGCGCCAAGCCGGAAAGTCCGATTCCGAACGCGAGAGCGGCGATACGAAGCGGATGCATGAGATGGAATCGCATGGTGAGTCGGCTCCTGAAGTTGAGTGCGGCGCCACGCCGCTGGAATTCCCTCGTAAGACGTAGCGTAGCGCGATTAGTCGTCAAAAAAACGTACCGCGTCGACTATGTCGCGCGTGCGCCGCATCGGTGGGAGGCTTCGCCACAACAGCCGGCCGTATGACTTCTCGACGAGCCGCGGGTCGCAAATCATCAACACACCGCGATCGCTCTCGGTGCGGATCAGACGCCCGGCGCCTTGCTTCAGGGCGATCGCCGCCTGCGGTAGCTGATAGTCGCGAAACGGGTTGCCGCCGTCTGTCTTGAGTCGATCGAGCCGCGCGGCAAGGAGTGGGTCATCAGGCGGAGCGAATGGCAACTTGTCGATGACGACCAGCGAGAGCGCCGGCCCCGGTACGTCGACACCTTCCCAAAAGCTTGCGCTGCCGAGCAGCACCGCGTTGCCGAGCCTGCGAAAGCGTTCGAGCAACTCCGTTTTCGCTGCGTCGCCTTGGACAAGCAGCGGGAATTCGTGCCCACGCTGCGCGAACGCGTCGGCGAGCCGCTCGCGCGCGTGATTGAGCGCTCGCAATGTCGTGAAAAGCAGAAAGGCGCGTCCTCCGGCCGCCTCGATGACCGGCAGGGCGGCATCAACGACAGCATCCGTGTGCGCAAGCGAGTTTGGCTCGGGCAAGCCGTTGGGCACGCACAACAGCGCCTGCGTCGCATAGTCGAACGGGCTGTCCCAGCAACCGGTTTGCGCGTCATCGAGTCCGAGCGAGCCGGCGTAGTGGGAGAAATCACTGCCGACGGCGAGCGTTGCCGACGTGAAGATCCAACTGCGCGGGCTGGCATCGAGTTGCCGGCGGAAAATCGGCGCAACCGAAAGCGGCGAGGCTTGCAACTGAAAGCTCGTCGCCGTCACGTCGATCCAGCGAATCCACTCGCCACTCTCGTCGATTCCGGGCGCGTGCGAAGCCCAGCGGGCCAGTCGGTGCGCGACATCGTCCGCACGCGCGGCGATATTCGCGATGTCTTCGCTACGCTCCACAAAAAGCAAGAGCTCTGCGGACAAGCGATCGAGCGCTGCGCCCAACTCGGCAAGCGCATCGGCGAACGTGGGCTTGGCGAGCATTGCATCGCGCGGAAAACGTCCCGGCACATCGCCCGCGGCAAAGCGTAATTTGCGAAGCGCCGGGGTCACTTCAGCCGCGGCATCGGGCAGCTGCGGCACGTCCTTGAGTTGTCCAAGCACGATCGCTTCGGCGTCGCGCGCAAGCTCGGCAAGCTGGCCTCCCGCGGTTTGCTCGCCAAAGAACAGCGTTGCGGTATCGGGAAGCTGGTGCGCCTCGTCGAGGATCACCGTGTTGCACGCGGGCAGCAGCTCGGCGAGTCCTTCGTCACGCAACATCACATCGGCAAAGAACAAGTGGTGATTGACGATGACGACGTCGGCTTCGAGCGCCTCGCGCCGCGCCTTCATCACGTAGCAATCGCGAAAATGCGCGCACGCGCTGCCAAGGCAGTTCTCGCGCGTGGAGGTCACCAGCGGCCAGATCGTCGCGTTCTCGGGAACATCGGCGAGCTCGCTGCGATCACCGCGTTGCGCATGCCGGGCGAACGCGATGATCTTCGGCAGGTGCCGCGCATCGTCGCGCGACGGCAAGCGACCTTCGCGGGCCGTACGCTCGAGATGATGATGGCAGACGTAGTTCGCCCGACCTTTCAAGAGCGCGATCGTCACCGGCAAGGCGAGGGCGTCGCGCACCATCGGCACGTCGCGCTCGAAAAGCTGGTCTTGCAGCGTCTTCGTTCCGGTGGAGACGATGACTTTGCCACCGTCGAGCAGTGCCGGAACGAGATAGGCGAACGTCTTTCCGGTGCCCGTACCTGCTTCTGCCAGCAGTCGCCCGTGACCGCGAATAGCCTCTGCGACTGCGTGCGCCATCGCAAGCTGTTGCGGTCGGAACGCAAAGTCCGGCAGCGCACGCGACAACGTGCCGCCCTCGCCAAAAATCGCGTCGAGCTCCGCAACGTTAGGCGGTTCGGGTGCGCCGGCTTTTTCGTTGCGGACGAGTGAATCGGTCGAGAGCGATGCTGTGGTCAGCGGCGGGCTTTCTGCACGCGGGCGGATTGCGTGGCGCGCGCTTCGGCGACGAGCGTGCGGATCGAATCGACCCTTTCGTCGATCGACGGATACACCATGCCGGTTCGCACGCCGTAGTCTTCATCGCTCTCGCCCGGACGCCATTTGAGCGACACAAGCGAGGTCAGCCAAAAATCATAAAGGTTGCGCAGGCTGTCGATGGCCGGCTTTCCCGGTGCTTCCTTGAGCGCGACCGCATAGGGCTTGGCGATATTCAGCTTTTGCTTGTCGACGCACGACTCGCTTTTCGCCGTGTTCGTGCCTTCGTCGGACTTTTCGTAGCCGAACTCGATGATCTCGATGGTTTTGACGTGCTTGCACATCGTGTACAGGTGTCGAATGGCATCGAGGAAGCAATCGAGCGCAGGTCCGCCATCGACATTCGGGCAGACGTAGTTGTGCACGGGGCCGGGATTGCCGCCGACGACCATCGGCTTCGCGAGGTAAGAAGCCTTGAGCGGCTGCGCAAATACCGGCGGGGCGAGCGAAATCGACACACAGGCGATCAGCGGCGCGAAGCGCCGCAGCGACAAGGACACGGGCGTTCCCCTCGAACGTCTACGAGGAGAATTTTACGCTACCGTCATTCTCGGATTCAACTCGTCCCGACGGACGAGGGCCCTTGGCCGAGGACCGCGGACCGCCTAGATCGTGACGCCGCCTGACACTTCGATCACCGCGCCGTTGATATAGCTCGCTTCATCCGAAGCAAGCCACGCGTAGGTGTTCGCGATTTCCTCGGGCTTCGCAAGTCGGCCGAGCGGCACGCGCTCTTCCATCATGCGAATCACTTTCTCCGGCATCGTTTTCAGAATCGGCGTTTCGACGAATCCCGGACAGATCGCGTTCGCGCGAATGCCCTTGCGGCCGAGCTCGCGCGCCCACGTCTTGACCATGCCGATCACGCCGAACTTGGTCGCGGCGTAATTCGTCTGGCCGAAGTTGCCGTACAGCCCGACGATCGACGAGGCGTTGAGGATGCATCCCGAGTGCTGCTCGAGCATGATGTCGACGACGGCTTTCGTGCAGTTGTAGACGCCTTTCAAGTTGACGTCGATGACGCGCTCGAACTGCTCGTCGGTCATTTTCTTGAACTGCGCGTCCTGCACGATGCCGGCATTGTTGACCAGCGTGTCGATGCGCCCCCACGCGGACATCACTTGCTCGACCATGAGCGCGATGCTTGCCTTGTCGGTGACGTCGATGTGAAACGCGAGCACCGTGCCCTCGCGCGCCGGGATCGCCTTCGCGACGCGCTGCGCCTCGACGAGATTGATGTCGCAGACGGCGACTTTGGCCCCCTCGCGCGCGAACTTGATGGCCGTCGCCTCTCCGATGCCGGAGCCAGCCCCGGTGATGATCGCGACTTTGTCAGCGAGACGCATTGAATGCTCGTGAGTGGTGGCGCCCTAACTTCTGCCAAACCGAAAGAATCTAGCACGAATTTGTGCGCCGCACAAATCGCTGGATCAGCGACTCTCGGACGGTTGTCTCATTTCGTCCGGTGTCTCAAGCCGGCTCCCAATGGCCAATCACCAGCGTCAGCCCCTCCAGGCCCTGATAGCGATCGATCTCGGGTCGAAAAACCGCGCGAATCCGCCCCGGCGGGGGGCTCGTCGATCGAAATAGCATCGCGTTGAAGCGCTCGCCATCACGCTCCAGCGTGAGCCGCAGATGGGCGTCGTTAACGACGCGACAGTCGCGTACCTCGAATTCGTCGTCGAAGGCGGGAGGGGCAAAGCCTTGGCCCCACACGCGGTCCTCGAGCTCGCGGGCGAGCGCGTAGGTGAGCTCTCCGCGCGCCAACGTACCGTCGGATTCGACGACTCGCGCAAGATCGGCTGGCGTCAGTTGTTCACGCGCAATTGCCTCGAACGCGTCCTGGAACCGCGCAAGCGCACTCGCTTCGATCGATAGTCCCGCCGCGAACGCATGGCCGCCGAAACGTCCGATCAGCGCAGGATGACGCTTTGAAATCACGTCGAGCGCATCGCGCAGATGGAGACCCTGAATCGAGCGCCCCGATCCTTTGAGCTCGCCATTGGTTCCGCGTGCGAACACGATCGCCGGTCGATGAAAGCGATCTTTCAGGCGCGATGCGACGATGCCCACCACACCCTGATGCCATTCCGGCCGATACAGGCAAAGCGAATGCGCATCGTTCGACGCATCGACGGTCTCGAGCGCGGCGATTGCTTCGCTTTCGATCGTCGCTTCGACCTCACGCCGCTCGCGATTGAGGCAATCGAGCTCGTGGGCGAGCGCCATCGCTTCGTCGTCGCGGTCGCTCAAGAGACAGCGAATCCCGATCGACATGTCGGCCAAGCGTCCCGCTGCATTGAGGCGCGGCCCTGCGACGAATCCGAGATCCGTGGCCGTCGCTCGCCGCGTGTCCTTGCCGGCGACGCGAAACAATGCGGCGATTCCGGATTGCGCGCGTCCCGCACGAATCCGTCGCAAGCCCTGCTCGACCAGGATCCGATTCACCTGATCGAGCTTCACCACGTCGGCCACCGTTCCGAGCGCAACGAGATCCAAAAGCGAACCGAGGTTCGGACCGTCTCCGTTCAAAGCCCCACGCCCGCGCATTTTCGCGCGCGTTGCCGCGAGAACGTAGAACATCACGCCGACACCCGCGATGTGCTTACTGGGGAACTCGCACTCGGCCTGATTGGGATTGACGATGATCGCCGGCGTCGGGAGGCGGTCACCGGGAAGATGGTGATCGGTGACGAGCACGTCGATGCCAAGCTGCGCCGCCGCCGCGATTCCTTCGTGGCTTGCGATGCCGTTATCGACCGTCACGATCAACTTCGGTGCTTTTGCCTGCGCGAGTGCGACGATCTCCGGCGTCAACCCATAACCGAACTCGAAGCGGTTCGGCACGACGAAGTCGACGTCACCGCCGAGAGCCCGCAAGCCGCGCACCCCCACTGCGCAAGCCGTCGCGCCATCGGCATCGTAGTCGGCGACGATCGCGATGCGCTCGCGATTCCCTATCGCATCGGCGAGCCGCTCAGCCGCAGCGTCGATGTTTCTCAAGGCTCGATAAGCCGGCAGCGACGACAATCCGCAATCGAGCTCGTGCGGTGACGCGATTCCGCGTGACGCGTAAATCCGGGCCAGCACGCGACTCACGCCGGACTCGGCCAGCATTTCGGAGCTGGCAGGAACGACGCGTCGAACGATCGCGATGCTCACCGATTCGGTACTGCGAAAGGACTCGAACGCGAGCGCAGACGACTGATCCAGCCGCGCCGGCCGACCATCCAGCACGCTGCGCTGCCGTGACCATCGGCGATCACCATGAGCTCGGTCACGCGTTTTGCATCCAGCAGCTGGATTGCCGGCGCGAGCCACGCGCGAATGAACCGTGCAAGTCGATCCGCATTCGCAATCGATTCGACGATCGCGATCATGTCGCGGGAAGATTGGGCAGGCGAGGGCAACGACGTTGGCAAAAGCGACGATTTTCCATCCAGTTTCGCAATCCCGCGCGCCAGGTTGCCGGCGCGCTCGTTAGTCGCGTGAATGTCCAGATCGGTATGCAGCAATCGTGCAGGCAGTACGCCCCCCTCGGAAAACCACGCGCCGTTGACCGGTCGCGTGACACGATTCCCGAGCGCGTGTTCGAAAAGCAGCATTTGCGTCTCGGTGAACCAGCGTCGCCAGTGCGCTCCATCGGGCCCCGCCGGCAACCGATCGCGCAACGCGCACCCGATCGACGCGTCGAGCGCCGTGGTGCGAACATCGAATCGTCGAGGGCTCGCAACAAACCATTCATTGCGACGCGCGGCGATGAATTCAAGCCCATCGAGCGCGAAATGGTCGTTCAGAAGTCGTTGAAGGCTTGCCGCTTCGCTGGGATCGAGATCGTCGACGCGCGCATCGATGCGCACGTCGTCGCGCATGACGGTCATCGAGATCGGATCGGCGCGCATCACGAAGCGCGCGCCGACATCGACGCCGGCCCCGAGCGCCGCCAGCGGTGCGACGGGCGCGTCGATTCCCAATGCATCGAGAAGCGCAGCATCGAGATTCGTCGCAGTCTTGCGCGATGAAAACGAGAGCCGTGCCAGCTCGCCGATCGCGGCGAGCGCGTCGGGCGGTTGTGCAAGAAGGCTGGGGGCGAGAAGCACAAGGCGCATCGAAGCGACATCAACGCAAGATCTCTAGTTCGATGGGTCACACTAGCATGCGATAATCCGCCGCGCTTCGTAATCGTCGCTTCGGACGATTGCGCATTCTTCGAAATGTCTCCCTACGAACTGGCGGTCGGACTGCGCTACACGCGTGCGCGCAAAGGCTCCGGGCGCAACACGTTCATCTCGTTCATCGCGCTGATCTCGATGGCCGGCATCGCGCTAGGCGTCGCCGCGCTGATCGTGGTGCTGTCGGTGATGAACGGCTTCCAGCACGAGCTTCGCAACCGCATCCTCTCGGTTGCATCGCACGTCGAGATTCGCGGGGTTCCCGAGCTTCGCGACTGGCAGGCGATCGCGAAGGCATCGCGCGGCAATGCACACGTCGAAGCGGCTGCACCCTACGTGCTCGGCCAGGCGATGTTGTCGGCGGGTGACGTGAATCGCGGCGTCCTGGTTCGCGGCATCGACCCGTCGCTCGAAGACACGGTGGCCGACATCGGCAAGCACATGCGATGGGGGCGACTCACCGATCTTGCGCCCGGTGAATTCGGCATCGTGCTTGGCAGCGAGCTTGCGCGCGGGCTCGGCGTGCGATTGGGCGATTCGATCGTCCTCATCACGCCACAAGGAACGGTAACGCCTGCGGGAACGCTGCCGCGTGTGCGCAGCTTCCGCGTCGTCGGCATGTTCGAGATCGGCATGTTCGAGTTCGACAGTGGCCTTGCCTTGATTCACATTGACGACGCGCAGCGCCTCTATCGCATGCAAGGCGTGAGTGGCGTGCGCCTGAAGCTCGATGATCTATTCGCCGCGCCAGAGGTCTCGCGCACGCTTGCGCGCACGCTCGATGCCGACGTCGACGTGCGCGACTGGACGCTTTCTCACGCGAATTTCTTTCGCGCCGTTGCGATCGAGAAGCGCGTAATGTTCATCATCCTCACGCTGATCGTTGCGGTCGCTGCATTCAACATCGTCTCGGCGCAGGTGATGGTCGTCACCGACAAGCAAGCCGACATCGCGATCCTGCGCACGCTTGGCGCCGCGCCATCGTCGATTCTCGCGATCTTCGTCATTCAGGGTGCGCTGATCGGGATCATCGGCACGTTGATAGGGGTGGTCGGCGGCGTTCTCCTCGCCGCGAATATCGACGTCGTCGTGCCTGCGATCGAGCGCGCGTTCGGCATTCGCTTTCTCGACCGATCGGTCTATTACATCAGCGACCTTCCGTCGGAGCTGCAAACCGCCGACGTAACGACGATCGCGCTGATCGCGCTTGCGCTCGCGCTGGTTGCAACGCTGTATCCCGCGTGGAAAGCGGCGCGCGTCAATCCCGCGGCGGCGCTGCGGTATGAGTGACGTGGCGGTTCTGGCGTGTCGTGATCTCGCGAAGACCTACACCGGCGGACCTCTCGATGTCGTCGTCCTGAACGGCGTCGATCTCGATGTCGAGAGCGGCGAGCGCATCGCGATCGTCGGTGCATCGGGTTCGGGCAAGAGCACATTGTTGCATCTCCTCGGCGGGCTCGATGCGCCAACTCGTGGCGATGTCCTCGTCGAAGGTCGCACGTTCCAGTCGTTGTCCGAAGCCGAGCGCGGACGCGTGCGCAATCGCGCGCTGGGCTTCATCTACCAGTTTCATCATCTGTTACCCGAGTTCACGGCGGTCGAGAATGTTGCGATGCCGCTGGTGATTCGGCGCACGCCGCCGCCGCAAGCAAAGCAGGCTGCCGAGGCGATGCTCGACAAGGTTGGACTCGCGCACCGCTTTCGCCACGTCCCCGGCGAACTTTCCGGAGGCGAGCGTCAGCGCGTCGCACTCGCGCGCGCGCTGGTCACGCATCCGAAATGCTTGCTTGCCGACGAGCCGACCGGCAACCTCGATCGGCGCACGGCCGGGCAGGTATTCGACCTGATGCTGGAGCTCAATCGCGCCGTCGGCACGGCGCTTGTCATCGTGACGCACGATCCGGAGCTCGCGGGCCGCGCGGATCGGACGCTGCATTTGATGGATGGAAGACTGACATGATCTTAAGGGTGACCATGTCGTGATGCACAACCTGTCAAGGAGAAATCGTCTTGCGTACGCTCTCCTTCATTCTCGGCGGTGTGGCAGCGTTTGCCATCCTGGCGCTGATTGCGCGCGGGACCGGTGGCAGGCTGCATTCGCGTACCCGCTTGCCGCGAAGATCTTCGTTCCGCTATGGCTCGTCGTCGCGGCGGCCAACGCGTACATCGGTGTTGCGCGGGCGGGCTACTCGATCGGCGAGGAGCTGCCGATATTTCTCGCAGTCTTCGCGATTCCGGCTGCGGTTGCGCTCGCGGCGGCGCACTGGTTGCGCTGACACTCGCGAGCGCGACTGCGCTGACCGGCCTCTTCTTTCAAGACCCTGGTGTCTGACGCCTTGCCTCTGACTTCCGGACGAAATAGTCGGACTTTGGTCGAAATGCCGCGCGCCTGCCGATTTTGTTGATTATTGAGCGGCAAAGTTGCAGAATTTTCCCTTTCCGCGGGTGGGAAACTGTTTGTACGCTTCGAACGATACGCCGAAAAGAAGCCATGAACGAGCGCAACAGACACGTTGTTTCCGATGCGGTCGGCGCAATGCCGATCCGCGTCGCGCTCTTCGGCGGAGAGCCGTTGCTGCGCGACGGGCTGCGCGCCATCATCGAGCGACAGCCCGATATGCAGACGATGTCTGCGGACGATCTCGATAGGCTGATGCATTCGGGCGTCGACGGCCCGACCGCGATCGTCCTCGATATCGACACGGATGGCGCGCAGGCAGCAGTGCTTCTTCGTCAGACCAAGCAGAACTGGCCTGCTGCGCATGTCGTCGTCGTAACGTCGTCTTGCGACAGCGAGCGCGCTCACGAATTCGTCTTGCTGGGCGCTTCGGGCGTATTTACGAAGGACAAGCCGGGCAGCGAGCTTGCCATCGCCATTCGACGAGTTGTGGCCGGTGAAGTGTGGATTGGACGCGATTCGATGTCGCAGCTCGTCGTCACGCTCGCCTCGCATAGCACGGCGCGTCCCGTCGATTCCACGGGCAGACGCATCGAGTTGCTCACCGCGCGCGAGCTCGAAGTGGTGAAAAGCGTTGGCAGCGGCTGCAACAACAAGGCCATCGCAGCGCGTCTCGGGATCAGCGACAACACCGTGCGCCATCACTTGACGTCGATCTTCGCGAAGCTGCAGGTGCCCGACCGGCTCGCGCTTGCCCTGTTCGCGATGCGACATGGCCTCGTTGCGTCGGCCAAGGTGCAAACCGGCGCATAAGACTCGCGAGGGTCGGGGTCATCCCGAGCGAGCCTCGGGATGACCCCTTGAACCAATCAATTCACCACGAAACTCGCGCTGGCACTCCCGTTCACCCCGCCCATCGACGCACGGCTCGTGATCGTATAGGTCCCCTTCGCCGCCTGACGCGCGCGCATGCCATAGGTCAGCGAGACGCTGCCGTTGCTTGCTGTCGTGCCGGTCAAAGTCTTGACGGCGTTATTCGGATCGCGGACATCCACGCTCACACTCGCGCCGCTCACCGGGCTTCCAGCGGATCGCACGGTCGTCGTGATGATGACGTTGACGTTTCCGTTGCCTTTGGTCGGCAACGTGTAGAGCGACCTGTCGGTAGCCGCTCCCACGGTAATCGAGGACCCTGACGCGATCGACACGGTTCCCGTGGCCGAGCCCACCATCGACGATGCAGTGCTGTTCGCCGCATTCATCGCGACGTCGTAGAACGCCGCCGCAGCCGAGCTCGGGCTTGTCACGACGATCGAAGTCGATGTCGACGCACCGGGACCGACACTTGCCGTTCGCGAATTCGTCGAGCTCCAACCGCTCGGCACGCCTCCTGCCACGTCGTAAGTCGTCGCCGCGCAGCCGCAGCTGTCTTGATTCGTCACCGACACCGCATAGTTGATCGCGGCACCGGCGCTGGTCCACACCGTGCCCGTCGGTGACATCGACACGCGTGGTGCGGCGCGCGTGCAGGACGACGGAGGGAACGTCACGTTGATCTGTGCACCCGCGCTTCCCACGGAAAGCGGTGCGATAACAAGCCCGGTCAGCGAATCGGTGAAGCTCTGTCCGGCCATCAATCCGGAGTCCGACCATGAGTCCGTCCACGGCGTCATGTCGAGCAAATAGCTGCTGTTGCCGTTGCCTTCGGTGGCCTTGTGCACCAGAACACCGCTCATGCCCGACCGCGCTTCGACATACAACCATTCGTTGGTGGCAGCGCACGCGGTTCCGCGCGGAATCTTGAGTGCGCGTGATTGCGTGTTGCGGGAGAGCTCGAACGGCGCGATCGAATGCGTCGTCGTTCCGGGATGTGTCGAGAGTGTCGTCAAGGGCGGCGACACGCCGGAGTTCAACCAGCCGAGACGCTCTTTCTGGAACGCGTTGAAGTGCGCGCTGTAACTGTCACCCATCAAGTCGAACACGTCGCCGTAGTCGGAAGTCGAGCAGCCACTGGTCGCAAGGACTTCGCTGCCGCAATCCATCGAATGCGAGTGCCAGAGGCCCAGGTTGTGTCCCATCTCGTGACCGACAACACCCAGCGTGAAGCCCCAGCGCGTATGGATCCATGCTTGCGAGGGATTCCCGCCGACGGTGCCAAGTCCCCACCAGCCGCATGCGTTCGCCGGGAACACATAGACGTGCCGCATGTAGTTCGACAGATTGAATCCACCGGAGCTCGCAGCCTGCTTCGCTTGCGTCGCGATCGTGTTGTAGTCGCAGGTCGCGCTGGTCGACGCGATCGTGTACCAGCCCGCGACATCCCCTGCGACCGTCGTCTGCTGATACGAATTCTCGTAATCGAAATCGCTTGTCGTTCCGAACACGACGCTGCGTGCGTCGGCCGCGGTGTACGGTTGCGTCGGCGCGTCTCTGAAGTTCACCAGGATGACGAGCGTGCGCTGCACGCCGAGCGTATTCGGCAGCGCGCTCGCCTTGGTTACCGTCATGTCCGACGCTGCTGCGACCAACGCGTCGCCGATCCACACGCCCTTCACACGCACCTTGGCGCCGGTCAAGAGGTTGCCGAGATCGCCCGCGACAAACAGCGGATGGCGTCCCTTGGTCGTCGTCAACGTCTGGACGAAATAGTCGTTCGCCGGATTGACGTGATCGACGTGCAGGATTTCGAGATCGCCGCTTTCGTCGGCGGATCGCTCGAGCCATGGAATCGCCTGCGGAGGCAACCCTGCCAGCACGTCCGGGGGAATCCGGACGCGCAATACTTCGGCAGGATCGACCGGCGCCAGCGCAACCAAGGCCTCGTGGCGCTGCTTCGAGACGGCGACGATCTGCGCGGCGAGCGGACCTTTACCGTGCTCCGACGCGGCGTTGTACTGCGCTTGCAACGTGGTGAGGTTGGTCGTCAGGCCGCGCGCTATCGATGCCTGCGGAGATGCTTGTGGCGGCAGCGACGGATTGCTGGCCTTGACGACGACATGCGGGTAAGCGGAGGCTGAAAGCGCCAGGCACAGCGCAGCAAACATCCAGCGAATGCGGCTCATGGGGTTCCCTCGGAGATTTGGACGAGCCGGTTCTATGCCGGCGTCATATGACACTAGCATAGACTACAACGTTGACAACGCCCGCCTGACGGGCGTCGGGCGTTGGATACAACGTGCTTACTTCAACGCTGGCGACGAGGGAGTGCGACGGACGGGTACTCGGCAGCCCTTCACCGGTAAACGCGCTAACCGCCCACTGCTCTTAGCGGCGCGGCTGGCATGAGGCCAGCGCCTCGCACGAGCCGCGCAAGCTCGACCCGCTCGGAATCGTCGATGCCCAACTGTGGCGCGCGCACCGTCGCATGCGGAAACATCCCCTGCAATTTCAGCACTTCCTTCATGCGCGGCCGATAGTCACGGATCGGTGCGCGCCAGCAAAAGCGCGCGAGCGGACCGAGCCGCTCCCAGATCGCAGCGCCACGAGCGTAGTCGCGACTCTCGGCCGCGTGATGCATTTCAATCAACTGATCGGTTGCGGTACCGGCGAAGCCAATCAACGCGCCGTCGCAGCCCATCAGCATCGCTTCCCAAATGAACGTGTCACTGCCTGTGAGGATCCCGAGCTTGCGCGGCAGCTTTTTCGCGGCGTCGATGGTTTCGATCGTCTTGGTCGTGTCGAACGAGGCTTCTTTCAAACCGACGACTTGTGGAATCGACGCGAGACGCGCGAGCGTGTCCGGCGGAAAATCGGGACCGAACGCCTTTGGAAATTGAAACGCGATCAACGGCAGATCGACGCCGTCGGCAATCGCCTTGTGATACTGAAAGATCATCTCCGAGGGAACCGGATTGCCGAGGAAGGTTGGAAACGGCGGGAACACTGCTAAACCTTGCGCGCCCGCGCGCTTCAATTCATTCCCCCAGCGCAAGGCGTCACGCGTCGATCCGCTGATCAATCCCGACACGAGAGGGCACGCATTGCCGATCGCCTCGCGACACACGCGCATCACTTCGAGCTGCTCGTCGCGATCGAGCGAAGGACCTTCGCTCGCATCCATGTTCATCGCGATCGCGGTCGGTTGCTGTGATGCGATCCAGCCGATGTAGCGCGGAAGTGTTGTCCAGTCGATCGAGGCGTCCGGCAGCATCGGCAGAAACGGCGCGGCGACGATCCCCTCGAGCACGAAAGTCATCATGTGGCTCCGGTCGCGCTCGCCACGCCGTGCAGCACGCCGCGCGCGAGGAAAATTTCGGTGATGCGCTCGCTTGCTTCGACGAACGCGGGATGACGGCGCGCGTCGAGTCCGCGCGGTCTTGTTAAACGAATGTCCATCACGCGCTCGATGCGACCGGGACGCGGGCTCATGACGACGACGCGATCGGCAAGAAGCACGGCTTCGTCGATCGAATGCGTGATGAACAGCACCGTCTTCTTGGTGGACAGCCACAACGATTCGAGATCGAGGCGCATCTGCTCACGCGTCAGCGCATCGAGCGCGCCGAACGGCTCGTCCATCAGCAACAGCGGCGCATCGTGGATCAATGCACGGGCGATTGCAACGCGCTGTCGCATCCCGCCGGATAGTTCATGCGGAAAGCGGTCGGCGAAATCGGCGAGCCCGACTTGCGCCAGAAGGCGTAGCGCGCGATCGCGATAGGCACGCGGATTAAGCCCGCGCAACTCGACTTGCACGAGCACATTGTCGAGCGCATTGCGCCAGTCGAGGAGCACCGGGCTTTGAAATACGACGCCCACATCGGTCTGCGCACGATCGACCAGCCGCCCGCCGACACGCGTCTCACCCGATGAAGCGAGGTGCAAACCAGCGACGAGGCGAAGCAGCGTGCTCTTGCCGCATCCCGACGGTCCGACGATGGCAACGAACTCGCCTTCACCGATCGCAAGATCGATGGCTTCGAGCGCGTGGGTCTCGCGCGCCGCGGCGCCGTGCCCGCGTCGATAGGTCTTCGTAACGCCGGTCAACTGGACGTAGCCGTGTTCGGCAACAGAGCCCGGGCGCTTCGCCTCGCTATCGCCCGCCTTGGGCACGACGCGCAGATTCATCGTGCTCGACCGCAGCGTGTTACTTCGGAAGGAATTCGTTCGTATGAAAAGCCGTCCAGCCCTGATCGGTTTTCAGCTCGCGGTACTGCTTCAGGATATTCAGCGTCTGATCCCAGTCGGCCTGTGCGCCCCAGCCGATGCGGCCTTTCGAGTTTTTCGAGTCGAGCAACTCGATATCGACCATCAGCTGATCGAGCGTCGACTGGCGATTGAGATCGGACTTCACCTTGAGCGCCGCGTCCACCGCCGCGCCTGGATTCTTCTTCGCTTCCTCCCATGACTTGATCGACGCGCGCACGAAGCGACGCACCAGTTCGGGGTTCTTTTGCAACGTCTCGGTCTTGGCGACGATCGTCATGCCGACGATGTTCGCGCCCCAGTCGGCGTAGCGCATCGCCGCCGGCTCGACGCCGCGTTGCTTGATGAGGAAGTACTGGTCGTCCGCGCCGCCAAGCAGCGCATCAGCCTTCTTTTCCAGAACGGTGACGACTTTCGCCGCGGGATCGACTTGCACCATCGAGATCTTGCCGCAGTCGACGTTGTTGGCTTTGCACACGGCTTGCAAAAGCGAGCCGAGCGGATCGCCGGGTGAAACGGCGACGCGTTTGCCTTCGAGATCCTTCGGCGTCTTGAGCTTCGTCTCAGCAAGCGATACCACCGCAAACCCGGTCGAGTTCAAGAGCGACATCACCGATCTGATCTCGGCGCCGCGCGCCGCGGTCAGGATCACCGAAGAGGAATCCGCCATGCCGAACGTATCCGAGCCCGCTGCGACGACTTGCACGGTGTTCGCCGATCCGCGACCTTCGTTGATCGTAAGGTCGATGCCTTCCGCAGCGAAGAACCCGCGATCCTTGCCGTAATAGAACGGGACGTGCAGGCCGCCGAGATACCAGTTGAGTCGCAACGACACCTTGTCTTGCGCGGCAGTGAATGGCGATGCGCAAAGCGTGAACGTCGCCGCGAGCGCTGCCAAGACGCGTGGGAACTTGATTTGCATCGACATCATTCCTCCTCGTTTGAATTGCTCGATTGAACTTAAAGCGTTGCATCGTGCGCAGCGCCTTGCTGCGACACATGCCAGGGAATCGCGACGCGTTCGAGGATCTCGACGGCGTAGTAGACGATCAACCCGATCAAGGACAGAAGGACGATCGTCGCGAACACCATCGGCGTCTCGAGCTGGCCGTTGTACTGCAGCAACAGATAACCCAGCCCTTTGTCGGAGGCGACGAATTCGGCGACGACCGCCGCCGTCGCAGCGAGCGCCGCGCCTACTTTCAACCCTGTGAAGATATGCGGCAGCGCCTGGGGCAAGCGAATCTTGAGAAACAAGCGCACACCCGACGCGCCCGTCGTTCGTGCGAAGTCCATCACGTCCTTGTCCGCACTCTTGAACCCGGCGATGCTCGCGACGACGATCGGGAAAAAGCACAGCAGGAACACGACCAGAAGCTTCGGCGTGAATCCAAATCCGAACCAGATGATGAAGAGTGGTGCGATCGCGATCTTGGGAATGATCTGAAGAAATACGATCACCGGATAGACGGACTGCTCCATGAAGCGAGACCAGGCGATCCATAGCGCAAGCGGAACACTGACGACAATCGCGAGCGCATAGCCTGCGAGCATCTCCTGCGTGGTGACCCATGCGCCTGCCATCACGAGCTCGTGGCGCTTCCAGAATTCGGTCCAGACTTTCGATGGCGGCGGCAACAGGTACTCCTTGATGCCGAACAACCGCACCGCGAACTCCCACAGCAGGAACAGCGCAACGAAAATCAGCAGCGCGCCGGCGCGCTTGCGCAACCATGCACTGATTGCGACAGTGCGCGAAGTGCGCTGTGGCGATGCAACTGCCAGCGCCGGCGCGTTCATCGTCGGTCCCACGGCGCCGGGGGCGAGGCAAGCTCCCACGTGCCGTATTCGGCCGGCATGTTGATCTCGAGCACTTCGAGATCGTCAGAGCGGGCGATCACGTTGTGAGCGACGCCGGCCGGCTGCGAGAGTCCCGAGCCGGCATTGACGACAACGTCCTCGTCGACGCCAGCAAAGCGAAACGTCAGCGAGCCCTTGAGCACAAAGACGAAATGCGCGGTCATATCGTGCCAATGCCAGCCGGTCGGCGCGGCCAGCGGCCCGATCGCGCGAATGTGCTTCGCCCCGATGCGCCCGCCGGTGGCCTGCGCAAGGCCGAGATCGCGATACTCGGCATCCGCACGCAGGCCTTCGCGCACGAATTGTGCGGTCGCGCCGTCGTTTTGGGCCAGCTGCGACAGCGCCTGGGCGAGCGCGCGCGGACCGTCGTAGCGCGCGGCAACGGGTGCTTTCATGATGGAAGGGCACTTCTACCCGACGCATTTGCCGAGGTCAACCGGCGGCGGCGCCTCGCCGAGGCGCTTAGCGAACTGTCGGTTGTCTTCCGACACCGATCGCGTACTTTCCATGCTGTCCGGTATGGCCCGCCTGTTGCGGGAACCGGGCCCGACGACTTGCACGGCGGCGGCGCCGGGGTACGATGGTGGCACGCCCGTTGCACACTTCAGCCCGCTCCTTACGACACGAAGGTTCCCACGTGGCAACTCCCGCTTACGATGCTTTCTCCGACGCCGCGACTCCCGCCGGCAACGCGCGAATACCAACGGGGTGGCCCGATCGGATCCGCCGGCTCGCGCTCGATTTACGGCTCGTTGCGCACGATCATCTCGAGCTTGCGCTCTTGGAGGCGCAAAGCGCTCAGCAGGCTTTCGTGCGCATCGTGGCCGCGGCTGTTTTTGTGTCAGTTCTCGCCGCTACCGCCTGGCTCGGCATCGTCGCCGCTCTGATCGTCTGGCTCACCGAGGTCGTGTCGTGGCCGGTCGCGCTGTTGATCGGAGCCGCGGCGTGCATTGCGATCGCTGGTGTCATCGTGTGGTACGTGATGAAGCACCTGCCCGATCTCATGTTCAGCGCCACGCTGAGACAACTCAAAGCCACCGCCAGAGCCGAGGACGAAGCCGATCATGGAAGCGACGAAGTCAAAGCCTAGCCACACCAAGCTGCACGAGCGCATCGCGTCGGTCGAGCGACGCCTCGAGAACCGGCGCACGCGTCTCCTGGACGATGCGCGCGAGTCGGCGCTCGCCGTGAACGACTCCGCGAGCAAGATGATTCCGGTCGCGGCCGCGATTGGCGCAGGCGTGGTCGCGCTGCTGGTGGCGCGTCGCTTCACGCCGAGGGCCCGGCGATTGCGCTACTACGAAGAGCTGCGCGACGCTCGTAGTCCCGATCCACGGAGGGGGGTTCGATGGGCCTCGCTCGCAGGGCTCGCCGGAACCGTATTCAGGATCGCAACCAGCCCGCAGGTCCGCGGGATCGTCAGAAACCTCCGCGAAGGCCGTCAGCGCCGGTACTGATCCGCAATTCGGCAAGCTTGCCTGGTGGAAAGGCTTGCTCAAGATGGTTGCGAAATGGTGGGGCGAGGAAGCGGTCATGCGAAAGACTGCTGCGCTCTCGTTCTACACGGCGTTCTCCCTCGCGCCGATCGTGCTGCTGTTGACGATGCTGTTCGGGCTGATCGTCGACACCGAGACACTGCGCGGGCAACTCCAGACCCAGGCAACCGCTCTTCTGGGCGAGCAGGGCGGCGCGCTGATCGAAGGCATGCTCGAGCAATCGAACGAGGACAAGGCCGGCTGGTCGGTCGCGTTCGGGTTCATCGTTGCAGCGATCGGCGCGACGACGGTTTTCAACGAATTGAAGGGAAGCCTCGACGATCTTCTTGCCCAGGATCCGCCGCCGAACCTCACGATTTGGCAAACGATCCGTGCACGAGTGCTGTCGTTCGGCGTCGTGGTGAGTCTTGGATTCCTGCTTCTGATCACGCTGCTTGCCAATGCAGCGCTTGCAGTGACCTCGGACCTCTTGACGAAGTGGTTCGCAGTCGAAGCCGTGTGGATCGGCAGGTTGATAGGCGCGGTGTTGAGCTTTGGCGGAACGTTCGCGCTGTTCTATGTGATCTATCGAATGCTGCCCGAGCGCAAGCTCACCAAGACCGCGATTCTGATCGGCTCGGTGGCATCGACGATCCTGTTCGCGGTTGGACGGATCTTGATCGGGCTCTATCTTGGCCATACCGATGCGGTGGCCGCGTTTGGCGCGGCGGGCTCACTCGCCGTCGTGCTGATCTGGGTCAACTACTCGGCGGTCGCGTTTTTTGTCGGAGCGCTGGTCGCGCGCTATGTGGAGGAGGGACAAGCGGGGCAGTTACCTTCCAGCGACGCTGCGAAGAAGTCGTCAGACAGCAAGGCTTCGAAGCGCAATTCCACGGACGCGGAACAAGACGCCGCTATAGCGACGAGCTAGTCGTGTATCAGCCGCAAGCGTTCAATACTCCACCGCAATCGGATCCAACGATCTCCACAAATACCACGTCGCCACACTGCGCCACGGCTTCCAGCGATTGCCGTGACGCCGCATCGTCCTGACGGTCACGCGCCGTCCACCATGAAAGTTATGCGCGATAGCCTTTTGCAGTCCCAGGTCGTCGATCGGAAACACGTCGGGCCGAAGCTCGTGAAAGATGAGAAACATCTCGGCGGTCCAGCGGCCGATGCCTTTGACGTCGCACAAAGCCTCGATCAGCGCTTCATCATCGAGGCTGCGCCAATGTTTCGGATCGAGGCGGCCGCTGACGAAGTGCATCGCCAGGTCGCGTAGATATTCGCCCTTGCGAACCGAGAATCCGCACTCGCGCATCGCTACGGGTGAAAGCGTGGCTACGCGCGCGGGATCGAGTTCGGGAAAGGGCGCATCGGGCTCTTCAAGTACGACGCGTGCAACAAAACGTCGCCAGATCGCATCGGCCGCCTTCACCGAAATCTGCTGTCCCGAAATCGCACGGCACAATGCGGTGAACGCATCGCTGCGTCGCGTGAGATAAAGACCCGGATAGGCGTCGATCAGTCGCGCCATCACCGGGTCCGCGCGCCGCAATGCCGCAAGTGCGGTCGACCAGTAGTTCGGCTCTTTCATTGGATTGTCGTCCTCGCGCGCCTTTTGGACCGCCGCTGCCATTGCCACGCGGTTTGCCAGCGCCACGCGAAATTAACCACCGCATAGCCGATGACCGCTAGCGTTGTGCTCAACAAGAAAAGGCCCAACGCGAGGGGTTTGCCGAGCCCGACCATCCAT
>DATLOI010000017.1:0-14853 GCA_035536295.1 Casimicrobiaceae bacterium
TCCGAAGCCCTCCTCGCCCAGGCCCGAACGCTGTCCAGCGCGTCCGTTGGCGAGTTGTTTGCAAACGATCCAGCGCGCGCTTCTGCGTTGACTTTCGATTGGGGTGAATGGCGCGTCGACGTCAGCAAGGAACGTCTTACGGCCACCGCACTCGATGCATTGCTCACGCACGCCGAGACGATCGGCGTGCGCGCATGGATCGAAGCGCTGTTTTGCGGTGAGCGGATCAATCTGTCGGAAGAGCGACCGGCGCTACACACGGCGTTGCGTCAGCGCGGCGACGCAGCGCTTCGCGTCGGTGGCGAAGATGTCATACCGAAGATTCGCGCGACCCAGGCTCGCATGCGCGAAATCGCCGAGCGCGTTCGTAGCGGTGCATGGCTCGGCGCAAAGGGTCGGCCGATTCGAAGCGTCATCAATCTCGGCATTGGCGGATCGGATCTCGGGCCGCGCTTCGTGTGCGATGCGCTTCAAGGTGACGCTTCGGATATGGACGTCGCGTTCGTGGCGAACGTCGACCCCGAGGCGCTTTCGCGCGAGCTCGCGCGACGCGATCCCGCGACCACGCTTTTCATCGTCACGTCGAAAACCTTCACGACGATCGAAACGCTCGCAAACGCGAAATCGGCGCGCGACTGGCTGGCTCGCGAACTGCCTCGCGAAGCGCTCGCGCCGCATCTCATTGGCGTCACGGCGAACGTTGCGGAAGCCGAGCGCTTCGGTGTCGATCCCGACAACGTGCTTCCCATGTGGGATTGGGTCGGCGGTCGCTATTCGCTGTGGTCCGCCGTGGGGTTACCGATTGCGATTGCAAACGGCTACGACGTGTTCGATCGCATGCTCGAGGGCGCCGCGGCAATCGACGAGCACGTGAAAAGCACGCCGTCGGATCGCAATCTCGCGATACTCCTCGCGCTGGTCGCGTGGTGGAACGCGCGCTGGATGGGCGCGCCGCAACGTCTCGTGATTCCCTACGCACATGCGCTCCGACGCCTGCCCGATTACCTCCAACAGCTCGTGCTGGAGAGCAATGGCAAGCGCGTGACGCGGGACGGCTCGACGCTGCAGGGTCCCTCATCACCATCGCTGTGGGGAGGCACCGGAACCGACGCACAGCATTCGTTCTTCCAGTGGCTGCATCAGGGCACGCCCGTCGTGCCGGTCGAGTTCGTCGTTCCGGTGCGCGCGCGCAATCCGATCGGCGAGCAACAGCAATTGCTGGTGGCCAACGCGCTCGCGCAGGCGCAGGCGCTGCTGGTCGGACGCTCGCCGGCAACGATACGGCGCGAGCTGGCGCAAAGCGGCCTCACTGGCGCTGCTCTCGATGCAGCCGTCGCCGCGCGCGTGTGTCCGGGCAACCGCCCTTCGACGACGCTGCTGATTCCACAAGTGGACGCGTACAACGTCGGCGCGTTGATCGCGCTCTACGAGCATCGCACGTACGTCGAGTCGCTGCTGCACGGCGTCAACGCGTTCGATCAATGGGGTGTGGAACTGGGCAAGGCGCTCGCCAGGCCGATTGCGGGCGCGCTTGTCGACGACGAGTTGCTGCCGCACAGCGTCGACGCGTCCACGCAGTCGCTCGTTGCGCATGCTCGTGCGCTGATGCAGCGACGATAAGTGCTAGCGTGCCTCACGAAGCACTTGCGCAAGTTGCCAGACTGCGCTCGCGTAAAGCCGGCTGCGGTTGTAGCGCATGATCACGTAGAAGTTGTGACACGCGATCCAGTAGCTCGATTCGCTTTTGGATTCTTCGAGGAGCAACAAGCCGAGCGGCTCGGGACCCATCCCGCCCGGCCACGCGACCGGCGTCACCCCATCGGAAGCCCACAGCGACGCAAGCCTGCGTTCCGCCAGGCCGCCCTCGACTCGTCGCGTAATCGCATCGATCTCGCCCGGCGCGATGCGCGCCGCAACGAGCGCAGGTTGCCCGCGTTGCCAATCGTGACGCGCGAGATAGTTCGCGACGCTGCCGATCGCATCGGACGCGCTGCTAAACAAGTCGACGCGTCCCGTTCCGTCGAAATCGATTGCATAGCGTCGATAGCTACCCGGCATGAATTGCGGCAAGCCCATCGCGCCGGCGAACGAGCCACGCACCGCGAGCGGCGAAAAGCCCTGCTCACGCGCGAGGACGAAGTACTCCTTCAACTCGCCGCGAAAGAATTGCGCGCGGCGCGGATAGTCGAACGCAAGCGTTGTGAGCGCGTCGATGACACGATGACTGCCACCGTAACGACCGAAGTAGGTCTCGATGCCGATGATCGCGACGATAACCTCGGCCGGCACACCAGTTGCGCTTTCAGCGCGTTGCAGCGCCTCGACGTTCGCGCTCCAGAAAGCGATCCCCGCATCGACCCGCGCTTGCGCGAGAAACTGTGGCGCGTACTCGAACCATTTCGGCGGCTCGACGATTGGTCGGTTCATCAACTCGACGACCCGCGGCTGCAATTTCGCCGCGGCGAGCCAGCGCGCGACGTCGCGTGAATCGAAGCCATGCTCGACTCGCATTTCCTCGATGAACGCGCGCACGTCGTCGCGATCGAGCAAGCTCGCGCGTTGCTCGGCGGAACGCCGCGACGATTGCGCGTCCGCCGGGACGGATACCGTGATCGCAAGCGCGAGCACGCACAAGTTCGCGCGAGAAAAGCGAAGTGACAAGAGATCGATGTAAGAACGAAGCGCGCGGATGTTATCATCGCGCCGCCTTGTTTCGCGATGCTGTATCCGCTTCTACGCCCGCTTTTGTTTTCGCTCGAGCCCGAGCAGGCGCATTCGCTTTCGCTTTCTGCGCTCGACGCTGCCTCGCGATTGCATCTGGCGAAGCTTTCGTTGCCGCGCGTCGCGGCCGACCCTGTCGAGGCGATGGGTATCACGTTCCCGAATCGCATCGGGCTTGCAGCGGGTCTCGACAAGAATGCCGAGCACATCGATGGGCTCGCGGCGATCGGCTTCGGCCATATCGAATGCGGCACGGTAACGCCGCGCGCGCAGCCGGGCAATCCGAAGCCGCGGCTGTTTCGCCTTCCGTCCGCCGATGCGCTGATCAATCGGATGGGCTTCAACAATGCGGGGCTCGACACGTTCCTGCACAACGTCTCGCAGTCGCGCTACCAGGGCGTGCTCGGCCTCAACATCGGCAAGAACTTCGACACACCGAACGAGCGCGCCGCCGACGATTACCTCTCGTGCCTGCGCGGCTGCTATGCGCGCGCTTCGTATGTGACGGTGAACGTGAGCTCGCCGAACACCAAGGGCTTGCGCGATCTCCAGCACGAAGGTGCCCTCGCGAAGCTTGTCGGCAAGTTGAAGCGCGAGCAACAGAAGCTCACCCAGAAGCACGGGAAGCACACGCCGCTTACCCTTAAAATCGCCCCCGATCTCGACGATGATGCGATCGAGCGCATCGCCAAGCTGGTCATCACCAAGGGTATCGACGGCGTCATCGCAACGAACACGACGATTGCGCGCGCGAGTGTCGAACGGATGCGTCATGGCGATGAAACCGGCGGACTTTCCGGACGTCCATTGAAAGATCGCGCGACCGAAGTGGTGCGGCGTCTTGCGCGAGCACTCGACGGCGCCGTGCCTGTCATCGGCGTGGGAGGAATTCTGTCGGGCGCCGACGCGAAGGAGAAGCTCGACGCCGGCGCAACGCTCGTGCAGATCTACACGGGACTCATTTATCGCGGGCCTGCGCTCGTTGCCGAATGCGTCGACGCGATGCGAAAACGTTAGCGATCGTCGAGCGTCTCGTAAGGAAATCCCGACGCGACAACGCCCGCGAGCAAGTGCGCGAACGCTTCGTCGACATCGCCCTTCGCGCCGCGGACTCCCAACTCGAGCCGTCGCCGACCCTCGCCCACGAACGCTGGCAGGCAGAACAGTTTCACGCGAGAAAAGCGTGCGACGTTGTCGTTCATCAGCGGCAAGAGCTGGCTCTCACCGGCGTCATGTACGACAAGCGCGCGTTCGACCGCTCGCTCGCGCACGAGCGTCGGATAGTGCGTTGCCAATACCCAGGCGAGCATCGGCCACGCCATCTGCGGAAAGCCGGGAAAGAAATGGTGATCGCGAATCGAGAACGCCGCGACTTGGTTCACTGGATTGGGAATGATCGTCGCGCCTTGCGGAAACTCCGCCATCAACACGCGATGCGGATAGGCCGCGTCGCCGAAGCGTGCTTCGATCGAGGCGACGGCTTCGGGATGGCGCACAAGCGGAACGCCCAGCGCCGCGGCCGCCGCCTGGCGCGTGTGATCGTCGGGCGTCGCGCCGATTCCGCCGAAGCTGAACACAAGATCGCGACGGCGAAAGGAATCAACGAGCAGTGCCGTCAATCGCGCGCGGTCGTCCCCGAGATAGTGGACGAAATCGAGCGCAAGACCACGCGTAGCCAATGTTGCGATGACGTGCGCAAGGTGCTTGTCCTCGCGCTTGCCGGAAAGAATCTCGTCGCCGATGATGAGCGCGCCGATCGCTTCGAACGCATTCATCGCCTTGGCGAACCGGCGTCGACGAGCGCCGCACCGTGAATCATCCGCGCGACCCCGGCCTCTGCCGCCGCTTTCTCGCACTGCGGGCACGGACGCGACGTCGAGTAAAGAATGCTGCCTGCCATGCTGTCGCGGCCCAGTCGCTTTTGTGCGTCACGAATGGCCTCACGCTCGGCATGCGCATTCGCGTCGCCACGCTGCACTACGCGGCTGGGTCCTTCGCCGACGATCGCGCCGTCGAGCACGAGCACCGCGCCGTAAGGTTGATCGCCCGACGCGAGCGCGAGCTGGCGCATGCGCTCGGCAGCTTCGAAAAAACGATACTCGTCACGCTGGCTCGACGCGCGCAGCTGCGGACTCGCGAGCCACGCGCTTGCCGCGAGCGCCGTTAGAAGCGCCGAGCGACGCAAGCGCAGTTTGATTGCATCGTTCACGATTTCGTAATGCGGACACGCGATGCAAACTACTCGACTTCCTCGGTCAGCCGGTCTTCCATTTTCACGAGCATGCTGCTCACCGCGCGATCGATCAATGGCTCCGCTTCGACCAGGCGCGCCTTGTCGGTTCGGAAATGTCCGGCGAGCTCTTCGGCGGTGATCGACAGCGCCTTCTGGCCTTGACGATTCGTGAACAAGTAGGTGCCGCGCAACGGGCTCACCCATGCGAGTTTCGCGAACGCGAGCTGGCCATCCTCGTTCTCGAATTCAACCCACATCCCGCGCTCGAGATGGCGAGCGATCTCGAGATATTCGTCTTCGAGGATTTCGCGCTCGTCGACGGGCGGCGGCGGTGCGGGCGCCATCGCTTCGGCCAGCGCCTTCGCCTTCGACGCCAGCGCGTCGTCCCCGGCGGCCGTGGCAACCGCCGCTTGCGCTTTCGCCTGCTCGGCCACCGCAGCGGTTGGCGAGTCGACATGCGACAGCGAAGGCTTGACTGCGGCGGCGTGAGCTTCGACGAGATTCGACATGAAGCCTTCGCGCGCGGACTGCGGCCAACCCTGCACGAGCATGCCCGCGTTGAGTCGCTTCAAAAGCGACGGCAACAGCGCAATGAGATGCTTGCGGTCCTCGCTCGAGCGCTTCGGCTGCACGCTCCAGATCAAGTCCTCGAGCGTTGTCACCGCTGAGTTCCAAGCTTCGCTCTCTTCGCCGCTCGCGGTGTAAACCTGCGCGAGCGCGCCAAGCCAGTGCTGGCGCAGGAAGCCCGCGAGAAATGTCGGCACCGGATAGCTCTCGATGCGACGCTCGATCTCCGAGCGCGCCACTGCGCTCGCGATCTCGACTTGATCGCGCTGATTGATCTCTTCGGCGGTGGTCGCGATGTTCGACTCGGCCGCCTTCTCCTCTTCGGCAAGAAAAGCCTGCAGCTCGACGCGAAGCTCCTCGAACAGCGCGAGGTCATCGGCAAAGCGCTCGAGCACTGCGTGCACGCTGCGCTCGATCTCGCGAAACAGAGGATCGTCCTGGCCCATGACCGGCGACCAGCCGAGACCTGCGGCCGCGAGCTCGTTGACGAGCAGGCGCGCTGGATGTGTTTTCTTGGCGAAAAACGCGCCATCGAGCATCGCCGCCTTCAAGACCGGAATCTGCAGGCGCGCCAGCAGCGCCTTGATGCCGTCGGGCAGATCCTTCGTCTCGAAAATGAAGTCGAACAGCATTGCGACCATCTCGATCGTCATCGATTCGAGCTGGTTCGCTTTCTGGCCGAGCTGCGAATCCTGCAGATCGCGCAGCACGTTGTGCAGGCCGGTCGGAATGCCTGAGAACGCGACGTGCGCACCGCCGATCTCGAAACCCGAATGCCCGGCTTGCAGACGCGTCAGGCCCTCGTGCAGATCGACGGTGGAAATGATCGGCGCTGCGGGAACATATCCTGAAGGCGTCGCGGGTAGCGGTGCAAAAGTGCGCGTGGCGGAGGGCGTGAGCGGCGGCGCGCCGGGCATTTGAATTGCCGGAAACTCGAGATCGTTTCCCGTGCCTTGGCTAAGCGCCGGGAACCCGCCGTCTGATGAAGATGGCATCGGACCCGATGGCATTCCTGGCGATGGCATCGGCCCAACACCCACGCCTGGTAACGGCGTCGGTACGTTGCCCTGATGCATTCCCGGTAACGACATCGGCGCCCCGCCGGGTGGCATCCCGTCTGATGGGATCGGCGCCATACCTGCCGGCAGCGCCTGCCCCGGCGCAAAGCGGGGCTGACCCTGCGGCACACCGGACGCGGCGGCAGGCATCAATGCGCCGGCGTGGCCCCCGCCGCCGGGACGCGGCAACGCGCCGCCCGCGAACATCCGCTGGAACAGCGCCATGACATCGACTTCCGCTTGCGGGGTCGTCCCGGGCTTGCGAGTCTCCGACTTTGCCGACTGACGCGCCGAGCCCACATTGACGCTGCGCAGCGGAGCGGGCACGACATTGAGATTGGCAAGATGCTTGTTGAGCTCGGCGTAAATCTTGTTGATGTCGGCAAGCGATGCCTGGTTGAGCTCCTTTAGCACCTGGAACTTGATCCGCGTCTCGGTCTTGATCTCGCGCAGCGCCTCCGCGAACGCTTCGACGATCGTTGCCGGTGCGTAGGGATTGCTGTCGGTCTCGAGGGTCGGGCGATCGAGCAAGAACCCGACGCCGCGGTTGAATTGCTGCAGCTCGTCGTAGCAAAGGTTTTCGATCACGCGCTTCAAATTGCCGCGCACGACCGATTCGTCGACAGTCGCGGTTTCGACGAGCGTTAGCTCACCGGGCCGCGCCGCTGCGAAATCGGGCTTGTCGTCCGTCTTGCCGGCGAGAAGATCGTCGATGCGGCGACCGACCTTCTTCTCGAAATCTTCGAGCAGGCTGCGTCGCTGCGCATAAACGACCGCGCGCGCATCGAGCAACATCGTCTGCTCGTCACGAACGTCGGTGCGATTCGCGCGGTCCATCAGCGCCTCGCACACCTTGCCGAGAATGTCCGTGAACGCCGTGACCAGGCGGCGCACGGCCAAATCCCGCAAGTCGCCGAGAATCTTCTGCGTCTCGCGTGGCGGCGGACGGCGGGCAGCCGCCGGTTCGGGCGTGGTCGCGTTCACGCGATGGTCCAAAGTCGAGCTTCGCTGCCCAACAGGCGTACTTTCAAGTCCTTCGTCAAGGCGTTAGCGCGCACTCCCGTCAACTGACTCTAGCACGCGGGCGGGCCCCTTCGCCATCCGAAAGCCGTGTGCGCCCACCTTCCCTCCGACGGGCGTGGCGTCATTGGTCCAGATCACTCCAGGCCTTCTCGACCCGCTTGATCGACACCGGATACGGCGTCTTGAGATCCTGCGCGAAAAGCGACACCTTGAGCTCCTCGAGCAACCAGCGAAACCGCTCGAGCGCCGGATCGCTCCGGCCGGTCAAACGATTCCGCTCAGCGCGCGCGGCGTGGCGACGGGCCAGTTCGCGTAGAAGCTCGGCGTGACGGGCTTCACGATCCGGACGCTCGACGAATTTCGCGATGCGCCGCTCGAGCGTTTCGAGGTAGCGCGGAATGTGCGCAAGCTGGGACCAGGGTGTCGCGCTGAAAAAGCCGGGGTGGATGAGCTGATCACGTTGCGCTCGTATATCGGCCGCAAAGCGCGCGTGCGCCGACGGAAGCGCTGCGAGTCGTTGCGACAGCGCCTGATAACGCGACACGATCTCGGCGAGGAGCCTGAATGCCGAATCGGCGACGGCAGGCAGACGAGTTCGCGCGCGCTTGATCTGTTCGTCGAACGCCGCTTGGTTGCGAGGCAACGGATCGTCGCCGACGAACGCCCGATCATAAATCGCTTGCAACACGTCTTCGCTCAGGCGATCGAGCGTAATCGCCGAACGCAATACGATCGAAGCTTGCGTGAAGGCGGCCGGGGTTTTCGCCACGCGCGCGGCCTGCTCGGGGAGCGCAAGGCGAATCAATCCGACCACACCTTTGCGCGTCGCTGCTTCGGCCGCTTCGGCAGTGTCGAGCAGCGCGAGCGAAACGCTGTCGCCCTCGTCGATCAGCGCGGGATAGCCGGTGACAGCCGAGCCGTCGCGCCGTGTTGAAATCGTTGCCGGCAAGTCGCCGAAATCCCAGCGCTTCAATCCCTTTTTTTCGAACGCGGCGCCTTTCGCGAAGCTCATTTGCGCAGCTTCACCGAGCTTTTGGCGTAACCGGGTGAGATCCCGATCCGAGCCGAGCTCGTGGCCGCTTGCATCGACAACGCGTACGTTCACCATAAGGTGGGGTGGCAAATCGATGGCGTCCCACGCATTGGCGGCCGGTGACTCGCCCAGTCGACGCTTGATCCACGCCCGCAATGCATCGGTCAACGGCGCCTCCCCTGGCGGCGTGTCGGCAAGAAATGTGGTGACGATGTCGGGCAATGGCAGCAACCGATTGCGAAATTGTTTAGGCAGCGCCTTTACATACTCGCGAACCTTGTCGCGGATCATTCCTGGAACGAGCCAGGACAAGCGGGCATCGTCGAGCTGGTTCAGCATCGACAGCGGAACGCTCAGCGTGAGGCCATCGAGCGGATGGCTGGGTGCGAAGCGATACACCAGTGGCAGCGCAATGCCCGCCATCGTCATCGTCTCGGGATAGAGCGCCTGGGTGACCGAGCTTGCTGCGTGGCGCATCAGCGCCTCGCGGGTGAAGAACAGCACACGAGGATCGGAACTCTCCGCGTCGACTCGCCAGCGCTCGAACGTCACGAGCGAATACACGCCCGCGGGAATGCGCTCGGCGTAGAACGCGGCGATCGCTTCCGCATCGACCAGCACGTCCTGACGGCGCGCTTTGTGCTCGAGCTCGGCGATCTCGTCGACGAGCTTGCGGTTGTGCGTGAGGAATGCACCCTTGGTCGCCAGTGCCCCTGGCACCAGCGCCTCGGCAATGAAGACTTCGCGAGCAAGCCTCGGATCGATGCGACCGAGCGAAACGTTGCGCCGCGGTATCAACGTAAGGCCGTAGAGCTGCACGCGCTCCGACGCGACGACTTCGGCTCTTGCATTGTCCCAATGCGGCTCGAAATAATCGCGATCGACGCGTTCGCCCGCGACAGCCTCGATCCACTCGGGCTCGATGCGCGCCGTGATGCGCGCGAACAATCGAGTTGGTTCGACGAGCTCGGCCGCGAGCACCCAACGCGGTGGCTTTTTCGCAAGCCCTGACGCGGGATGCAGGAAGAAGCGAAGTCCGCGCGTGCCTTCGAAGCCGTCACCATCACTTGCCTTGGCGCCAACATTGCCGAGAAGACCCGCCAGCAAAGATTGATGCAACGTCGCATAGCGCGCGGCGTCGAATGTCTTCGGGAGCTCGCGATTCCACTTCCATCCCGCTTCATCGAGCTCGCTTTCGAGCTGCTGATGCACATCGCGCCACTCGATCATGCGCAGATAGTTGACGAATTGGGCGCGACACGCCTCGACCAGTTTGCGATGCGAGAGCTTTTGCGAAGCAAGATCGGCGAAGAATTCCCACAGCACGATCAACGAAAGGAAATCGGAGCGCTCGTCACGAAAACGCAGGTGCGCCTGATCGGCCGCCGCTTGCTTGTCGAGGGGACGCTCGCGCGGATCGGGAACCGCGAGTGCACTGGCGATCACGAGCGCTTCGGCAAGGCAGTTCGCATCGCGCGCTGCGAGCACGATGCGGCCGATGCGCGGATCGAGCGGCAACCTTGCGAGCTCGCGACCCGCTGGCGTTAGAACACGCGCGGTATCGACTGCGCCGAGCTCCTGCAACAACTGATATCCGTCAGCGATCGCGCGCGGCGTTGGGGGATCGAGAAATGGAAACGCATCGACTTTAGGCAGGTCGAGGGCAGCCATTTGCAGAATCACCGACGCGAGCGAGCTTCGCAGGATCTCGGGATCGGTATAAGCGGTCCTGGCGAGATAATCGTCTTCACTGTAGAGACGAACCGCGATGCCTTCCTGCACCCGGCCGCAGCGCCCCGCGCGCTGATTCGCCGCCGCTCGCGAGATTTTTTCGATCGCGAGGAGTGTCGTCTTGTTGCGCACGTTGTAGCGCTTCATGCGCGCAAGACCGGTGTCGATCACGTAGCGAATGCCGGGAACGGTCAGCGAGGTTTCGGCGACATTGGTCGCGAGCACGACACGCCGCCCCTGCGATGGCGCGAATACGCGTTGCTGATCCTGCACGGACAAGCGCGAATAGAGTGGAAGAACTTCCACCGCCGAAGCATACGGTCGACGCGCAAGCCCTCGCCGCAAAAGCTCGCCCGTTTCGCGAATCTCGCGCTCACCTGGAAGGAAAACGAGAATGTCGCCGGGGCCTTCGCGCCACAACTCCTCGACGCTTGCGACGATGACTTCCTCGAGCGCTTCTTCGTCGTCGGCGTTGCCGCTGCCGACGTCATCGCTCCCGCCCAACGGACGGTAACGCACGTCGACGGGAAACATCCGACCCGATACTTCGATCACCGGCGCGTTCTTGTCGCCGCTCGCGAAGTGGCGCGCGAAGCGCTGCGCGTCGATCGTGGCCGACGTGATGATCAGCTTGAGCTCGGAGCGTCGCTCGCATAGGCGTTTCAAGTAGCCAAGCAGGAAGTCGATGTTGAGACTGCGCTCGTGCGCCTCGTCGACGATGATCGTGTCGTAATCGAGAAGCTCCCGGTCGCGCCTGGTCTCCGCGAGCAAGATTCCGTCGGTCATCAGCTTCACGTAGGCGTCGCGACTCGTCTGATCGGTGAAGCGCACCTTGAAGCCGACCGCGTCGCCGACTTGCGTGCCGAGCTCGTGCGCGATGCGAGCGGCAACCGCGCGTGCCGCGATGCGGCGCGGCTGCGTGTGTCCGATCAGGCCGCGCGTGCCGCGGCCTGCTTGAAGACAGATCTTGGGAAGCTGCGTGGTCTTGCCCGAGCCCGTCTCGCCGGAAACGATCACGATCTGATGGCGGCGAATCGCTTCTGCGATCTCGGCCGCGCGTTGCGACACCGGCAGATCAGGCGGATAGACGACGACCGGCCGCGCAGCGAAACGTAAATCGCAGCGCCCGGCGGCGGCGTCGACGTCGGCGGTGAGCTTTTGCCAAACCGCCGGCGCCGCGCGGGAATCATGCGCGCGCCGGATGCGCGCTTCGAGGCGTCGCGCATCGACGAGCAACGTGGCGGACAGGCGGGAGCGAAGCGCCGCGGCGGCAGAAGACATCGGTTATGCTTCCTTATCGCGGGCGATAGGCCTGCTTCCTCCACATGGGAGAGCGCTCATGAGTTCCACCCGACGCCATTTTGCCGTGCTGACCGCACTGGCTTTCGCACTCGCGTTTCCGCTCGCCGACGTCGACGCGAAGACGCTGCGCTGGGCCGGCCGCGGCGATCCACAGACGATGGACCCGTATTCGCAAAACGAGAACCTCACCAACAACATCAACGCGCTCATCTACGACACGCTGGTGATGCGCGACAAGGACTTGAAGGTGATCCCCGGGCTTGCGACGTCGTGGGAGCTGGTCAACCCAACCACCTGGCGATTCAAATTGCGCAGTGGCGTCAAGTTCCACGACGGCACGCCCTTCACCGCCGAGGACGTCGTCTTTTCCTTCCAGCGGGCAAGCGAGGACACCTCGCAGATCCGTTCGTATGCGCGGCTGTCGGGCAAGCCGAAAAAGATCGACGACTCGACCGTCGAGTTCACGACCGACGGCCCGAACCCGATCGAGCTCGAGCACCTCGTCACGATTTTCATCATGAGTAAACCGTGGTGCGAGAAGAACAAGTGCCTCAAGCCGCTCGACTTCAAGAACAAGGAGGAGATGATCACTGCGCGCCAGGCTAACGGAACCGGCGCGTTCGTATTGAAGACACGCGAGCCCGACGTGCGCACGGTGATGACCAAGAACGCCGACTGGTGGGGTTGGAAGGACAAGAAGTTCGACGGCAACGTCGAGGAAATCGTGTACACGCCGATTACCAACGACGCGACGCGCCTCTCCGCGCTGATCGCCGGCAACGTCGACGTGATCAACGACCCGGCGCCGCAGGACGTACCGAACCTGCAGAAGACCCCGGGCGTCAAGGTGATCGAGGGTGTCGAGCAGCGCATCATCTTCCTCGGCATGGATCAGCATCGTGACGAGTTGCTGTACTCGAGCGTCAAGGGCAAGAACCCGTTCAAGGACAAGCGCGTGCGCCAGGCGCTCTATCAGGCGATCGACATCGACGCGATCCACAAGTCGACGATGCGAGGACTGTCCAAGCCCACCGGCGGGATAACGCCTTCGCCGGTGCAGTCGACGCCCGAGATCGAGAAGCGCCTGCCGTACGACCCGAACGCCGCAAAGAAGCTGCTCGCCGACGCGGGCTACCCGAAGGGCTTCGAGGTCACGCTCGACTGCCCGAACAACCGCTACGTCAACGACGAGAGGATCTGTCAGGCAGTCGCCGCGATGTGGGCGAAGATCGGCATCGACACCAAGCTCGTCACGCTGCCGCGCGCGCAGTATTTTCCCAAGCTGGAGAAAAACGACACCAGCGTCTACATGCTCGGCTGGGGCGGCGCGTCGTTCGACGCATTCTTCACGCTGCAGCCAGTGCTCTCGACGAACAACGGCAAGGGCGACGGTGACTTCAACTACGGTCGCTACACGAACACGCCGAAGTTCGATGCCCTCGTCGCGGAGGTCAAGAGCGAGATGAATGCCGACAAGCGACTGGCGCTGATTCGCGCGGCGCTCGCTGCCCATAATGCCGAAATCCATCTCCTGCCGCTGCACCGCCAAGTGATCCCTTGGGCCGCGCGCAGCAACGTCGAGGTGCCGCATCGCGCCGACAATCAGCTTTGGCCGATCTGGGTGAAGATGAAGTAAGCGCTGCCAGGCAATGCGGTCGTTGTTCACGCGTACGTTGCTGGCGATCGCGCTCGTCTTGTTGACGTGGAATCCGTCGGGTTGGGATTACGTCGACTGGGCGCTGCGCGATCGCTCGACGTTCGATGCGGTCAAGGCTTTCTTCGGTCTTGTCTTGCTTGCGGCCTGGGTGTTCTGCCTGCGCGCCGCGTGGGTGTCGCTCGGTGCCCTTGGCATCGTGCTGGTCGCCGCGCTCCTTGCAACCGTTGTGTGGATGCTTGTTCAGTTCGGCGTCGTCGCGCCCGACGATCGTCGCGCGATGGTGTGGCTTGCGCTGGTTGCGATCGCGATCGTGCTCGGTGTCGGTGTGTCGTGGGCGAAGCTACGACAGCGCGCGAGCGGAGAGATCGAGACGAATCCGGAGTGATTGTCCGGGCGTTGCGCTCGCTTGTCCGACGACGGTTCCCTCGGATCAAACGTCCTGGCTTACCTCGATGATGCGACGCCGCTTAAGATCCGCAATCCTCGTTTCGTCGTAGCCGAGCGCATCGCCCAGCACTTTCGCCGTTTGTTGACCTAAGAGTGGCGGCGCGCGCTCGCTGTGCGAATTGACGCGGTCGTAAAAGAATGGCGAAGACACCTGCGGCACGACATTCGCGAGTGGATGTGGCAATTCGAGCCGCATTCCGCGCGCAATCACCTGCGGATCGGCGAACACTTGATCGATCGTATTGATCGGCCCGCAGGGCACGCCGAGCGGCTCGAGCAGCGCGAGCCATTCGTGTTGCCTCTTCGTGCGCATCAGCGCGTCGAGCATCGGCACCAGCATCTCGCGATGACGCACACGATCGGCGTTCTTCGAAAATCGTGGATCGTTTGCGTACGACACGCCCGCCGCTTCGCAGAACTTCGCGAACTGCGAGTCGTTGCCCACCGCGAGGATTACATAACCGTCCGCGCAAGCGAATGACTGATATGGAACGATATTCTGGTGCGCGTTACCGGCACGGCCAGGCGCGCGTCCGGTGACGAGATAGTTGAGATTCATCACCGACATCATCGACACCGCTGCATCGAAGAGCGCAACGTCGAAATGCCTTCCTCTTCCCGTTCGCTCGCGTTCGGCGAGCGCGGCGACGATTCCGGTCGAGGCAAATAGCCCCGTGACGAGATCGACGATGGCCACACCCGCTTTTTGGGGACCCCCGCCGGGTGCGTCGTCACGCTCGCCGGTGACGCTCATGAAGCCCGCCATGCCCTGGATGATGAAGTCGTAGCCGGCTCGATCGGCATACGGACCATCCTGGCCGAATCCGGTGATCGAGCAGTAGACGATCCTGGGATTTACCGCCGCGATCGCCGCATAATCGAGCGCGTATTTCGCGAGCCCGCCAACCTTGAAGTTCTCGACGAACACGTCGGCCTTGCGCGCGAGCGCTCGTACGATCGATTGCCCGTCGGGTTGCGTGATATCGACTGCCACCGAGTGCTTGCCGCGATTGCAGGATAGGTAATACGCCGCTTCGCTCGTGTCGCGACCGTTGGCATCGGTGAGATACGGCGGCCCCCA
>DATLOI010000018.1:0-59849 GCA_035536295.1 Casimicrobiaceae bacterium
CCCGACGCGCGTGCGGTTGTTGCCGACTCGCAACTTGCCGCGCCTTTGCAACGATGCAAGGAGTTCACATGTACGCGGTCGTAAAAACCGGCGGCAAGCAGTATCGGGTTGCCCCGGGCGAAAAGCTCAAAGTGGAACAACTATCGGCGGACGTGGGAGCGGAGATTACGCTCGATCAGGTGCTGATGGCTGTTGGCGAAGGCGATAGCGTTCGCTTCGGCGCGGCCATCTCCGGCGTTACGGTCAAGGCGACGGTGCTCGGGCACGGCCGCCACGACAAGGTCAAGATTTTCAAGATGCGCCGCCGCAAGCACTATCAGAAGCGACAAGGACATCGCCAGAACTACACCGAGCTTCGCATTGACAGCATCGTCGGCTAGGCGCATCAGGGATCGAACATGGCACACAAAAAAGCAGGCGGAAGCTCGCGCAACGGACGCGACTCCGAAGCGAAGCGCCTCGGCGTGAAGGTCTACGGCGGCGAAGCGATTCGCGCCGGCGGAATCATCGTTCGCCAGCGCGGTACGAAGATCCATCCCGGCGTCAACGTCGGCATGGGCAAGGATCACACGCTATACGCGTTGGTCGATGGACATGTGAAGTTCGACGTGCGCGGCGCGAAGGGCAACACCCTCGCGGACGTTGTAGACATCGGCCGAAAGTAACAACTTTCGGCCGGTCGATCGGCCTATCGCCGCTCAATCCACCATAAGAGTGTGATCCCCAGCAGCGTGAACGCAACGAGCGGAAACGCCGCTGAGAAAAGCGGTGGCCAGTCGTTCAATACGCCGAGGTTCGAGAAGAGTCTTCCGAGCAGAAAGAACGCGAGCCCCAGCATCGTCCCGGTGAAGATGCGCACGCCCACGCCGCCCGAGCGCCGCTGGAAGTGTGCGAACGGCAACGCCAGCACCATCATCACGAGAATCGTCAACGGGTAAAGCAGCTTGCTGTAGAAAGCGATCTCGAAGCGCGACGTCTTCTGCGAGTTGTTGGACAGCACCTTGATGTTGTCGTACAGCGTAGCGAGCTCGAGTCTTTCGGGCGAGACCTGATACACGGTCAGGATCGAAGGTCGCAGCACCGTTTCCCAGGTCGAGTCGACCGCCAGCGACATGCGCGCCGAGTCGCCTTCCAGATCGGTCGTGCGCACGTTCACGAGCTGCCAGCGGCCGGTTTGCAAAAAGCGGCCGGAATCCGCGTGACGGATGCGCGAGAGCCGAAAATCATCGTCGAACTCGTAGATGCGCACGCCGACGAGAGACAAGTCGGCCAACACCGAGCGCACGTTCACGAACGTCAGGTTCTCCTTGAACCAGAACCCCGAGTCGAATTGCTGCGCGACGACCGACGAAACGTCACCCCGCGACGCGGCGCGCAGCGTCTGCGCAAGGCGCTCGGCGGGAGGCGCCACGAACTCGCCTGCGAGGAAAGTCGTAATCGCCAGTGGAATGCCGATGCGAATGACCGCCCAGCCCACTTGATACAGCGACGTACCGGAGACGCGCATCACCGTGTACTCGGAATTGCCGACAAGTTGCGAAATCGCGAACAGCGTTCCGATCAGCGCGGAGACGGGAAACAATTCGTATGCGCGTGCGGGAAGATGCAGCACGACATATAAAAGCGCCGTCCCGATGCTGTAGCTTTCCTTGCCGACGTCGCGTAGTTCGTTGATGACATCGAAGAACGCGAACAGCATCAACAGCGCGAAGAACACGATGAGCGTCGCGCCGAGCACCTCGCGTCCGAGATAGCGAGTGAGAGTGCGCATCGCTGTCAGCGTGCTCCCATTCGAGCACGACGCGCTTTCCATGCGCCTGCGATTGCGCTGCGCTGGCGGAACAGCCCGAAGACGATCAGGGCCGCGATCGTATGCGGAACGACCAGACCGGTCCAAAAATCGAGCTTGCCCTGCGCGATCAGGCTTTGCACAATGTTGAGGCCGTTCGCATACACGAGGTAGATGAATGCCGCGGCGAGAAAGTTGAACGAGCGACCCATGCGCGGATTCACTTGTGCAAGCGGAATGGCGACCAGCGTCAGCAACAGCGCAAGAATCGGTACGGACAAGCGCCAGAACAGCTCGCCCGACTCGAGCGCACCGTCCGATGTGAGGAGCGTTTCGGTGGGAATTGCCTTGCGTGACGCGGGCAGCGCACGCGCTTCCGCAGGTTCGATGCGCCGTCCCAGGCGCTCGAACTCGATCACGCGATAGTCGAGGCTGCCTGGCTTGCCTTCGTAGCGGCGCCCGTCTTCCAACACGATGAAGCGATCGCCGTTGGGCATCTCTTCCAAACGTGCGCTTTTGGCGACCGTCGTTTCGTCCTTGGCAGCATCGGTCGATTGCAAAAAAACGTTGCGAATCGTCCCATCGAACGTATTCACGCTCTCGACGAAAACCACGATCTTGGCGCGCGAAAACTCGCGAAACAGGCCCGGCGATAAAAGTACAAGCTCGTCGCGCGACTCGAGCTGGCGCTCGAACTCGAGCTTGCGCCGCTCGGCCCAAGGTGACAGGAACAGCGACAACGCGAGGATCGCAACCAAAAACGGCGCTGCGAACAAGAGAATGGGCCTAAGCCATGCCGCCAGCGACTGACCCGCGGTGAACCACACGATCATCTCGCTATCGCGATACCAGCGCGTCAGTGTCAGGAGCACGGTCAAGAACAGCGCGACCGTGAGCAGGATATTGAGATAGAACAGGGCGTTGAAGCCCAGCAGCGCCACGATTCCTTCGGCCGCGATTGCCCCGCCGGCGGCCCGCGCGAGCAGGCGCAGCACGAGGTTCGTGAACAGGATACCGAGCAGGACCAGAAACAGGCCGATGACCGTGAGTGTCAGCTCGCGCACCAGGCTGCGGCGGAAGATCATCAGCCGTTCTTTACTTTTATGCCGGAATTCGCGAATAATGGCTGCGGCCGGTCCGAAGCGGCAAAAAACACCGCGGTCTCGGAGCGAGGAGCGAATGGAATTTACCATAAAAAGCGGGAGCCCCGAGAAGCAGCGCAGCGCCTGCGTCGTCGTAGGCGTGTTCGATAACCGCAAACTCTCGCTTTCCGCGGAACTGATCGATCGCGCCAGCAATGGCTATGTGAGCGAGATCATCCGGCGCGGCGACATGGAGGGAAAGCTCGGCTCGACGCTCCTGCTCCACAACGTGCGCGGGACGCTCGCCGACCGGGTGCTTTTGGTCGGACTCGGTAAAGAGCGCGATTTTCGCGACAAGGAGTTCCGTGCCGCGATGCGCGCGGCCGTCAAGCTCTTGAACGAGACGGGCTCCTACGAAGCCGTCATTTATCTGACCGAAGAAAAGGTCAAGCGTCGCGAAGTCGGCTGGCGTGTCGAGCACGCGGTAGTCGTCGCGATGGAAGCGGTCTATCGCTTCGAGCAGATGAAAAGCCAGCCGACCGAAGTCCGGCGGCCGCTGCGCAAGTTGACGCTCTCCGTTCCGCAACGCTCGGATCTGAATGTCGGCGAGAAAGCGGCCGAGCGCGGCCTTGCTATCTCGCACGGGATGGATCTCGCGCGTGATCTCGCGAATCTGCCGCCAAACGTGTGCACACCGATGCACCTTGGCGAGCGCGCTCGCTCGCTTGGCAACGAATTTCCCGATCTCAAGGTGCAGGTGCTCGATCGTCCGCAGATCGAGGCGCTCGGCATGGGCTCGTTCCTGTCGGTCGCGAACGGGAGCCATCAGCCGCCGCGGTTCATCGTGCTCGAATACATGAACTCGCCGCGCAAAGCCCGGCCGTTCGTGCTGGTCGGGAAAGGCATCACTTTCGATACCGGCGGCATCTCGATCAAGCCCGCTGCCGACATGGATCACATGAAGTTCGACATGTGCGGTGCTGCGAGCGTGTTCGGAACGATGCGGGCGATGCTCGAGATCAAGCCGCCGCTTTCGATCGTCGGGTTGGTCCCCGCGTGCGAAAACATGCCGTCGGGTCAATCGACCAAGCCCGGCGACATCGTCAAGAGCATGTCGGGACAGACGATCGAGGTGCTCAACACCGACGCCGAAGGTCGGCTGATCCTCGCCGATGCGCTCACTTATGCCGAGCGGTACGATCCCGAGGCGGTCGTCGATGTCGCAACCCTCACCGGTGCGATGGTCATCGCGCTCGGGCATGTCGCCTGCGGAATCTTCAGCAACAACGACGCGTTGTCGCGCGCGCTGGTCACGGCGGGCGATGAAGCCTACGATCGTGGTTGGCCGATGCCGTTGTGGGACGATTACCAGGACGGGCTCGCGAGCAACTTCGCCGACTTCGCCAACGTCGCGGGCCGGGCGGGTGGAAGCATCACCGCGGCATGCTTCCTATCGAAATTCACGCGCAAGTACGACTGGGCGCATTTGGACATCGCCGGTATTGCCTATCGCGAAGGCAAGGAGAAGGGCGCGACCGGTCGTCCGGTGCCGCTGCTCTCCACGTGGTTGCTGTCGCAGGAAAACGCACCTCAGTAACGGTCACGATGACTTCGATCGATTTCTACACGCGTGTCGACCATCCGCTCGAGGTCGCGGCGCGGCTCGTGCAAAAGGCTTATGCGCAGCACGGCACGGTACGCGTGCTGACCGCCGATGCGGAGTCAACTGCTTCCCTCGATCGAATGCTGTGGCAGCTGCCCGCGACGTCTTTCCTGCCGCATTGTCGCCTTGCGAGTCCACTCGCGGCCGAGACACCCGTCATCGTCGATCACGTAAGCGAGCATCAGGGGCCGGCGGCGGTGCTCATCAATCTGCAATCGTCGCCGCCTGCCTTTTTCGGACGCTTCGAGCGGCTGGCCGAGATCGTCGGCAGCGACGATGCCCACGTCGCCGCCGGTCGTGCGCGCTTTCGTTTCTATCGTGAGCGCGGTTACGAGCTTCGCGTGCACGATCTTTCGAATCGAGCTTGACCCATGCCAACCGCGCGCGAGCTGCTCGAGCAGGCCGACGCGCTGATGCGGCGCAATCGCGCGGCGGGCCAGGGCGAAGGCGAGCCTCGCAAGGCTGCCGATACGGTCACGTTGAACACGTCCAACATCAGCCCTGCTTTGGTGTCCCCTCGCGCAATCGCGTTGGAGCCGATCTCTCCGGTCGCGCGAACGTCGTTGTCCGACGCTGCATCGGAAGCCCCGCTGCCACCTCCGTCTGTTGCCCGCCGCGATAGCGACGACGATGTGCCGCTGTTGACCGATGCAATCGTGGACGCGTCGCCCGCAGGTGAAGTCGCGGAGATCGACGATGTACCGCTGTTGACCGACGCAGTCGAGGAGATCGAGGTTACCGTCGTCGGCGTCGATGATGAGGAAGTCGGCGAAAGCGAACGGGGTGAATCGTCGGTGTGGCCCGAATCGGGTGCCGGCGATACGAGTGTGCTTGGGCGCGCTCCCGATTCGATAGCAAGCGTTCCCGATCTACCCGAAGTTCCCCAATCACCGCCAGCGGGACGCGATCCGTTGGGGCTCGATCAGCCGGCCGCGGGTTTTGTCGCGCCGCAAAGTGCGCTGGCCGATGAGGCCATCGTCGATGCGTCGCGCGCTTCACCGATCGATGCTCCCGTCGACGAGACGATCGTCGAAATATCTGCCGGGTCGATTAGCGGAACGGATGCTGTCGCGCATGAGGCAGTACGCGAGGAAGCTCCCAATGCCGATGTCGCAATTCCCGCTCCGATCGTCATTCGAAGCGAAGCCGACGAGGCGCGCATTCGAGAAATCGCCGAGGAAATCGGCATGCAGGTGCTGCAGCGCATCGACATTTTCACGGATACGGGCCTCCGAGAAAAAGTCGGCGAACGCCTGAAGCCTGTGGTCGAGCGGGTCAGCGCCGAGCTTGTCGATGCGCTGAACCAGCATGTCGGTGAACTGTTGCGTGCCTACGTCGCCGAAGCCATCGAGCGCGAGATCGAAACCTGGCGAACGCGTAAATAACGCATCAATTGTAAACCCCGCAATGAGTTCAATCCTTCGCACGACGCTCGTTGTTTCCTGCTGTTTCCTGCGGTCGCTCGACGGGTGCGGCGCGAGCAGCCGGCGAGGGGCCCCACGCGTCGTTGCGTGGGGATCGCGGCGTCGAGAGTCGACGCGGGGCGGCCGACACTGGCAATCTGGCATCGGCAGGCCCGTTCAGAGGCAGACGCCCCTAGGGCGACCGCCTGTCTTCCGCTCGACGCAAAAGGCGCAACGCCGATCTTTTGACAGCCACCGAACCAGCGGACGCCTTTTGCGTCGATATTTCCAATGATCATCGTGATGCAACCCGACGCAGGCAATCGCGAGATCGCCGCGGTAGAGGCCAAGATTCGCGCGCACGGCCTCGACGTTCACGTATCGCGCGGCACCGAGCGCACGCTGATCGGCGCGATCGGCGACGAACGCAAGCTCGTTCCCGAGATGTTCGAGACGATGCCGGGAGTCGAGCGTTCGCTGCACATTCTGAAGCCGTACAAGCTCGTCGCGCGCGAATGGCACAAGGCGTCGACGACGATCGACGTGCGCGGTCGCGCGTTCGGCAGCAGCGACGTGCAGATGATCGCGGGCCCGTGCTCGGTCGAAACACCGTCGCAAATGGATGCGGCAGCCGACGCGGTCGCTGCGGGAGGCGCGCGGCTGATGCGCGGCGGTGCGTTCAAGCCACGCACGAGTCCTTATGCTTTTCAGGGCAAGGGCGTCGATGGTCTCGCGCTGCTGCAACAAGCTGCGGCACGCCACGATCTACCGGTGGTAACCGAGCTGATGGACGTGCGCATGCTCGATACGTTCCTCGAGCATCGCGTCGACGTGATCCAGATCGGCACGCGCAACATGCAGAATTTCGATTTGTTGAAGGAAGTCGGTCGCGTCGACGTGCCGGTGATCTTGAAGCGCGGAATGAGTGCGACGATCAACGAGTGGCTGATGGCTGCCGAATACGTCGCGGCGGGCGGCAATCACAAGATCATCCTGTGCGAGCGCGGCATTCGTACGTTCGAGACTGCGTATCGCAACGTCCTCGATGTAACCGCGATTCCGATGTTGAAGCGCGAGACGCATCTTCCGGTCATCGTCGATCCTTCGCACGCGGGTGGCAAGGCATGGATGGTGCCTGCGCTTGCGTGTGCGGCCATCGCGGCGGGCGCCGACGGACTGTTAGTCGAGATTCATCCGAATCCGCCGGAAGCCTGGTGCGATGCCGATCAGGCGTTGACTCCCGGCGAATTCTCGACATTGATGGAGCGCCTCGACGCGCTTTGTGCTGCCGTGGGTCGACGGCTGTCGCGCAGCACGTCACGGCACGCGGCAGCGCTGGAAGCGTAACGCGTCGATGTCGTGATTGAAGTCGACTCTCTCGAGTTTTGCTACGGCACGACGCGCGTGCTCGATATTGCGCAGTGGCGCGCCGGTGAGGGTGAAGCGTGGCTCGTCACGGGACCATCGGGAAGCGGGAAGACGACGCTGCTGCATCTTGTCGCGGGGCTCGTCACGCCGACGCGCGGGCGCATCGTCGTCGCCGGAACCGATGTTGCGTCACTCGCTTCGCACGCACGCGATCGCTGGCGCGGACAACACGTCGGCATCGTGCCGCAGAAGTTGCATCTCATCGGCGCGGTCGATGTCGCCGACAACCTGCGACTTGCCCAGCGTCTTTGCGGACTCGATGTTGATGAAGCGCGCATTGCCGGATTGCTCGAAGCGCTGCAGGTGGGGAATCTCGCGCATCGGTTTCCACGCGAGCTTTCGCAGGGCCAGGCGCAGCGCGTCGCGATCGCGCGCGCCGTTGTCAATCGACCCGCGGTCGTGCTGGCCGACGAGCCGACGGCGAATCTCGACGACGCGCACGCCGCTGCAGCACTCGAATTGTTGCGTGCGCAAGCGCTCGCCGTCGGTGCGACACTGGTTGTCGCTTCGCACGATGCGCGCGTACGCCTGTTGTTGACGGACGTGCTGACGTTGCCGATGCATGCCGTCGAGCGAGCGGCATGACGATCACGCGGCTGGCGCTGGCCTATGCGCGCCGACGCCCGCTTGCGACGTTGCTCGTCGTTCTCCTACTTGCCGTCGGCACGTCGGTGGTCGGGTTGACGATGATGATCACGCGCGAATTGGAAGCGCGTTTGTATCGCGACGCCGAAGGAATCGACCTCGTCGTCGGCGCCAAAGGGAGCCCGCTGCAGCTCGTGTTGGCAGGCGTCTACCACGTCGATGTACCGCCGGGAAACATTCCGCTCGAGGCGGTCGACGAGCTTCGCGCGAATCCTTCGATCGCATCGGCGATTCCGCTCGCGTTGGGCGACAGCTTGCGCGGCAATCGTATCGTCGGCACCGAGCCGGCGCTCGTCGAGCACTACCGCGGCCGGCTGGCAGCCGGCTCGATGTGGCAGCAACCGATGGAAGCAGTGCTCGGCAGCGACGTCGCGCGTACGTCGGGACTTCAACTGGGGAGCACATTCGCGGGCTCGCACGGTTTGTCGGATGTCGGCGGTGAGCACGCCGATGCACCTTATCGCGTCGTCGGTGTTCTTGCGCCGAGCGGATCGGTGATGGACCGGCTCGTGTTGACGTCGGTCGAAAGCGTGTGGAAGGTGCACGACGCGCATCAAAAGAAGCCCGGCGTTGACGACGATCACGACGAGCATGCGGAGAACGGGGGGCGGGAAGTGACGCTGGTGCTCGTGCGCTACAACAGTCCCGTCGCCGCCGCGAGCCTCCCGCGCAAGATCAATAGCGAGACGAACTACGTCGCGGCCTCGCCGGCGTACGAGACCGCGCGACTGTTGAGCGTGTTCGGTGTGGGCATCGATCTGTTGCGTGCATTCGCCTACCTATTGATCGCCGCATCGGCATTGATGTTGTTCGTCGCACTCGCGCAAGCGCTCGACGAGCGCCGCTACGACCTGGCGATCCTGCGCGCACTGGGTGCGCATCGAGGACAGATCGCGTGGGTGCTGCTCGCCGAATCGCTCACGCTGGCCGCGATCGGCGCGGCGTTGGGGCTGGCAATCGCACATGGCGTTGCTGGGCTGCTCGCCCGCATCGTTCCGGCAGCGACGCCGCTCGCGGGGGCGGCGTCGACCTTTCATCCGGAGGAGGTGCTGGTGGCGCTGGTGGCCATTGGCGCGGGTATACTCGCTGCACTGTGGCCAGCATGGCAGGCGTATCGTCTCGACGTTGCGGCCACGCTTGCGGATACCTGACGATGACTGCACGCACAGGTCGGACGGCGATTGCCGCGCTGTTTCTCTCCGCCGCGCTTCCCATCCATGCTCAAGCGATCGGCAATGCGCCGCCCGGCGGCCTGCCGAGTGCGAGCGATTATTCGTCGCAGATCCTTCCCGAGCGCGCGGGCATCGTGTCGTGGCGAACGCTTGCGCAAGTCACCCCGGTGAAGCAGGGCAACAAGATGGTGCCGGAATTCGCCAAGGAAGTGCTTGCGCTCGATCGCAAGGACATGCGCGTGCAAGGGTTCATGATTCCGCTCGACGTCGGTGACAAGCAAAAGCGCTTCTTGCTGACCGCGGTTCCGATGCATTGCTCGTTCTGCCTGCCTGCGGGTCCCGATTCGCTCGTCGAAGTCGTGGCGAAAACGCCGGTCAAGTACACGTTCGAGCCGATCGTCGTCGCGGGTCGCTTTTCGGTATTGAAGGACGATTCGACGGGGCTTTTGTATCGCTTGTCCGACGCCGTGGAAGTCGAAGTCGCGCAGCTTGCGCCGAACGCGCCGCCAAACCTCACGACGCCTCCGAGCGCGATGCCCGGCAGGCCTGCCGGCAGCAGCAAGTAGTAGAGACGGCCGAAAGTACACACCTACTTTCGGCCGGCGGGTCTACCCGAAAATCGGTGGCGGAGCCACACGATTTTCGGCGGAAACTACGGAAGGTGCTTCGTTATAATCGAACGCTTTTGCGCGCGCGAATTCTCGCGCCATTTTCATGGAACTCGCGAAGAGCTTCGAGCCGCCGGCGATCGAGCGCAAATGGTACGCAGCGTGGCAGGCTAGCGGCGCTTTCAAGCCTTCGCTCGACGCGAACGCATCGCCGTTTTGCATTCAGCTGCCGCCGCCGAATGTCACCGGCACGCTTCACATGGGGCACGCGTTCCAGCAGACGCTGATGGACGTGATGATTCGCTGGCATCGCATGCGCGGCGACGACACTCTCTGGCAGGTCGGCACCGATCACGCGGGAATCGCGACGCAAATCGTCGTCGAGCAACAGCTCAAATCCGAAGGCCAGTCGCGTCGTGATCTTGGTCGCGCAGCGTTCGTGGAGCGCGTATGGAAATGGAAGGAAGCTTCGGGCGGCGCGATCGGTGAGCAGATGCGAAGGCTCGGCGCGTCGGCCGACTGGTCGCGTGAGCGCTTCACGATGGACGCCGGGTTGTCGAACGCAGTTCTCGAAACGTTCGTGCGGTTGTATGAAGACGGCTTGATCTATCGCGGCAAGCGCCTGGTCAACTGGGATCCGAAGCTCGGCACCGCGGTGTCGGACTTGGAAGTCGACAACGAGGAAGAGCAAGGGAAAATCTGGGAGCTTCGCTATCCGCTGGCTGACGGCTCTGCTTCGCTCGCCGTTGCAACAACGCGTCCCGAGACGATGCTCGGCGATACCGCAGTTGCCGTGCATCCCGAGGATGAGCGCTATCGGCATTTGATCGGACGCACGATTCGCCTGCCTCTAGCCGAGCGCGAGATCCCGATCGTCGGCGACGAGTCCGTCGATCCCAAGTTCGGCACCGGCGCCGTGAAGATCACGCCCGCGCACGACTTCAACGACTGGGCCGTCGGACAACGGCATGGTCTGCCGATGCTGCAGATTTTCGATCTCGAAGCGAAAATCAACGACCATGCACCGTCGCGTTATCGTGGCCTCGATCGCTACGTCGCGCGCAAGGCGGTTCTTGCCGATTTGAACGCTGCCGGCCTGGTCGTATCGGAGAAGCCGCACAAGATGATCGTGCCGCGTTGCGGTCGCACGGGCGAGATCGTCGAGCCGATGCTGACCGATCAATGGTATGTCGCGATGCGTCGTGCAGCGCCCGCTTCGCACGTCTTCTTTCCCGGCCGCTCGATTCAGGACTTGTGTCTTGCCGCAGTAAGCGAGGGAGGGTTGCCGGCGGGTGTGCCCGGCGCAGGCGAGGATGTCCGCTTTGTTCCGGGCGAATGGATCTCGACGTATCGGTATTGGATCGACAACATTCAGGACTGGTGCATCTCGCGCCAGCTCTGGTGGGGCCATCAGATTCCAGCGTGGTACGACGAAGCTGGCAACGTCTACGTCGCGCGCAACGAATCGCAGGCGCGCGCCAAAGCGCGCGAAAAACTCGGTCGCGAGCCGAAGACATTCACGCGCGACGAGGACGTGCTCGACACGTGGTTCAGCTCCGCGCTGTGGTCGCATTCGACACTCGGGTGGCCCGAGCAAACGTCGGAACTGAAAAAGTTCCTGCCATCGTCGGTGCTCGTCACCGGGTTCGACATCATTTTCTTCTGGGTCGCCCGGATGATCATGATGACGACGTATTTCACCGGCCACGTCCCGTTTCGCACCGTGTACATCAATGCGATCGTGCGCGACGAGGAAGGCCGGAAGATGAGCAAGAGCAAAGGCAACGTGCTCGATCCGTTGGACCTCATCGACGGCGTCGATGTGGAAGCATTGGTGACCAAGCGTACAGCCAGCATGCTCGATCCGCGCCAGGCCGAGTCGATTGCGAAGCGCACGCGGAAGGAGTTTCCGCAAGGCATTCCAGCGTTCGGCGCCGATGCGTTGCGCTTCACATTCGCAAGCCTTGCCACGTTCGGCCGCACGCTCAACTTCGATCTCGGCCGCTGCGAGGGCTATCGCAACTTCAACAACAAGCTGTGGAACGCGACCCGCTTCGTGCTGATGAACGTCGACGGCAAGGATGTCGGACTCGAAGGACCGAAGCCCGCCTTGGCTGTCGTCGATCGCTGGATCATTTCACGGCTGCAACAAGCGGAGGCCGACGTTACGACGCATCTCGACGCGTTTCGCTTCGATCTTGCTGCGAAAGCCCTCTACGAATTCGTCTGGGACGAATACTGCGATTGGTATGTCGAGCTCGCAAAGGTCCAGCTTGCCGATCCGAGCAAGGAAGTTCAGCGCGCAACGCGACGCACGCTGGTGCGCGTGCTCGAAGCGACGCTGCGCCTTGCGCATCCTTTCGTTCCATTCATCACCGAGGAGCTTTGGCAGCACGTCGCTCCGCTGGCCGGCAAGAGCGGCGAGACGATCATGCGGCAGCCGTATCCGCAAGCGCAGGACGCGAATCGCGATGCCGGGGCCGAGCGCGAAGTCGCGGCGTTCAAAGAGCGCGTCATCGCAGCCAGAGCGCTTCGTGGCGAGATGAACCTGTCGCCCGCGCAGCGCGTCCCGCTCATCGCAGCGCCCGCATCGCATGTGGAACGCGAGCGGCTTTCGGCATTCGCGCGTTACATCGCGCCGCTAGCGAAGTTATCTGACATACGCATTGTCGACGTGCTGCCCGAGGCCGATGCACCGGTCGTCGTCAGCGGTGATACGCGGCTCATGCTTCACGTCGAGATCGATCGCGCCGCGGAGCGCGATCGACTCGCGAAAGAACTCACACGACTCGACACCGAGATCGCGAAAGCGAACGCCAAGCTTGCCAATGAGGGTTTTGTTTCGCGCGCACCGGCGGCGGTGGTTGAACAGGAGCGCGGACGGCTCGCAGGCTTCATCGCCACGCGCGAGCGCCTGCAGCCTCAACTCGACCGGCTTAAGTAATCGGGTGTTTCAACGCGCCCGGACCTCGCGCAAGAACAGCCACGCAACGCCGGCGAAAACCTCGATCGTCGCGGACAGAATCGCGCCGACATAGAACATCGCCGCCGGCACGCGCGCCGCGGGCACGAGCTCCAAGAGACACGCGAGCGCGAAAGTAGCAACGAGGCACGCGAGCCAGCGCCGCATGTAGACCGGAAGATGGATCCGTTGCCGCAGATTGTGCTGCCATGCCGCGGCGCGTCGAAACCAATCGCCCTGGTTCACGTCGTCGAACAGCCAATCCCAGAACCAGTAGCGGTACACGAGCTGCCAAAAGGGCTCGTGGGGCGTTCCGGCGAGTGAGCGGTCGAGCGAGCGCATGACGGAACTTGGTGAACTCCGTTCGACATCGATTTCGATGCCTGCGTTGCAAGTTCTGCGCCGGGACGAAAAACGTCAAGCGATCGTGGTCGTCGCGGGCGGTCCCTGCGGGACTTTTTCAGGCTCGGCGCCCGTCACCGGGAGCTTCTTGAGCAACATCGGCACCGTGCGCTCCTTGGCGAGAGGGGCGCGCGCCCTTTGCAACGGCTGATCGGGATTTTTGGCGTAGGCTTCCTCGCGCTCGCGCTGCCTGTCACGTGGCGCGGCGGGTGCCCGTTGTGCACTTTCGTCCCGAGCGTGGCGAGAAGGACGCTCGGCCCGGGTGCGTCTTGCCTTATCTTCTCGCGCAACGGGTGACGAAGATGCTCGTTCGGTCGCGAACGGCTCGGGCTCGTGCACCAGCACTTTCTTCCGCACCAGCTTTTCGATTTCCGTCAGATATTTGGTTTCGGCAGGATCGACGAGCGATATCGCAACGCCGGATAAACCCGCGCGACCGGTGCGTCCGATACGGTGAATGTAATCCTCGGGCGTGTGCGGCAACTCGAAGTTGACGACGACTGGCAGGTTGTCGATGTCGAGCCCCCGCGCAGCAACATCGGTTGCAACCAGAACCTGCAGCTTGCCTTCCTTGAACGACGCGAGCGCTTCGAGGCGCGCGGCCTGCGTCTTGTCGCCGTGGATCGCGGAGGTCTTGAGTCCGTCTTTCTCGAGCTGGCGCGCCAGACGCGACGCGCCATGCTTCGTGCGCACGAAGCACAGCACCTGCCAAAGATTGCGCGACGTGACCAGATGCACCAATAGCGCGCGCTTGTCTTCCTGCTTCACCTTGTAAGCGCTCTGATCGACGGTTTCGGCGGCCGTGTTGCGGCGCGCGACTTCGATCAGCTTGGGTTCGTTCAGCAACTCGTCAGCGAGTTTCTTGATCTCGCCGGAGAAAGTCGCCGAGAACAACAGGTTCTGCCGCTTCGCGGTCGCGGGCAACAGCGCCATGATCCGCTTGATGTCCGGAATGAATCCCATGTCGAGCATTCGATCGGCCTCGTCGAGCACGAAGATCTCGACCTGACCGAGATACACGCTTTTTTGCTCGATGTGGTCGAGCAGGCGTCCTGGTGTTGCGACCAGGATCTCGACTCCGTTACGCACGATCGGAAGCTGCTGCTTGATGTCGACGCCGCCGAACACCACCGTCGAGCGCAGGTTCGTGTACTTGCCGTATTCGCGAATCGCCTCCTCGACCTGGATCGCAAGCTCACGCGTCGGCGTAAGAATCAGTGCACGCACAGGATGGCGCGCAGGCGAGGGACTCGTGTTGGCTTGCGGCAGCAGCTTGTGCAGGATCGGCAATCCGAACCCCGCGGTTTTGCCGGTTCCGGTCTGCGCACCACCCATGACGTCCTTGCCTTCGAGGACGACGGGAATGGCCTGCTGCTGAATGGGGGTGGGGGTTGTGTAGCCGGCTTCGGCGACCGCCCGCAATAGTTGCGGCGCGAGGCCGAGCTCGTTGAAGCTCAAAGCATTGCTCAAGCGAAATCTCCTGGAGGGCGGCCTACTCGCTTTCTGGCGAGTTCCGGTCCAGGCTCGCTGCACGAACTGCGTGTATTGAAAACTATGCGACCGGAAACAAAGACTTGTCGATTATACCTCATTGAGACATCGAGATTGGACGCTTGCTGCGTAACGCTTCGGCAAGCCGTCGCTCGAGATTGGCGTTAGTGGCGCGGAGGTCGGCTTCGGTGCGGTCACGTTTGGCAATCTGCTCGTAGATGTCGAGCGCGAACGACAGATCCACCGCGGTTTGACGCAGAAGCTCGGTAACGCCGATATCGAAATAGCCGACGTCACTTGCCGATACCGCAAGCACGCCGACGACGCGTCCTTCGCAGCGCAGTGGAAACACGGCGAACGAGCGAATGCCGAGTGACTTCGCGATTCCCTGCTCGGCCGCCGTTCGCGAATCTGCGAAGAAGTCGTCGACGATCTCGGGCTGTCCGCTCGACATGACACTCACGAGCAAGCTCGGCGAAGCGTGCGCGCTGCTTGACAATGGAAGCGGATCGCTGCCCAGCGTTCCGGCAGTCTCTCCTGCCGATGCCGTCGGCACGAGCACGCGACCCTCGCGATCACGCAGCATCACGAACGCCGATACGAACTCACCTTCCTGTACGACGACTCGGCAGGCTTCCGCGAGAAGTTGAGCGCGATCGGGATTGCGCAAGATCGCTTCGTTGACCTGCGACAACGCCCAATAGAGCTTGGTGATTCGAGCAAGACGATCGCCGACATCCTTGCGCTCGGTCACGTCGCTCAGCATCGAGAGCATGCCTTCGAAGCGACCGTTCTCGCTCATCAGCGGCGTCGCCGAGACGCAAAGCCAGCGCATCGACCCGTCGTGCGCGCGAATTCGCACTTCGTATTCATCACGGCGGCCCGCTCGGCAGGCCGCGAGCCGCTCGAGGGCGCACTCCGCGAACGCCTCGGGAAGCTCACGAGTATCGTGGTCGATCATCTCCTCTTGGGCCGCACATCCAAGGAGGCGGGCGGCCGCGTCGTTCGCATACGTGACCCGCGCGCTGGCATCGATGACGAGAATGCCTTCCTGGGCCGCGCGCAGCACGAGATCGAGATTGCGCTCGCTTTCGTTGAGACGCGCCTCGAGGTCGGGAAAGCGATCGAGCATGCGGTTCAAGAGCGCTGCGATCTCCGCGGTTTCGTGCGAGCTTCCTGACGGGGCCCGCGCGGTGCGATCCCCTTCGGCTATTCGTCGTGCGGCATGGGCCAACGCGCGCACGGAGCCTTCGATCGTTCGCGCGAACCGAAATGCCAAAAGGCTTGCGGCGACGATCACCAGCGCACCCAGGATCGACGCGCGCGCAGCGTCTTCGCGCGTTGCGGCGAATGCAATGCGCGCTGGCACTGCGGCGACTGCGAACCAGTCGGTCTCCTCGACGCGTGCGTAACCGAACAGTTGCTCGCCGCTGCGCGTGCGTGCGCGCACATGACCGTGATCGTCGCGGGTTATGCGATGCGCCGGAAACTCGCTCGAATTCGCGCCCACGACCATGCGGGAGGAGCGCGCCAGAACGTTACCGGCCGCGTCGAGCAATGCGATTGCGTGATCGTTTGCGGCGGAATCATCGCCAAGCGATCGCAGGCGTCCGACGTCTACGGAAACCAACAAGGTACCGACAACGCGATCGGCGTCGTCCTGCACGATCGTCGTCAGCGGGACGATCGGCGCACCATCGCCCACCGGCTGCACGACTCGCCCGACACCTGACCGCGCAAGTTGAGCGAGGCGCTTGAGATCCGTATCGCTGAACTGGGAGTTTGCTGAAGCAGTCGCCGAGGCGCACACGAGCGTGCCGTCGCGACGAAGCGTCGCCGCGTAGGAGGCATGCGTGACCAGCATCGTCAACTCGGCAAGTTGGGTGTCGCATCGCGCAGGATCGAGCGAGCGCACATCCGGCCTTCGCGCGACGCCCACGAGGATCGCCCGCGTGTCGCGAAGCGCCTGGCCGGCTCCAATCGCGACGCGGCGCGCCGCCTCCTCTGCGCGTCGAGCGGCGAGATCGGACTCGAGCGCGGCATCGTGTTGCGCGTGATAAGCAATGAGGCCGATCAGCGGCAGCATCGTCGCGGCGACCAGAAGCGCAAGCTGGGATCGAAGCGGCATGCGCTCGCCAGGCTCTGCAGCGACGGTGTCGGCGGGTGGTTGCGGCGAGGTCGAGCGCATTGCGTTCACGCGAGTGATTCTAGCGGTCGCTTCCCCTGTGAAGCGAGAGCGGACCCGACCCATTCGTCGGCGAGCGGTCCGTTTCTGCTACAATCGAAGGCTTTTTTCTTCGCGCCCTACGGACTGGTACGGATCGAAATGCAGGCTCTACGAGCGCTTCGCAACATCGCGATCATTGCGCATGTCGATCATGGCAAGACGACGCTCGTCGACAAGCTGCTCGTGCAAGCCGGCACGTTCGCCGCGCACCAGCAGCTCTCCGAGCGCGTGATGGACAGCAACGACCTCGAGCGCGAGCGAGGCATCACGATCCTGGCCAAGAACTGCGCGATCCGCTATCGCAACGAACATGGCGAGACCGCGATCAACATCGTCGACACGCCGGGACACGCCGACTTCGGCGGCGAAGTCGAGCGCGTGCTCGGCATGGTGGACGGCGTGCTGCTCTTGGTCGATGCGGTCGAAGGTCCAATGCCGCAGACGCGTTTTGTCACGTTGAAGGCGCTCAAAGCCGGCCTGAAGCCGATCGTCGTCGTCAACAAGGTCGATCGGCCCGGCGCGCGTCCTGAATGGGTTGTGAATCAGACGTTCGATCTTTTCGATCGCCTGGGAGCTATCGAGGATCAGCTCGACTTTCCGGTGGTGTACGCCTCGGCGCTGCAAGGCTGGGCGACACTCGATGTGAGTGTCGCCAAGTCGGGCGCTGCGCCTGCCGGAGCCAGCATGCGTGCGCTGTTCGACACGATACTCGCGCGCGTTCCCGCTCCCGAGGGGGACGTCGATGCGCCGCTCCAATTCCAGGTCGCTGCGCTCGATTATTCGAGTTACGTGGGACGGCTTGGTATCGGTCGCATTCGTCGTGGACGCATCAAGCCGGGGCAGACGGTTGCGATTCTGCACGGCCCGTTGCAAGAGGGCGACACGCCGCCAACGGCAAAGATCGGACAGATTCTCAAATTCAGCGGCCTCGAGCGCGTGCCGGCCGACGTGGCGGAGGCCGGCGACATCGTGCTCGTTACGGGCATCGACGATCTCACGATCGGCACGACGCTTGCGAGCGCCGACGCTCCGCTTGCGTTACCGCCGATCGCCATCGACGAGCCGACGCTTTCGATGTATTTCCAAGTGAATACGTCGCCACTCGCCGGTCGCGATGGCAAGTACGTGACCTCGCGCAACCTTCGCGAGCGCTTGCAACGCGAGCTCTTAACCAACATGGCGCTGCGCGTCGACGACACCGATGACACCGACGTGTTTCTCGTGTCGGGGCGCGGCGAGTTGCATCTCACCATCCTGAGCGAGAACATGCGGCGCGAAGGCTACGAGCTCGCCGCATCGCGACCACGCGTGGTCACGCGGGTCGTCGATGGCGTGGTGCACGAGCCTTACGAGTTTTTGACCGTCGACGTCGAAGATGCCAATCAGGGCGCGGTGATGCAGGAGCTCGGCGCGCGCCGCGGCGAGCTGACGCACATGGAATCCGATGCGCGCGGACGCACGCGACTCGAGTACCGCATTCCCGCGCGCGGGCTGATCGGCTTTCAGGGCGAGTTCATGAATATCACGCGCGGTACCGGACTCATGAGCCATGTGTTCGATTCGTACGCGCCGGTGCGCGGTGAGATACCCGAGCGTCGCAACGGCGTGCTCGTTTCGCAGGATGACGGCGAAGCAGTTGCATACGCGTTGTGGAATCTGCAGGAGCGCGGACGCATGTTCGTGTCTCCCGGCGAAGCGGTCTACGAAGGAATGGTCATCGGCATTCACAGTCGCGACAACGATCTGGTCGTCAATCCGATCAAGACCAAGAAGCTCACCAATGTTCGCGCGGCGGGCAAGGACGATGCGATCCTGTTGACGCCGCCGATCGCACTCACGCTCGAATACTCGGTCGAGTTCATCGCCGACGACGAGCTGGTCGAGGTCACGCCGCATTCGATTCGCATACGCAAGCGCTTCCTCAAAGAGCACGAGCGCAAGCGTGCCTCGCGCGAGAGCGCGGCGGAGATTCAGCCGACGGCGACGTAGAGGCATGAGTCCGCGGGCGCACATCGACGCCTCATGAGCGCCGCCGGGCCGCCCCAAGGCGCGAATTGCGCCCCCTCTGGGGGTTGGGGGTCCTCGCTAAACCGGCACGCGGCCAAGTTTCGCGCGATCGCCCTCGCCAACGTCGCACGCGAATATCCGGGCAAGCTCGATCACGTGATGAACAGCGCGGCGGACGTTGCGTCGCCACGCGCACTGCATCCCGCGTTCTACGGCAGCTACGATTGGCACTCGTGCGTGCACATGCATTGGCTGCTGGTGCGCCTGAAGCGGGTCTGCCCGGAATGCGACGCCGACGGCGCGATCGCGCGCATGCTCGGCGCGAATCTATCGCGCGAATCGATTGCCGGTGAGGTCGCCTATCTCTCGCGCGCCGCAACGCAGGCGTTCGAGCGGCCGTATGGCTGGGCGTGGCTTTTGAAGCTCGCCGAAGAGACGCAGCGCTCGAATGGTTCCGAATTTTTCGCCTGGCGAAGCGCGCTCGCCCCGCTGGCCGATGCGTTCACTGCGCGTTATCTCGACTGGCTTCCGAAAGCGACCCATCCATTGCGAGTCGGGATGCATATCAACAGCGCGTTCGGACTTGCCTTCGCGCTCGATTACGCGCGAGCGATGAAGGAAGCGGCGCTGGAAGCGATGTGCATCGCGCGTGCGCAAGATTGGTACGGCAAAGACGTCGATTATCCCGCGCGCTGGGAGCCTTCGGGATCGGACTTTTTCTCGCCTGCGCTGATCGAAGCGGATTTGATGCTGCGCGTGTTGCCAGCCGCGGAATTCGCAATATGGCTGGATGCGTTTCTGCCGGGCCTCGTCGACGGTGAGCCCGCGACGTTGTTCACGCCGGCGGTTCCCAGCGATCGCAGCGATGGGCAGATCGTGCACCTCGATGGTCTCAATCTATCGCGCGCGTGGTGTTTTGCGCACATTGCCTCAGCGCTTCCGCACGGCGATGCGCGGGTTCAACCATTACAGCGAGCAGCAGCACAACATCTCGCCGCGGGATTGCAGGGCGTCGCAAGCGCCGATTACATGGGCGCACACTGGCTTGCAACATTTGCGACGCTAGCGCTGGACGGCTGCTGATGTCGTCCCTCTGCGCGCGTTTTCGACGGCGGTCTGCGCCGACTCCTTGCGCAAGCGAGTGATTTCGGGACTCTTCGCGCGCCAGCCTCCCGCGACTGGGACCGGCATCGGAGGCGGTGCTTCGCTCGCGGTCGCCGGGCTTGGTTGCGCAGCGGGCGGCGGCGAGGGCGGTGCGCTCGGCGTTACACCGCTTCCGACCTGCGTGCGAAGCTCCTGCAAGGCTGCGCCGGCGTCGAGGATGCCCGCGCCGCAAATCGCGCTCGTGCATTGATCGCTCGCTACACCCGGGAACTGGCGCGCGGTCTTTTCGAGAAGCGCACGAAGCTCGGCGGCCGTTGCATCACGATCGAGCGACAAAGCGAGCGAGAGCGCGCCGCTCACCAGCGAAGCTGCGAGGCTCGAGCCGACCTGTTGGCCATAGATGTGACCATCGGGGTCGGGCGTCGTCGCGCTCGTGTTGCGTATGATCGGAATGCTACCGCCGAAGCCGCCGCCCGGTGCCGACAACGAGATCAGGCTACCGTGGCTCGAATAGAAGGCGCGTGAGCCATTTTTCGACGTCGCCGCAACGGGAATCACGCCTGCACAGTTCGCCGGCCAGTGGTTCCCGACGTCGTCGTTGCCGTTGCCGGCGGCGGCAACGAGCACGGCGCCCTTCGACAGTGCATCGGTGACCGCGCTTTGCAGGATCGCGCCGCACGGGCCAGGCCCTGCCATGCTCAGGTTTATGATGCGTGCCGGCGCGGGGTTATCGGGGACGCCCGGGACCGCGATCCCAGCGGCCCAACGCAATCCGTCGGCGACATCCGAGAGCGCGCCCCCGCACTTGCCGAGCACGCGCACGTTTACGATCGGCGACAACCAGGTGACGCCCGAGACACCGGCGCCGTTCGCTGCCGCGCCGAGCGTTCCGGCGACCATCGTCCCGTGCCAGGTGCTGTTGGTCACCGCGCAGCCCTGGAACGCGCCGCCGACGGCGGCCGATTCCTCGCTCGTGACCCAGTCGCCGGAATCGGACGGATCGGCATCGCGTCCGTCGCCGTCGTTGGCGAAGCGAGCGTCAGCCACGAAGTCGTAGCCTCCGATCACACGTTGTGCGAGGTCGGGATGCGCGGTCATTCCCGTGTCCAGAACCGCGACTCGCACGAATTGATCCCCGGTCGTGAATTCCCAAGCGAGCGGAGCGTTGATACCGCCGGCGGCGTCGATCAAGTTCCATTGCTGCGACAACATCGGGTCGCTTGGCAACGCGCTGACCTGTGCACGGCGATTGATTTCGACGTGGGCGACATCGGGGTCGGCGGCAAGCTTCGCAATCGCTGCATGCGCTTGTGACGCGTTCAGCGGCGTCTCGAGCTCGAGCAACTCCGAGCCGCCCGACATTGCTCGTGTTTTGGCGATCGCGCTGCCCATTTTCTGCGCGAGCCGAGTTCGCGTCGCAACGTCGGCGCCGGCGCGCTTGGCGAGCGGACGCATGACGACGATGAACGAGGTCACGGGCTGATCGATCGATGCTGCAGTCGAAGGGCCAGCAACCGAGTCGGCATACACCACTGCACCGCTCGCGCGAATATTGTTGAGCGCGGATCGCAGTTGCCCGTTCGACGGTTGTAGTGCGAAACCAAAACGAAATGCGCCGTCGGCATCGCGGCCATGCGGCGTCAAGGCTAGTCCGGCGGCGCGCTCGAGCTCGGCATGCGAGCGCGTCGAAAGCGCCGGTCCTTGCGCCAGGCGATTGTCATCGTAGAAGCGGATCGCGATTTGTGGTGCGCCGAGCGCGGCCGTGCTGGATACCGCGGCGGCGAGTGCCAGCGCAATAGCAGAACTGCGAAAGAGCGTGCGTTTCTTGTTCGAAGGGCTTGCCATGACGACGTTTTTCCTGAACATGCGTACAGGAAGCCATCGTCGTGGCTCGGCCACCACGGAAGAATCAGCATCGGTCGAGCCGTTTCGTCGGCGCCGCCGCGGGCGCGGGGCTCGGGCCACCGACCTCGTGTCGGGAGTGGTACGCCCGTGCAAACGCTACACGGTATGTCCGTCCGACAGTCTTTGTCGGCGTTAGACCGGACAAGCCCTATGTTTAATCGGCGCCGTCTGGCAACTGTCGGTGTGGCGCCGTCGGTTTGGACCGACGCGCTCCCGGGCGAACAGTGCCCGGAATTCAGGACGTAGCCTACTTCTGTTGTGCGCTACCGGCGTTTCCCAAGCAAGGATCCGAGAACGCCGCGCGTGACTTCGCGCGCGATCGAGCTTCCGACCGTGCGCGCGGCGCTTTTGGCGAGCGCTTCGGCCATGCCTTCGCGCCGACCGCCCCGGGGGCCGGTGGAGCCGAAGAGGATGTCCGATAGTCCGCCGAACATGCCACCCGACGAGCTTCGGGTCTGGCCCGGCGCCCCCGGGACCGGTTGCTGGGCGTCGGGCGTTCCTGCACGCGCCTTGATCTTCTCGAACGCGGATTCCCGGTCGACGACTTTCTCGTAAGTTCCCGCGACCAGCGAACCTTGCATCAGCTTCGTGCGTTCCTGCGGACTGATCGGCCCGATGCGCGAGCCCGGAGGAAGAATCCACACGCGCTCGGTCACGCCAGGCGACCCTTTCGCGTCGAGGAAAGACACCAGCGCCTCGCCGACGGCCAATTCGAGAATCGCGCGCTCGGTATCGATTTTGGGGTTCGGCCGCATCGTCTCGGCGACAGACCTCACCGCTTTTTGATCACGCGGCGTGAAGGCGCGCAACGCGTGCTGAATCCGGTTGCCGAGTTGTCCCAGCACCTTGTCGGGAATGTCGAGCGGATTTTGCGTGACGAAGTAGACGCCGACACCTTTGCTGCGAATCAGTCGCACTACCTGCTCGACTTTTTCGAGAAGAGCGCTCGGCGCCTCGCTGAACAACAGATGCGCTTCGTCGAAAAAGAACACGAGCTTCGGCTTGTCGCGATCGCCGACTTCGGGAAGATTCTCGTAGAGCTCTGCGAGAAGCCACAACAGAAACGTCGCGTAGAGGCGCGGATTGGTCATCAGCTTGTCCGCGGCGAGGATGTTGATGATGCCGCGGCCCTGCGAGTCGGTCTGCATCAGATCGGAGACGTCGAGCATCGGCTCGCCGAAGAACTTGTCGCCGCCTTGCTGCTCGAGCTGCAGCAACCCGCGTTGGATCGCGCCGACCGATGCCGTGCTGACGTTGCCGTACTCCGTCTTGAATTTCGCCGCGTTATCGCCGACGAACTGCAAAAGCGCGCGCAGATCCTTGAGATCGAGAAGCAAAAGCTGGTTGTCGTCGGCGATCTTAAAGGCAAGGGCGAGCACGCCTTCCTGGGTTTCGTTGAGGTTCAGGATGCGTGCCAACAAGAGCGGCCCCATATCCGAAATGGTCGCGCGCACAGGGTGGCCCTGCTCGCCCCACACGTCCCACAAGGTGACCGGGTAACCCTGCCATTTCGGCTCGGGAAGCTTGAGTCGCGCGAGGCGCTCCCCCATCTTGGTCGAGAGCTCCCCAGCTTGCGAGACCCCGGTCAGGTCGCCTTTGACGTCGGCCATGAAAACCGGCACGCCGATGCGCGAGAAATGCTCGGCGAGCACCTGCAGCGAGACCGTCTTGCCGGTGCCGGTGGCCCCGGTAATCGCGCCGTGGCGATTGGCGAGCGCGGGCAGAAGCGCGATGTCGGTCGTGTCGTGGCGGGCAATGACGAGCGGTTCGGTCATGAGGGGCGTTCGATTCGGAGGAGCCGCCAGTGTAGCCTCGCGGACGCGAGCCTGCGGGAAGCCCCCTTCGCGTCGCCTTCGTACGCTATAATGTGAAAGCTTCGCGAAGCAAGAACAACGCGACGCCGGCTTAAGCGCCGGTTTTCGCGAAAACGAAATGGGCTGGACGCAGCCCATTTTTTTTTGGATCGGCAAAGCTTAGATGGCGAATCTGACCGAGATCCTCGAGCGAACGTTGCCGGGCCTGGGTTACGAGCTCGTCGACATCGAGTTGTCGCCGAAGGCGCGTCAGGTGCGCGTGTTCATCGACAAGCCCGAAGGTGTCGATGTCGAGGACTGCGCGGCCGTCAGCAATCACCTGACGCGGCTGTTCGAAGTCGAGAACGTCGACTACGAGCGGCTGGAAGTGAGCTCGCCAGGCCTCGATCGGCCTTTGACGAAGCTCGCCGACTACGTTCGCTTTGCCGGCCAGGAAGCACAATTGAAGCTGCGCGAGCCGATCGATGGCGCGCGGCGAATGAAAGGCACGTTGCAGGGCGTGACAAGCGAGGCGGGCAATGCGCTCGTGATCGTTGTGACGCCGAAGGGCACGTTGTCGATCCCGTTCGCGGGAATCGAGCGCGCACGCCTCGTGCCGAAGATCGAGTGGAGATCGAAGCGATGAGTAAAGGCAATCGGGATTTGCTGCTGTTGGTGGATGCGCTAGCGCGCGAGAAGAACGTGCCGAAGGACATCGTGTTCACGGCGCTCGAATCCGCGCTCGCGTCGGCGACCAAGAAGCGCTTCCCCAACGAAGAAATCGACGCGCGCGTGTCGATCAATCGCGAGACCGGCGATTACGAATCGTTCCGGCGCTGGACCGTCGTGCCCGACGAGGAGCACGAGGAGCCCGCGCATCAGCTCGCGATCACCGATGCGAAAGAGCGCGATCCGGAGCTGAACCTCGGTGACGTCGTCGAGGAGCCGCTGGAGCCGGTCGAGTTCGGACGCATCGGTGCGCAGGCCGCGAAGCAGGTGATTCTGCAAAGGATTCGAGATGCGGAGCGCGAGCAGATTCTGAGCGACTTCCTCGAGAGGCAGGACAATCTTCTGACCGGCACGGTCAAGCGCATCGAGCGCGGCAACGTGATCGTCGAGTCGGGGCGCATCGAAGGCGTGATTCCGCGCGACCAGTTGATTCCCAAGGAGATGCAGCGCGTCGGCGATCGCGTGCGTGCCTACGTGCAAAAGATCGATCGCACGGCGAAAGGTCCGCAACTCATCCTGTCGCGCGTTTCGCCCGAGTTCCTGATGCGACTTTTCGAGCTCGAAGTGCCGGAGATCGAGGAAGGCCTGATCGAGATTCGCGCCGCCGCGCGTGATCCTGGCATTCGCGCGAAGATCGCCGTCAAGTCGAACGATCCGCGTCTCGACCCGCAAGGCACTTGCATCGGCATGCGCGGCTCGCGCGTGACGGCGGTGACCAACGAGCTGGCCGGTGAGCGTGTCGACATCGTGCTGTGGTCCGACGATCCGGCCAAGCTTGTCGTCAATGCGCTGGCGCCCGCGGAAGTGCAAAGCATCGTCGTCGACGAAGAGAAACACGCGATGGATGTCGTCGTCGACGAAGAGAATCTCGCGATCGCGATCGGGCGCAGTGGCCAGAACGTGCGTCTTGCCTCCGAAATGACGGGTTGGGAAATCAACTTGATGAGCGTCGAGGAGTCGCAGCAGAAGCACGAGGCGGAATCGACGCGGCTGCGCGCGCTTTTCATCGACAAGCTGGACGTCGACGAGGAAGTCGCCGACATCCTGATCGCCGAAGGCTTCACCTCGCTCGAGGAAGTGGCGTACGTGCCGCTTGCCGAGATGCTCGAGATCGAAGCGTTCGACGAGGACACGGTCAACGAGTTGCGAAGCCGTGCGCGTAACGCATTGCTGACCGAAGCGATCCAGCGCGAGGAGTCGGTCGAGAACGTCGAGGAAGCGCTTTTATCGCTTGAAGGAATGGACACCGAAGTCGCGAGCGCCCTTGCAGCGAAGGGCATCACGACGCGCGATGCCTTGGCGGATCTCGCGGTCGACGAATTGGTCGAGTTGACCGCAATGACGGACGAGCGCGCGCAGGAGCTGATCATGAAGGCGCGTGCGCATTGGTTCGAAGCGGAGAGCGAAGTTCCCTCGGGTGCAACGGTGCACTAGTGGCGGCCAAAAGTAAAAACCTACTTTTGGCCGGATTGGTTACCCAAAAATCGGTGGCAAAGCCACACGATTTTTGGCGGAAAAGCGAGTAAAAAACGTATGGCGCAGACGACGATCGAACAATTCGCGACCGAGCTCAAGATGCCGGCGGGTGCTCTTATCGAGCAGCTCGCCGCAGCGGGCGTCGGCAGCAAGAAGACCGGGGACAAGCTGACCGAGCAGGACAAGACACGCCTGCTCGATTACTTGCGCAAGCAACACGGCGCGGCGTCGGAACCCAAGAAGCGCATCACGCTGACGCGCAAGCAAACCAGCGAAATTCGCGCGGCCGACTCGACCGGCAAGTCGCGCACGATTCAGGTCGAAGTGCGCAAGAAGCGCGTTCTGGTGCGTCGCGAAGACGAGCAAGGTGCCGCCGCCGTTGCGACGGCCGGAATCGTCGCGCCGCCCGAGCCGGTTGCGCTCGCGCCGGAACCCGAAATCGTCGAGCCGGAAATCGTCGAAGCCGCTCCGCTGGTCGAGGCCGAGCCACTCGTCGAGCCGGAAACCGAAATCGAAAGCGCGCCGCTGGATACATCCGTGGCGCCGCAGGCTCCTGTCACGACAGCAACGCCCCCCGCATCGATCCTCTCTGAAAAAGAGCGGCAGTCGCGAGCGAAGGAAGCGCGTCGCAACCAGGAGTTGTTCGCGCGTCAGCAGGCGGATGCGCAGGCGAAGATCGATCTCGAAGCGCAGCGCAAAGCCCGTCGCGAAGCCGAAGAGGCCGCGGCCAAAGCCGCCGTGGAAGCCGAGGCACGCACCAAAGCCGCTGCCGAAGCGAAGGTGAAAGAAGCCCCCGCCAAGACGAAGGAAGGCACGCTGCATCGACCGGCTGGCAAGCCGGGTGAGAAGCGCGCGATCACCAAGAAAGCGCCGGGTCAGGTTTTCTCGGAAGAGGCCGCACGCAAGCGCGCGCTGAAGCTGCGTGGCGGTGACGCATCGGCGGCGGGCGCGACTGGCTGGCGTCAACCCAAGGTCGGCCATCGCCATAAAGACGAGCAGGGCAACGAGATCGCGCAGCCCGGCGCGACGGTGCGCGAAGTGACCGTGCCCGAAACGATCACCGTGGCCGATCTCGCGCACAAGATGTCGGTCAAGGCCGCCGAGCTCATCAAGTCGATGATGAAGATGGGCACGATGGTCACGATCAACCAGATGCTCGATCAGGAGACGGCGATGATCCTGGTCGAGGAGATGGGACACAAAGCGAAGGCCGCGAAGCTCGACGACCCCGATACGCTGCTCGCCGAATCGAACGTGACGCACGATGTCGTATCGCTGCCGCGTCCGCCGGTCGTCACCGTCATGGGTCACGTCGATCACGGCAAGACGAGCTTGTTGGATTCGATTCGTCGCGCGCGTGTTGCCAGCGGCGAAGCGGGCGGTATCACGCAGCACATCGGCGCCTATCATGTCGACACCGATAAAGGCGTCATCACATTTCTCGATACGCCGGGTCACGAGGCGTTCACCGCTATGCGCGCGCGCGGCGCGAAAGTCACCGACATCGTCGTGCTCGTCGTTGCGGCCGATGATGGCGTGATGCCGCAAACCAAGGAAGCGATCGCGCACGCGAAGGCCGGCAGCGTGCCTGTCGTGGTCGCGATCAACAAGATCGACAAGGGCGACGCCAATCCCGAGCGCGTTCGGCAGGAGTTGGTTGCGGAAGGAGTCGTCCCCGAGGAATACGGCGGTGACGTGCAATTCATTCCGGTGTCGGCAAAGACCGGCCAGGGAATCGACACGCTGCTCGATTCGATTCTGTTGCAGGCCGAAGTGCTCGAGCTCACGGCACCGAAGGACGCTCCTGCGCGCGGCATCGTCATCGAATCGCGTCTGGACAAGGGACGCGGACCGGTGGCAACGATTCTCGTGCAATCGGGCACGTTGCAGCGTGGCGACGTTGCGCTCGTGGGATCGGTGTTCGGACGCGTGCGTGCGATGACCGATGAGAACGGCAAGCCTGTCAACAAAGCGGGCCCCGCGATACCGGTCGAGATTCAAGGGTTGTCCGATGTACCGCTTGCGGGCGAAGAGTTGTTGGTGTTGGGTGACGAGCGCAAGGCGCGCGAGATTGCATTGTTCCGTCAAGGCAAGTTCCGCGACGTGAAGCTTGCGAAGCAGCAGGCGGCGAAGCTCGAAAACATGTTCGATCAGATGGGCGGGGAAGAAGCGAAAACACTCGCGCTGATCGTCAAGGCCGACGTGCAGGGAAGCTACGAAGCGCTGCAGCAGGCGCTGACCAAGCTTTCGACCGAGGAAGTGAAAGTCAACATCGTGCACGCGGCGGTCGGCGGCATCACCGAATCGGATGTGAACCTCGCGCTCGCGAGCAAGGCCGTGATCATCGGCTTCAATACGCGCGCCGATGCGCAGGCGCGCAAGCTCGCGGAAACGTCGGGCGTGCAGATCCGCTACTACGACATCATTTACGAAGCGGTCGACGAGGTGAAGGCTGCGTTGTCGGGCATGCTCGCGCCCGAGCGCAAGGAGACCCAGCTCGGTCTGGTCGAGGTGCGCGAGGTGTATCGCATCTCGAAGGTCGGCACGGTCGCAGGATGCTATGTGCTCGAAGGCGCGGTGCGCCGCGGCGCGAAGATTCGCGTGCTACGCGACAACGTCGTGATCCACGATGGCGAGCTCGATTCGCTGAAGCGCTTCAAGGACGACGTGCGCGAAGTGAAGGCGGGCTTCGAGTGCGGCTTGTCGATCAGGAACTGGAACGAGGTGCAAAAAGGCGACCAGCTCGAAGCGTACGAGGTGGTCGAGGTGGCGCGGACGTTGTAGGGGAAAGCCGGGATTAGGATCCAGGATTGAGGATCGAGGGGGCGTCTCGGAATGCGTCGCGCCGTGCTGTTCCGCGAACAGGAAGCCGGTAGCGCGTCGTGTTGCTCCCTCGCTCCTCGATCCTAATCCCGAGCGTTAGTGCGCCGACTCGTCGTAAGTGACGACGTCAGCAACGAGTTGGGTGCCGTCGGTTGCCGGCGCCATCCACACACGAGCCGCATAGCCGATGCGATGGTTCGCCAGCCTGCGCTCCCCCTCGACTCTCCACACGCAGAGCACCGCATCCACGTCCGGGGCGCGAAGCAACGTAACGTACTCGGGCGGCGGCCGCGCGGGCGCCGTCTCGCGTGAAACGGCCGACGTCGTATCACCACCTGAGACCGCGATGGGGCGCGGCGATACCGTCTGGCCGGTGGCGTGCTGGCCGGCGTGATGGCTTCGAGCGGCGGGCGCGCTCTGAGCGACCGAGGCGTGATGCGCAATTCGGGGCGAAGCGGGCGCTTCACGCGCAGTCTGCGATGTGGAGGCTTGGTGAGACGCCGGGGAGTGCAGAGGAAAGCGGACGCGCGCTGTTTCGAGCGCGGGCGCACCAGTCAGTCGTTCGGCACTGCGCACGAAGCTCGAGCCCTCGGCACTACGCACCGGTCGGACGAACTGCGCCTTCACGTTAGCCTCGGTGCAATCGCGTGCCACGAGCGCCCGGTAAGGCATCGATCGCTGGCGAAGGCTTTCGCGCGTCGCGGCTTCGGCGAATAGCTCGCTGAGCTCGCGGTCACCCAACGGCGCGTAGCGCCCTGCGGCTTGCATCGCGCCTGCAAAGTCTTCGCGTGCGACGAGGGCGCGCACTTCGGTGAGGATCACCGTCCGATTGGACTCGAATTGCGACTTTGTCTGAGCGCGCTCGTGCTGGAGGTGCCACGCTGCTATCGACCGTTGTAGAGGGCCGAGCATAGCCATGACGAGTAAAGCGAGTGTAAGAATCGCTGCACCGAAGAAGACGAGTCTTCGGTTCGGTTCAGCGCCAAGCATGAGTGTGCGGGGCCCTTGCGAGGGGCCCCGCCTCGAAACAACTCGATTAGCGACGGCGGGTCGTCGAGCGGTAAGTATAGAAGGTGACGCCGCCCATGATCAGCGCCAGCAGGATCAACCCCCACTCGGACAGCGTCGGAATGTTGGCCGTGGTCGGAGGTGCTCCGCCCCCGCCAATACTGCCGCTGGTCAAAACGATCGTCACAGTTTCGTTCGCGCCAGTATTGAGGCTCTGCCATTGCTGCGTGACCCCGCAACTGTTACCGCACGTGAACGTATACGTGCCCGGAGAAAGTCCCGTGAAGGTCACTCCCTGCCACGTGACAACGCCCCCGAAAAGCACAGGATCCGTTGACACCGGAAATGGGTAAACGCCCATGGAGTTGGCCGGTCCCCAGAAGAAATTGTTGGTCCCATCGACGAGTCCTGCAGGCTTGGTCGCGACTGGCGGAATGTTGAAAGGCAGTGATTGGTTATAAGTCACCGTAACGCCCGTCAATGTCGCCACGCCCTCGTTTACCGGGGTGCCGCCGTGCGCGTAAGAGCCCGAATAGATGATGACCGACCCCGCTGCGGCTCCCGGCACGAAACCCAACGAGGTGGTGTGCGCGAAAGCAGTTCCGATGGAGGTGATCAGAGCAACGAGCGCCGAAAACAAAGCGCATCCCAACCTGGTATTGGTCATGCAGAACTCCCCTATTCTTTTTGTGATGCTCTCCGAAGCTCACTTACGATCAAAAGCCGGCTTCGAATCCTGGCGCGAACGATGTGCCCCGCAAAATCGTAACCTTTCTCGCATCGCGCTGCTCATATTTGCGTGAGCTCTCCGAACAGGCGCGACTTGCGATACCAAGTGCTCGCAAGATGTAGTCTACATTTTAGGGGCTCCCCGACGCGCTACGCACTGAGAATCACTCCTAATATCGCTACTGGCCAAGACGATAAATCGTCATTGTGTAGACCACAACAATATGTCACATTTTCGCGACGATCGAGTTCGAATGGTCGTGTTCCAGACATCCTTCGCGAGAATTTGTTGGCGAAGCCTACGAGATGGTCGAGGCAGCGCGGACTTGTGGAAGCGGGTATGAGACGGGATTAGGATCGAGGATCGAGGGGGCGTCAACGTTTTGCTGATGATGTGCTGTCGATGTCCAGCACGACGCGACATGCACCACGATGCTCACTCGACCCTCTAACCGCGATCCCCGCTGTGCCACCATGAAATCGCAACGCACCCACCGTCTCGCCGAGCAGATCCAGCACGAGCTCGCCGAGCTTTTGCGCACCGAAGTCAAGGATCCGCGCGTCGGCATGGTGACGGTAACGCATGTTGACGTGTCGGCCGACGTTGCGCACGCAAAGGTTTACTTCACCTCGCTTTCGGGGCGCGAGCACGCGAAGGCGGTGACGACGGCGTTGTCGCGCACCGCGGGATTCCTGCGAAGTCAGCTTGCGCGTCGCTTGAACGTGTACACCGTTCCCGAGCTTGCCTTCGTGTATGACGAGTCGATCGAGTCGGGGATGCATCTGTCGCGCTTGATCGACGAGGCTGTGGCCGAGGATCGCAAGCATCCAAAGGAGTAGCGGTTGAGTGACAAGCCGCGGCGCAGGCAGTGGCGTCGCGTCGACGGAATTCTTCTCGTCGACAAGCCGTCGGGTCCTGGTTCGAATGCAGTGCTGCAGCACGTGCGAAATCTCTTTCGCGCTGCGAAAGCGGGACACGCGGGTACGCTCGATCCGCTCGCGAGTGGACTCTTGCCGGTGTGCTTCGGGGAGGCGACGAAGTTCGCACAGTCGCTGCTCGATGCGCGCAAGCGCTATCGCGCGACGATTCGCTTCGGCGCGCGGACGACGACGGGGGATGCGGAGGGCGACATCATCGCCACCGCAGAGGTGACGTTCGATGCAGATGCGTTGCGGACGGCGCTTCGATCGTTCATCGGCACGATCGCCCAGACCCCTCCGGCCTATTCGGCGCTGAAGCGGGACGGGCGCCCTTACTACAGTTACGCGCGCGCTGGCGATGCCGTCGAGCGCGTGCCGCGCGAAGTTCACATCCAATCGTTTGAGCTGATCGACTGGGCGCCGCCGGACGCGATCGTCGATGTCGAATGCTCGAAAGGAACCTACGTTCGCGTACTCGCCGAAGACATCGCGGTCGCCTTGTCGAGCGCGGCGCACCTTGCTGGACTGCGGCGCACCGCGAGCGGGCCAATGACGGTCGATGCGGCGATCACGGTCGAGACGCTGGAAGCGCTTGACGACGCGGCGCGCGACGCTGTGCTGCTCCCGGTGGACGCGGCGCTTTCACAAATGCCGGCGATCAACGTCGATGCGGAGATCGAAGCCGGCCTGCGTCACGGGAGGCGGCCGCTTTGTGTAGCCGACGTCGGGCGTCATCGGATCTACGGCCCATCCGGATTCATCGGGGTGGCCGATGCGAACGGGGCGACACTCGCGGCGGTGCGCCTGATGGCGCTGGCTGATGCGACCGTAACGCGTTGACCCTTTGAGGCAAATGCCGATTCAGGCTATAATCGACAGTCTTTCCCGAGCGAAAATTTTCGAACAAGGCAACTGCATGGCTGTCACCGTTTCCGACAAGGCCGATAAGGCAAGCGACCAGGTCGTCGACAAGTCGATCGACAAGGCGAAGCTCATCGCCGATTACCAGAGGGCCAACGGCGACACAGGCTCACCGGAAGTGCAGGTCGCGCTTCTGACCCAGCGCATCAACGGGCTGACCGAGCACTTCAAGACCAACGTCAAGGATCACCATTCCCGCCGCGGGCTGCTGCGCATGGTGTCGCGCCGGCGCAAGCTCCTCGACTATCTGAAATCGCGCAATACCGACAGCTATCGGGCTTTGATCGATCGCCTCGGGCTTCGCAAATAAAGCGGGCTCCGCTCGCTCTCATCGCGATGCGCGTCTTTCGTCTTTCGCATGACGATCGCGTAGCGCGCTTCGACTGATCAATGGTGGCCGCGGGTTGTTGCGGCCATTTTGTTTTTAGGACCCCATCCAATGTTCAACAAAGTATCGAAGTCGATTCCCTGGGGTCGTCACATGCTGACGATCGAAACCGGCGAGATTGCGCGCCAAGCTGCGGGTGCTGCGCTCGTGAAGCTCGACGACACCATCGTGCTCGTTACCGCGCAGGCTGCGAAGAGCGCCAAGCCCGGACAGGATTTCTTTCCGCTCACTGTCGACTATCAGGAAAAGACCTATGCCGCGGGCAAGATCCCCGGCGGCTTTTTCAAGCGCGAAGGCCGTCCTTCCGAAAAGGAAACACTGACTTCGCGCCTCATCGACCGCCCGATTCGTCCGCTGTTCCCCGAAGGCTTTTTCAACGAAGTACAGGTCATCGCGACCGTGCTGTCGATCGATCCTGAAATCGATTCGGACGTTCCCGCAATGATCGGTGCGTCAGCCGCGTTGATGCTCGCGGGCGTTCCGTTCCAGGGTCCGACCGGCGCTGCGCGCGTGGGCTACGCGGACGGCCGGTATCTGCTGAATCCCAGCAAGACCGAGCTCGAGACGTCGCAACTGAATCTCGTCGTTGCAGGTACTGAAGCCGCTGTGTTGATGGTCGAATCGGAAGCGCGCGAATTGCCCGAGGAAGTGATGCTCGGCGCCGTCGTCTTTGGTCATCAACAACAACAGGCCGTCATCGAGCTCATTCACTCGCTGGTGGAAGAGGGCGGCAAGCCGCTGTGGGATTGGCAGCCGCCGGCGCGCGACGAAGCGATGGTCGCGGCGGTCACTGCGTGTGCAGAGAGCGAATTGCTCGAGGCCTATCAGACGCGCAGCAAGCAAGCGCGCCAGCAGAAGCTGAAGGACGTTTACGCGAAGGTTGCGGCGGAGTGCGTGCCTGCCGATGCACCGGGCGGCTATGCGAATCACGTCAACGATTTTCTTTTCTCGCTCGAAGCGAAGCTCGTTCGCAACAACATTCTTTCCGGCGAGCCGCGCATCGACGGACGCGACACTCGCACCGTGCGTCCGATCAGCATTCGCACCGGCGTGCTTCCTCGCACCCACGGCTCGGCGCTGTTCACGCGCGGTGAAACGCAGGCGCTGGTCGTTGCAACGCTCGGTACGGCGCGTGACGAGCAGATCATCGATGCGTTGCAGGGCGAGTATCGCGAGCGCTTCATGCTCCACTACAACATGCCGCCGTATGCAACCGGCGAGACGGGACGCGTCGGCACGCCGAAACGCCGCGAGATCGGTCATGGACGCCTGGCGAAGCGCGCCGTGCTGGGTGTTTTGCCGACTGCCGAAGAGTTCGCTTATTCGATGCGCGTCGTCTCGGAAATCACGGAGAGCAATGGCAGCTCGTCGATGGCGTCGGTATGCGGCGCGAGCCTTGCGCTGATGGACGCGGGCGCGCCGATGAAAGCGCACGTCGCAGGTATCGCGATGGGGCTCATCAAGGACGGCAATCGTTTCGCGGTGTTGAGCGACATTCTCGGCGACGAGGATCACCTTGGTGACATGGACTTCAAGGTCGCCGGCACCGACCGCGGCATCACGGCGCTGCAAATGGACATCAAGATCCAGGGCATCACCAAGGAGATCATGGGCGTTGCGCTATCGCAAGCGCGCGAGGGACGTTTGCACATCCTGCACCTGATGCAGGAAGCGCTGCCGCATGCACGGGCCGAAGTGTCGCAGCACGCGCCGCGCATGATGACGTTCAAGATCAATCCTGAAAAGATTCGCGACGTGATCGGCAAGGGCGGCAGCGTGATTCGCGCGCTGACCGAAGAAACAGGCACGACGATCGACATTCAAGACGACGGCACGATCACGATCGCGTCGGTCAACACCGATGGCGCAAACGCTGCGCGCAAGCGCATCGAGGAGATCACAGCGGAAGTCGAAGTAGGCCGCACGTATGAAGGCAAGGTGCTGCGACTTCTCGATTTCGGCGCGATCGTGCAAGTGCTGCCGGGCAAGGATGGCTTGCTGCACATCTCGCAGATCGCGAAAGAGCGCGTCAATCAGGTGTCGGATTACCTGAAGGAGGGCCAGGACGTCCGCGTAAAGGTTCTAGAAGCGGATGACAAAGGTCGGCTGCGCTTGTCGATGAAGGCGGTTGCCGAAGACGATTCGCATAAGAATCAGGCGCCGCCCGCGAATCAGGCTCCGGCGAATCAGGCGCCGGTGGATACGCCTGCGCAATAAGGCTCGGTGATGGCTGCAATCGAGGGCGCCCGTCGCGGCGCCCTTTTTACACGGGGGATTCATGCATTCGCGCTGCTCGCGGGGCTGATTGCCAGCGCGAACGTGGGCGCCATTCGCCTCGTTCCCGTCATCACCGCCGGACTGTCGAGTCCGTTGTATGTGACCTCGGCAGGCGACGGAACCAATCGGCTATTCATCGTGGAGCGCGGCGGACGGGTCCGCGTTGCGCAACCCGGCGCAACGAGTTCGACGGTGTTCCTCGATATCAGTGCAAGTGTGATAGCTGGGAACGAGCAGGGATTGCTCGGTCTCGCTTTTCATCCGGCGTATGCGAGTAACGGGCGCCTGTTCGTCTATTACACGCGCGCTGCGGACGGCGCGATCGAAGTCGCGGAATATCGACGCTCCTCGTCGAATGCCGATGGCGCAGACGCGGCGGGTCGCGTGTTGCTGACGATTCCTCACCCGCGCTTTGCGAATCACAATGGTGGAATGGTGGCGTTCGGTTCCGATGGGCATTTATACATCGGCGTCGGCGACGGGGGCGGCGGTAACGATCCGCCGAACAACGCGCAGAACCTCGAATCGCTGCTCGGCAAGATATTGCGCATCGATGTCGATACCGCACCGGCGAGTGCCACCGGATTGGCCTATTCGGTGCCGCCCGACAATCCATTCGTGAATCGCGCGGGACGCGACGAGATCTTCGCGTACGGACTTCGTAATCCCTTTCGCTTCAGCTTCGATCGGTCGACGGGCCAGGTGTGGGTGGGCGACGTCGGCCAGGATGCGAGCGAGGAAGTCGATACGCCACTCGTGCGCGGCGGCAACTATGGCTGGCGCGTTTACGAGGGTACGTCGTGCACGAACAACGATCCGTCGTTGTGCAACGCCGCCAGTTTCCTCGCGCCGTTGTTCGAGTACACGCACGCGTCGGGCCGCTGCTCGATCACCGGTGGCTATGTGTATCGCGGTTCGCAAGGGGCGCTGCCGCAGGGCACGTACCTATTCGGCGACTTCTGCACGGGAGAGATCTTCGCGTGGAACGGGTCGTCGCAAGCGCTTTTGCTCGATACGGCGATAGGCCTCGCTTCGTTCGGCGAAGACGAGCGAGGCGAGTTGTACGTCGTCGACATCGGGGGCGCTGTATACAAGATCGCCAGCGAAACCGTTGCGGCATCGGTTGCGATCGAATACTTCCATCAGGGCTTCGGGCATTACTTCACGACATCGATCGCCGATGAGATCGACAAGCTCGATCGCGGCGTCCTGGAGGGTTGGCGGCGCACCGGCGAGTCTTTCAGCGTGTCGTCGCCTGGATCGGCGGGCCTCGCGAATACGTGCAGGTTCTTCAGTGCGGCGTTCGCATCGAAGAGCTCGCACTTCTACACGTCGTTCGCGGCCGAATGTGAAAGTGTCAAGCGCGATCCGAAGTGGTTTTTCGAGGGCGAGGTATATGCGCTGGCGCTGCCCGATGCGCTCGGCAACTGCGCGGATGCAATGCAGCCGCTTTACCGCGTCTATAACAATGGTCAGGGTGGAGCGCCCAACCACCGCTACACGACGCGTTTGGACATCCGCGGCACGATGATCGCGCAAGGCTGGATCGCCGAAGGAATCGGTAGCGGAATCATTGGCTGCGTTCCCGCATTCAGGTGATTAGGGCCCAGGAATGTCCGATCGATTGCGCGTGCTGCCTCAGTACCTGATGCCAAAGAAGCTGATGACTTCGGTTGCGGGCCGAATCGCGTCCCGTCGAAGCGGTCGCGTGACCACCGCGCTGATTCGGGCGTTCGTCACGAAGTACGGCGTCGACATGAACGAGGCCGCCGAGCCGGACATCGAAAGCTACGCAACGTTCAACGATTTTTTCACGCGCGCGTTAAAGCCCGGCGCGCGACCACTCGCCGATGCGACATGGATTTGTCCGGTCGACGGCTCGATCAGCCAATTCGGTGCGACCGAAGGCGATCGGATCGTGCAGGCCAAGGGGCACGATTACCTCACGGTCGAGCTGGTTGGCGGTGACGAGACGTTGGCCGCGCCGTTCGAGCACGGTGCATTCGCAACGTTGTACTTGAGCCCGCGCGACTACCATCGCGTCCACATGCCTTGCGACGGGCGACTGCGTCGCATGATTCACGTGCCGGGGTCGCTGTTTTCGGTGAATGCACTGACCGCGCGGGGGGTTCCTCGATTGTTCGCGCGCAATGAACGTGTGATATGTGTCTTCGATTCGCCACACGGGCCTTTCGTGCTCGCGATGGTCGGCGCCACGATCGTCGGGAGCGTCGCGACGGTGTGGCACGGCACCGTGAACGCGCAACGCCCAAGCGAATTGCGCGAATGGCGTTACGACGAAAACGCAGTGACGCTGAAGAAAGGCTACGAGATGGGGCGCTTCATGCTGGGCTCGACCGTCGTGTTGCTGTTTCCGCCGCGAACGGTGAAGTTCAATCCAACCTGGGCGCCGGGCAAAGCGATCAGGCTCGGCGAGGCGATGGCAAGCAAAGCATTGCGCTAGCGTTCCGACAGCGCGAGTTGCGCACCAAGCCCCGCGAACGCCGCTGCGAAGCTCCGGCGCAGCCACGCTTGCACGCGCGGCGACTCGATGACCGCCTTGCGAAACGCGTGCGCAAGCATTCCGTAAATGACGAACACGGCGAAGGTCATCGCCATGAACACTGCGCTCAACGTCAGAAGTTGCGCGAGCGGTGACACAGCGTCGGGCTCGACGAACTGCGGCAGGAATGCCAGGAAGAAGATCGTCAGCTTGGGGTTCAGGATGTTCAGAAGAACTGCCTTGACGACAAGGCCGATCGCGCTGGTTCGCGATGACATTGAGTCGAGAGCGAATGCCGACTTGTCTTTCCATGTGGCGTATGCGAGGTACAACAGATACGCCACTCCCGCGTATTTCAAAAGCTCGAATGCAACGGCACTCGTATGCATCAACGCAGCCAGTCCGAGCACGGTCGCAGCGAGATGCGGCACGATTCCGAATGTGCAGCCGAGCGCCGCAAAAACGCTTGCGCCTCGACCTCGAGCCAGGCCTGTTGAAACGGTGAACACCACTCCCGTGCCCGGGACAAGGACGACGATCAGCGAGGTGACGAGGAATTCGGCGGTGATCATGGTGACGTTTTCATGCACAAGCCTTCGATCCAAGCGCGTTGACGTAAGCTCGCGTGATGACCCGACAGGCCTCGGGTTCTTCGAGTTGCAGGAAGTGCGTGGTGTTCGGCACGGCTTCGTACTCGAGCCCCAACTCCGAACTCGCGCTACGCCCCATCAGCACCGACGCTGTCGCGCCAGGCAGCGTTGGATCACCGCCGACCAGCTTGATAGGTATTGGCGCATGCCGCAGCGTTTCCCACAGCGAGGCATCGGTATTCGTTGCGAAGATCGAAGCCTCGAATGTCGGCGGACACGACAAGCGCCATGCCCCTTCATCGTGACGTCGCAGCGTGGCGTTGGCCATCGCTTCATACGCTTCGTGCCGCCAGCGTTTCAGCGCGCCTTGACGCGCGAACTTGTCGGCGAGTTGTCGAGGCGAAGCGAACAGGGCATTGCGTGCGCCCGCGATCGAGGCGAGCGTCGTCATGTTCGCGGCGTGCAGCGGTGCAAGCGGGTGCGAAGCAGGCGGGGCCAGCGGTGGATCGAACAGCAGCAGCGCGTCACCGCCCTTTCCATAGCGCCTCAGATGATGCAGGCTCGCGACCGCCGCTAGCGAATGAAATACTCCGATCGTCGTTCGATCGCCGAGCCAGCGTGCAAGCTCACGCCACACCAAGTCGAGGTCGTCGGCGATCTGTGACCAGCAATGGCGTTCGGGCGAACTGCGTTCGCTTCGACCGTGATTGCGCAAATCGTGCGTCACGATCTCGAAGTCATCCGCGAGGGCTTCCCAGAAGATGCGATAGCCGTCGGCGGCGAGCCCGTTGCCATGGCTGATGACAATTCGCGGCGCGCCCGGACGTTCATAAACGCGCAAGCTCAAGCGCGTACCGTCGTTCGCCGCAACGGTGATGTGCTTCTTTTCGCTACGACCCGCCGCCAACGTGGCGCTGACCGCTCTCATCGCTTCAGCCATCGGGTTGCTGCCCTAGCGTGCCCTGAGGCTATCCAACATGGCATCGCCGGTCACCGTCACAGTGATCTCCGTCGTCCCGCCTTCGACGGCCACAGGCGCTCCGGCGGGCGCCGCTTGCGCGCGCATCATCATCACGTCGGGACGCACCGGCGGTCCGATGTCACCGGTTGAAACACTCAAGCGGCCCGTTCGCCAATTCGCATAACCGAGTGCTTCAGCGGCCGTCGTCGCACGCTGCTGCCACGCGCGGATCGCCTCGCGCGTCAGCGAATCCTCGGCCTTGCGGCGCGTTTCGGTCGAGACACTGAACGACATTCCGGAGATCAAAAGCTGATCCTCGTCCTGCAATCGGGAAACGAGCCCGGCGAGTGAAGTGAAATCGTTGCTCATGAGGGCGATCGATTGCACGACCTTCCACTTCGACGGCCTGCCTTTCTCCCATTGCTGAAAAGTGCTGTAGCCTGCACTGCGTGTTTCGACGCCCGGTGTAGCCTTCGCTTTCGCGAGCGCCTTGGCCATTCGCGCGTTCACTTCGTTCGCAGCGGCGGCGGCAGTCGTGTTCTCGGCCTCGACGCGAAGCGTTGCCTGCATGCGATCGTTTGCAACCGTTGTCGTTGCAGCGCCCGTCACCGCAACGCTTGGCGACGTCGGAACGATCAACGCTGTCTCGACCGCGGCGCGAACGTTCGAAACCGCGAGTAAAGCGACGGCGCCGAGTGCTGCGAGAGTCATGCGAACTTTCATTCCTCGGTCTCCTTCGAATCGAGCTTGCTTGCAAGCGCGAGAATCGCGTCGCGATTCGTCCACGAAAAGCAGCGCGCGGCGGCTTCGCGCCACGGCAGCCATGCATGCGCAACGTGCTCGCGTGGATTCAACGTCACAGCGATGGGGTTTGGCACGCCGAGCGCGAACACATGCTCGGTGTTGTGCGTCGTCCCCGGTGGATAACGATGTCGCCATTGCGGAAAGATCTCGTAAACGTTCGACAGATGCCAATCGTCGACACCGCCGTAGCGCATCGCGTCGATGCCAGTTTCCTCGAAAAGCTCACGCACAGCGGTCCCGCGCAGCGGCTCTTCGGCGTCGCGACTGCCGGTCACCGATTGCCAGTGATCCGGAAAATCGGCGCGCTCGATCAAGAGCACGCGGCCGTCAGGTGTATGAACGACGACGAGGACCGAAACGGGTTGCTTGTAGCGCGAAATCAAGCGACGAACACCCAGAACGCGACGTTGCGCTCCTTCCAGAACTCCACCGCTTCGGCGAGCAGGTCCTCGAGCGTCGACCATTCGTTCGGATGCTCTTTGCGCCAGCCGTTCGCGTGCGCAAGCACGACCGCTCGGCCTTTCTTGCCAAGCCAGTCGCGATCCTCGATCACATCGGCGAGCGCGTCCCAGTTGTGGCCGAAATGCTCGGGAAGCTTCAACGCGCGATCGAGCTCGCCAAACAGCGACGCCTTGTCGTGGGCCTTGGCAAGATCGACGACCGCGAGTGACAGGTGCGCGTCCTTCGCCGCGGCTTTGAGCGGCTCGATGGTGCCTTTCCACTCGTGCACACCCGCGGCGTCGACGACGGCAAGATCGGGCGCTTTCATTCGCGAATCCTCGCAAACGACTGGTAATGGTCTGAGGTGTAATAGCACGCGTCGGGACGGCGCGCCGGCCCGCCGCATACGATGCGCCGCGCGCCGCGCGTCTTCGCGCCGGGCGATTTGACCGTGTATTCGCGATAGTAATCGCGCGGTCGGGCCGGCAGCAGCCTTTCGCGATTACCGAACCGCACGCCGTCGCGCTCGAACGGAAACGGGCCGCCTTGCCGGATCCGAAGCAGCGTGTCGCGTGCCTCGCGCGGCAGTTCTCCGATGGCGATTTCCGGTTGCGTCGGCCGAAGCTGCGCTAGCGCCGCAAGCGGCGCAAGCGTCGCGGCGCCGAGCCACGCTGCGACCAGCCACCAGGGCATGCGAAAAGGCATGCGCTCGAGTGTAGCGTCAGGCGGGATTGACGGCGTCGCTTTGACGCACCCTGATATGCAAATCCCGTAGCTGCGCCTCGCTGACCGGAGTCGGCGTGTCGACCAGGAGATCCTGTTGGCGCTGCGTCTTTGGAAACGCGATCACGTCCCGGATCGAATCGACGCCCGCCATCAGGGCGACCATGCGATCGAGGCCGAACGCGATGCCGCCGTGAGGAGGCGCGCCATACGCGAGCGCGTCCAGGAGGAAGCCGAATTTCTTGCGCTGCTCGTCGGGTGAGATGGCGAGGTTCGCAAACACTTGCGCCTGGATGTCGGCGCGATGAATGCGCACCGATCCGCCGCCGACCTCCCAGCCATTCATCACGACGTCGTAGTGCTTCGCAAGAGCGCTCGCGGGATCGCTCACGAAGAGCTCTTCGTGACCGTCCTTCGGCGCCGTGAACGGGTGATGGCTCGCCAGCCAGCGTTGTGTCGTTTCGTCGTACTCGAACATCGGAAAGTCGACGACCCACAGCGGCCTCCATCCGTCTTGCACGAGGCCGTTATCGTGTCCGATCCTGGTGCGCAGCGCACCCATGGCATCGGCAACGATGCGCTTGCGATCGGCGCCGAAAAATACGACGTCGCCGTTTTGCGCGCCGGTTCGCTCGAGGATCTGGCGCAACACCGGTTCGCTCAGGAATTTGACGATCGGCGACTGCAAGCCGCGCTCGTTCGCTGACGAGACATCGTTTACCTTGATCCACGCCAAACCCTTCGCACCGTGCGTTGCGACGAAAGGCGCGTAATCGTCGATTTGCTTGCGCGTCATCGCGCCGCCGTTGGGAACGCGCAACGCCGCAACGCGTCCATCGCGCAAATCGGCCGCCGCGCGAAACACCTTGAAGTCGACGCTCTTCGCGATGTCGGTGAGCTCCGTCAGCTGCAATGGAATGCGAAGGTCCGGCTTGTCGGAACCGTAATCGCGCATCGCTTCGGCATGGGTGAGGATCGGAAATGCCGGCAAGTCGACTTCGAGCGCTTCGCGAAATATCGTGCGCACGAGATCTTCCATCAGTGCGCGAATCTCGAGCTCGTCCAAGAAAGACGTCTCGATATCGATTTGCGTGAACTCGGGCTGGCGATCCGCGCGATTGTCCTCGTCGCGAAAGCATTTGACGATCTGGTAGTAGCGATCGAATCCCGCCACCATCAGCATCTGCTTGAAAAGCTGCGGCGACTGCGGCAGCGCGAAGAACTGCCCGTGGTGCACGCGCGACGGCACGAGAAATTCGCGCGCGCCTTCCGGCGTCGACTTGTAAAGAAACGGCGTCTCGATGTCGACGAATCCATGTGCGTCGAGAAAGCGCCGCGCTGCCATTGCAGCGCGATGACGCAATCGAAGGTTGTGCTGCATCTGCGGCCTGCGCAGGTCGATCACGCGATGCTGCAACCGCACGGTCTCCGAAAGGTTTTCGTCGTCGAGCTGAAACGGAGGCGTTGCCGATGGATTGAGAATCTCGATCTCGTGCGCGAGCACTTCGATTTCGCCCGACGCAAGATTGGAATTGATCGTGCCCTCGGGTCTTGGCCGCACGACACCCGTCACGCGAATGCAGTATTCATGGCGCAGCTTTTCGGCAGTCGCGAACGTCTCCACGCGATCGGGGTCGGAGACGACTTGCACGATGCCTTCGCGATCGCGCAAATCGACGAAGATCACGCCGCCGTGGTCGCGACGACGATGCACCCAGCCCGCGATCGTAACCGTCTCTTTCAGGTAACGGCCGTCGATGCGGCCGCAGTAATCGGTGCGTTTCACGGGCGATCTTTCCAAACGAATGAGATGCGCGACGGCGCCGCGCGCGAGCGGGCTCGCGCGGCAACGATCCGGATCAATTTCGGGACGAGACGGTGACGCCGGGAACGGTAGTCGGCGTGGTCGCTGGCGGGCGCGAGGGTGGCGGTACCGGTAGTCCACGCGGCATCACGACACCCATCGACACCACGTACTTCAGCGCTTCCTCGACGCTCATGTCGAGATCGCGCACTTGCGAGCGCGGCAGCATCAGGAAATAGCCCGAGGTCGGATTTGGCGTCGTCGGAACATAGACCGACACATGCTCTTCGGTGAAATGCCGCGCGACCGAAGGCGCAGGTGTTCCGGTGAGAAACGCGATCGTCCAGCTTCCCTGATGCGGAAACTGCACGAGCAATGCTTTGCGAAATGCATTGCCGCTGTCGGAGAGCAACGTGTCCGACACTTGCTTCACCGATGAATAGATCGACTTGACGAAAGGAATGCGACCGAGAATCGATTCCCACAGGCGAACAAGACGCTGCCCGAAGTAATTCGCCGTTACCACGCCCGTGACGAGCAGGATCAAGAATGCGAGGACCACGCCAAGACCCGGGATGTGGATGCCTAACAGACGTTCCGGCCGCCATGCCTCGGGCACGACCAACAGCGTCTGATCGAGCGTCGAAAAGAGAAAGTGAAAAACCCAGATCGTGATGCCGAGCGGCACCCAAACCAGAAGTCCTGCGATCAAATAGCGTTTCAACGTTGCGCTCGACTCAATTGCTGCTGGCGCCGGTAGCGCTGTCAGATGAGGTTGTGTTCGACTTCGTGCTGGACCCGCCGTCCGGCTTCGACTCGCTCCTGGGCTGCGACGCCGCTTCCGATTTCGAATCGGCGGGCGTTTCGGTCTTGACGTCGGGCTTCGATTCGGGCGCTGTCGCTTCGCCGCCAGCTTTTTTCGCTGCCGCGCCAGGCTTGCTCGTGTTGCGGAAATCGGTCACATACCAGCCGCTGCCCTTCAATTGAAATCCTGCGGCAGAGACGAGTTTGGTTAGCGCTTCGGCTTGGCACTGGGGACACCGCGTCAACGCGGGATCGGAAAGCTTTTGCAAGGCCTCCAACTCGTGGCCGCAGATTGCGCAGCGATATTCGTAGATCGGCATCGTGTGTCGTCGACCCGCTAGGGTTAAGGAAAGCGCTTGATTCGAAAAGATAAATTATAGCTGTTTTGCGTTGGTAGCGCGAGCGTGCGCGTCGCTTCGACTCATAACGCGCTCAACCGGCGCAACAAGTTGCTATCCTCCCCAGTCGACGAGAGGCTTGGAATGGCCAGCTACTGGATCTGGTGGATCATCGCGGGCGCGCTCGTTGCCGCCGAGCTTGTCACCGGCACGTTCTATCTTGCGGCGCTCGGTGTTGCGTTCGTCATCGGCGGCATCGCAGCGCTCGCCGGCGCCTCGTTCGAAATACAGCTGGCGGTAGCAGCGGCGTTTGCGATCGCAGGCACTTTCGCGGCGCATCGTTGGCGCACGAGCCGCGCGACGCCGCCACAAGATCCCGCATTCGATATCGGTCAAACGGTGCGCGTGCAGGCATGGAATCCGGACGGCACGGCGCGCGTCGCGTATCGCGGCACGTCGTGGCTGGCTGAGCCCGCGACGCCTTCAACACGCCGCGCCGAGACCATGTATATCGTTGCGTTACGCGGCTCGACGCTGGTGATCGCGTCCGAGCGTCCGTAAAACCCGTCACGAGGGGCTCAAAACCAATGGGAATCGGTTCGTCAGCCGTCATGCTGATTCTGTTCGTCGTTGCGCTGATCGTCGTCATCAAGGCGATTCGCGTGGTGCCGCAGCAACACGCGTGGGTGGTCGAGCGCCTGGGGCGTTTCTATGCCGTGCTCGAGCCGGGGCTCAACTTCGTGATCCCGTTCATCGATCGCGTCGCGTATCGGCACGATCTGCGCGAGATTCCGCTCGACGTGCCGCCGCAGATTTGCATCACCAAGGACAATACGCAATTGCAGGTCGACGGCATTCTGTATTACCAGGTCACCGATCCGAAGCTGGCCTCATACGGATCGTCGAATTACGTTCTCGCGATCACGCAACTGGCGCAGACCACGCTGCGCAGCGTCATCGGGCGCATGGAGCTCGATCGCACGTTCGAGGAGCGTGATCAGATCAACGCGACGGTCGTGTCATCGCTCGACGAAGCTGCCATGTCGTGGGGCGTCAAGGTGCTTCGCTACGAGATCAAGGATCTGACGCCACCGGCGGAAATCCTGCGCTCGATGCAGGCGCAGATCACCGCCGAGCGCGAGAAGCGCGCGGTGATCGCAACCTCGGAAGGCCGCCGCCAGGAGCAGATCAACATCGCCGCGGGCGCGCGCGAAGCTGCGATCGCGCAATCGGAAGGCGAGAAGCAGGCGGAGATCAACAACGCGCAGGGCGAGGCCGCGGCGATTCTTGCGCGCGCCGAGGCCACTGCGAAGGCGATCCGGCAAATCGCCGAAGCGATCGAATCGCCCGGTGGGTTGCAGGCCGTGAACCTTCGAGTGGCCGAGCAATACATCAACGAGTTCGGCAACCTCGCGCGCACCAACAACACGCTGATCGTGCCGACCAATGTTGCCGATGTTGCGGGAATGATCGCGACCGCGATGAGTGTCGTGAGGACGGCGCCGCACCCGCAGGCTTCGCGCTGATCGACATGCAAATCAAGGACAACGTTTTTGTCGTCACCGGCGGAGCGTCGGGCCTCGGTGCTGCGACTTCACGAATGTTGTGCGAATCGGGTGCGCGCGTTGTCATCGCGGATCTCAAGGACGCGGAAGGTGCGGCGCTGGCGCAGACGCTCGGTGAGCGTGCGAGGTTCGTGCGCACCGACGTGACCGACGAGGCGAGTGCGAGGACCGCCATTGCCGCTGCCGAAAAGTTCGGTGGCTTGCACGGACTCGTCAACTGCGCCGGCATCGTCCACGGCGAAAAAATTCTCGGCAAGGAAGCGCCGCATGCTCTCGCAACGTTCGCACGCGCGGTCGACATCAATCTCATCGGCTCGTTCAATTTGACGCGGCTCGCCGCGGAAGCGATGGCGAAGTCGGCGCCGAACGCGGAGGGCGAGCGCGGTGTGATCGTCTATACCGCGTCGGTCGCTGCGTTCGATGGGCAGATCGGGCAGGCTGCGTATTCAGCCTCGAAGGCTGGGCTCGTCGGCATGACGCTGCCCATTGCGCGCGAGCTCGCGCGCTACGGCATTCGCGTAATGACGATTGCTCCGGGTATTTTCGAGACGCCGATGATGGGCGCAATTCCGCCCGACATCGCCGAGTCACTGGGAAAAATGGTGCCGTTTCCGCCGCGACTCGGACGCCCGGTGGAGTTCGCGTCGTTGGTGCGCGAAATCATCGGCAATGTGATGTTGAACGGCGAGGTGATTCGACTGGACGGCGCGATACGAATGGCGCCGAAGTAGTCGCGCAGTATTGTCAAGGGCATGCTTCCGGCATCGGTCAAGAAATACGCGTGGCTGTCGATCGCCGCGGCCCTCGTCACGATCGCGCTCAAGACGCTGGCCTGGTGGCTGACCGGGTCGGTCGGGCTTCTTTCCGACGCGGTCGAATCCGTCGTGAATCTTGCAGGCGCGCTCATGGCGCTTGCGATGCTTTCGATCGCAGCGAAACCGGCTGACGACGACCACGCGCATGGCCACGGCAAGGCGGAGTACTTTTCCAGCGCGTTCGAAGGATTGTTGATTCTGATTGCGGCACTCGGCATCGGTTACGCCGCAATCGATCGATGGATCTACCCGCGGCCGATCGAGACCGTCGATGTCGGGCTCGTGTTGAGTCTGATCGCGACTGCAGTCAACTTCGCCACTTCGCGGACGCTGATGATCGCCGCGAAGTCGATGCGATCGATCGCGCTCGAAGCCGATGCGAAGCATCTGATGGTTGATGTGTGGACATCGATCGGCGTTGTCCTGGGTGTTGGAGTTGCGTGGATCTCCGGACTTCATTGGCTCGACCCGCTGATCGCGTTCGCGGTGGCGGCCAACATCGTCTGGACCGGCTGGCAGCTTTTGCGCACTTCGACTGCGGGATTGATGGATGAATCCCTGCCTTCGGACGAGCTCAACGCGATCGAGGCAGTGCTGAATCGCCACAAATCGCGCGGACTCGACTTTCATGCACTGCGCACGCGCCGCGCGGGGACGCGTGCTTTCATCACGCTCCACATGCTGGTTCCCGGTCACTGGAGCGTCACGCAAGCGCACGATTACTCCGAGCGCATCGAAGCGGAATTGCGCGCAGTGGTTCCGAATCTCAACATCACGACGCATATCGAGCCGTTGCACGATCCGATTTCGAAGCTCGATGAGGAGTTGGACCGGGAGCCGGTGAAGGATGCGACCTTCGCAGCCCCTACTGGGGCGAAACAGGAAACGCCGGGCGAGTCGGGTTAGCTATTCGACCTCGTGCTATCAGTGATAGCGCTGTTTCGGAAGCTCAACCCCGATCGATCAACGCAATCGACGCCACCATCATCACGACGAAAAACACGAGCGTCCACGCAGGCATCGACAGCCCGAGCACGTTCCAGTCGACTTTCGCGCATTCGCCGCTGCCGAACAGGACTTTCGACAAGACTTCGGTGAAACGCAGCGTATCGATCATGTAGTTGAGTCCAGGCCCGCAGGCCGGCACTTCGGAGGGTGGCAACGACTGCAGCCACACGTGTCGGGCTGCGACCGCCGCACCCGCGGAAGCGAACCCAAGCCCGAGCAACGAGTAGACGATCGCTCCAATGCGTCCCGGGTCGTGGATCGCTGCGATGGCGAACACGACGCCGCAGGCAATCACCGCGATGCGCTGGAAAATGCACAGCGGGCAGGGCTCGAGGCCGAGGATGTATTGCGCGTAGAGCGCGTATCCCATCAACACAGCGCACAGCATTGCGCCGAGCACGAAGCCCGCGCGTCGTCCGCGCAATATGAGCAAAGCGAACGACGCGAGGCCGAGCGTTATCACGGCGACACGCCATGCGGTCCCCGTCAGCGGGGGTTGCGAAGTGAGCCAGCGCGATATGAATTCCTGACCCACCAGCGCGAGTGCCACGAAAAAAGCCACCCACGGCCACGCAATCTCGCGATAACGCGTCATCGCTGCGACCGCTCCAACGCCTGGTCCAGGTCCCACACGATGTCGTCGAGCGATTCGAGCCCGATCGACAATCGAATCATCTCGGGTGACACGCCGGCGGCACGCTGCTCGTCTTCCGATAACTGCCGATGCGTCGTCGAGGCGGGATGAATGATCAACGTTTTTGCGTCGCCGACGTTGGCGAGGTGCGAGAGGAACTGAACGCTCTCGATCAGCTTCTCGCCTGCGCGCGCGCCGCCCTTGACGCCGAACGTGAGAATTCCGCCTGCGCCGCGCGAAAGGTACTTCGCTGCAAGGGCAAGATAACGGCTTCCGCGCAGCAGTGGGTATTGCACCCACTCGACCAGCGGGTGCGAAACGAGATGCTGCGCAACGGCGAGCGCCGATGCGCAATGACGCGGCATTCGTAAATGCAACGTCTCGATACCTTGCAAGAGCAGGAATGCCGAAAGCGGCGACAGCGTTGCGCCGAGCGTTCGCATCGTTTCCATCCGCGCTTTCATCGTGAAACCGAAGTCGCCGAACGTCTCGTAGAAGCGCACACCGTGATAGCCGCGCGAGGGCTCGGTCATTTGCGGAAAGTTGCCGTTGTCCCATGCGAAGCGGCCCGACTCGACGATGACGCCGCCCATTGTCGTGCCGTGTCCGCCCAGATACTTGGTGACCGAATGCACGACAATGTCCGCTCCGTGCTCGAACGGACGACACAAATACGGCGAGGCGAGCGTGTTGTCGATGACGAGCGGAACCTTTGCGTCACGCGCGATTTCGCCCAACGCGGCCAGATCGCACACGTTGAGCTGCGGATTGCCGATCGTCTCGGCGTAAATCGCTTTGGTGTTCGGCTTCAAGGCATTGCGAAATGCAGCAGGCTCATCGGCGTCGACGAACGTCGTTTCGATCCCGAATTGCGCGAACGTCACGGCAAATTGCGTGTACGTGCCACCGTAGAGTGTTCGCGCGGCGACGATGTGATCACCCGCCTGCGCAAGCGTGAGCAGAGCCACCATCTGCGCGGCCATGCCGGTCGCGGTCGCGAGTGCCGCACGTCCGCCTTCGAGCGCCGCAACGCGTTGCTCGAGCGCCGCAACGGTGGGATTGCTGATCCGCGAATAGACGTTGCCGAAAGTCTGCAGATTGAATAGGCTCGCCGCGTGATCGGCGCTATCGAAAACGAACGACGTCGTTTGATAGATCGGCAACGCGCGAGCGCCGGTCTCCGCGTCGGGAATTTGTCCCGCGTGAAGACACAGCGTGTCGAAACCGAATGCGTGATCGGCCATCACGCGATTCTATCCGACGCTGCGCGATCCTCGCGCTGTGCGTCAGCGCCTTCGCGCCGATGAAATCACGCCGGTGTTGACGCCGGCCCAGCCAAGCCCGCCGAGCAATCGACCGTGCTCGATTTTCATGCAGCGATTCATGACGACGTCGAGGCCCGCGTCGCTCGCGATCTTGGCCGCGTCGTCATTGGTGATGCCAAGCTGCATCCAGAATACTTTCGCGCCTTTCGCAACAGCATCGCGCGCTAGCGCAGGCATTTCGTTGGCCTTGCGAAATCCGTCGACGACATCGACGTCGTGCGGAATCGCGGCAACGTTCGGATAGCAGCGCTCGCCGAGCACTTCCTCATACGCAGGATTCACCGGCACGACGCGGTAACCGTGCTCCTGCAGATACTTCGCGGCAAAAAAGCTGGGTCGATACCAGTTCGAGGACAAGCCCACAACAGCGATTGTCTTCGCTTGCGCGAGGATGCGGGAAAGTCCTGCAATATCGTCGACGAACGCCATCCGCTAATTATTACCGCCGAATCGGCTGGCGGTCGTCAGGAACACGTCGCGCCGATGTGATGTGATCCTGCAAACCCGCCGGCAGCGTCGGATACTCGCCCGGGCCGAACGTCCAGCATTGGCCCTGGAAGTTGGAATCGCTGCATAAGATCCAGGAGCCCGCTTCAACGCGTAGTGACGCCGCGCGCTCGTCGAGCGACGTGTGGCGAAGATCGGCGGTGAGATCTTCGGCGATTGCCGTCGCGCGTCCGCGGAAATTCGGCCCTTCGTAAACGACGACTCGTGCAGGTTGGGTAGCGTGCGGTGGCGTGGCCGGATAAGTGGCAAACCGCGGCGACTCAGGGAACGCGGCAACCTGCGGCGGCGCCGGATGTCCATAGTCGGGCGATCGGAGGGGTGCACTTCCCGAGATGACCACCGGCGGCGCTGGACGCGACACAACGACTGGCGGCGGAGCGTAAGCGATCGAGGGGGCAACCGGCGCCGTTCCGGTCGGCGGGACAGCGGACGTGACCGACGGCGGGGTTGGTGTGGCAGCCACGCTTGGCGCTGACGCATTCGGTCCTTCAACATAACCTACCGGCGCGCCCGAAGTACGCGCCTCCAACGGGCGAAGTGAGGACAACTCACCGGCGAAACGGCCAAGGTTCGCATGCCGCCCCGGCCCGAACGTCGCGCAGTCACCGCGATAGCGATCCTGCTCGCACAACTCCCATTGTCCGTCGTAGACGATCATCGACCGTGCACGATCGTTGAAACGGTCGAGACGTTCGGTGGGACCTTCGATCGCGAGGCTGCGTCCCGCGAAGCTCGGACCTTCGAACAGCACGACGCCCTCGGCAACAGGGGCGGTTGCGAGGCGCTCGGCAACCGCACTCATGCGTCGCACCGACGCAATCGAGGTGTCGAGACCGATCAGGTTGAGCGTCGCGTAGTCGCCGGGGCCGGCGCTGACACAACTCCCGCGAAAGTTGGGCTCGCTGCAAAGCTGCCACATTCCGCTGCGAATGCTGAGCGACGATACGCGATCGTCCAGCCCCGTGCCTTTCAAATCCGGTACGACTTCGTTTGCGCTGACCACGCGGCCGCGAAAGTGCTCGCGTCCGTACAACGTGATCTGCGCGCTGGCCGCGCTCGCGCACAGCACCGCGAGCGCTGCGGCAACCAACTTCGTTTCGATCGACATCGAAGCACCTCGGTGAAGGTTATTCGATCAGTGTGGATGCGCACGCACTTTCGCGCTCTCGGCAATCGTCGAAATAGTGCGTCGCAGGACGGCCGACAAAGCTAGAGGTGCCGCGCCCTCTCGAAGATGACCGTGAGGGCGGGATGCGCCACTTAATTGACGCCACCGCCTGCAAGGGCCCCTTTTGGTCCGCCAAAGCGCTGCGTGATGCGAGACGCTTCAATGACTTAGCGTGGTTCCCGGCAGCGCAGGGATCCGGCGCGATCTTTGCTTGAAGGCTACATCCCGATTCGAGGCGATTCCAGCGCCGCTTGTTCGGGCTAGCAACCGCGCTCCATGGCCCTTACGCGACCCCTCAAATCGCCCGAGCTGCACACGGTTCAGCAAACGCTGAGCGAAGGCTTCGAGCGGGACTCACTGGTTGCCCTGTCGCAACGCAAGCTCAACGCGCTGGCGATGCCGCTTGCCTACATCGACCGGCATCAGCGTTATCGCTTCACCAACAAGGCCTTTCTCGAGTGGATCGGCAAGCGGCCCGATGAGGTGCTATCGCGTGAAGTAATCGAGGTCGTCGGCCGCGAGGTCTACCAGCTCTACAGCGCGTACATCGAGGCCGCGCTGGAAGGCGAGCGCACCGGCTTCGAGCGCCAGCTCATCATGCCGGGGCGCCCCGCGATCTGGATTCGCGTCGACTACTACCCCGATCGCTCACCGCAGGGCACGGTGCGCGGCTTTCTCGTCACCTACAGCGATGTCGACCATCTAAAGCGCCTCGAGCTCGAAGCGGGCCAGCGCGAGCATCGTCTGCGGCTCGTCACCGACAGTGTCGGTGTTCCGATCCTCTATTTCGATCGGCAGCAGAAAGTGCGCTTTGCCAACCGGCCCTACGCCGACTGGATCGGCGCGCCGGCGGATGATCTTCTCGCGCACACGCTCAAGGAGTTCATGCCGGCCGATTCGCTTGCCGCGATGAACGAGTCGATCGAGCGCGCGTTTGCAGGTGCCACGGTCAGCTATGAGCGGCAGGAGAAAAAAGCATCCGGCGAGCTGCGCTGGGTGCGCCACACGTTGATTCCCGAGCGCGAGATCGGGGGGCGCGTCGGCGGTGCGTTCCTGGTGATGAACGACATCGAGGACGACATGCGGGCGCGCGATGCGATGAAAGCGCATCAGACGCAACTCCATCTTTTCGCCGACAACATTCCCGGGCCGATCGCCTATCTCGACCGCGATCTTCATTACACGTTCGTCAATCAGGCCTTTGCCAGCTTCGCGCGCAAGGCGCAAGACCAAGTCTATGGCCGCACGCCGCACGAGGTGCTGTCGCGCGACGTCGATTACTTCCTGCGTCCGATTTTTTCTCGCGCGCTCTCGGGCGAAGCGGTCGAATACGAGCGTCTTGGCGCAACACTCGCAGGCGAGCAGCGCTGGATGCACGGCCGGATCGTTCCCGATCTCGACGCCAGCGGAATCGTGCGGGGTCTCTATTGCACCGAGCACGACATTCACGAACTCAAGACTGCCGAGCAGGCGCTGTCGGTGCGCGAAGAGCAGCTGCGGCTTTTCACCGACAACATTCCGGAGCCCGTCGTCTATCTCGACGGCGAGCGGCGTTACGCGTTTGTCAACGAGGCGTTTGTCGATTTGACCGGGCTCGCGCGCGAGACGCTTATGGGACGGCGCACCGCCGAAGTGATGAGTGCGGATCAGGCGTTGACGATCGACGATTACATCGCGCGAGCGCTCGCCGGCGAATCGGTGACCTACGAGCGGCCGGTGGTCGACGTCAACGGCCGCACGCGCTGGTTCCGGGCGCGCATCGTGCCGGATTTCCACTTCGATGGGGTGATCAAGGGCCTCTACGTCGTCGGCCACGACATCACCGATCTAAAGCAGGTGCAGGACGCGCTGGCAGCGCGCGAAGGCCAGCTGCGCGCGATCATGGACGGCGTGCCGGCGCCGGTTGCGTATATCGATCGCGACGAGCGCTGCCACTACGTCAATCGCACGTTCCTGCAATATTTCGGTTTGAAAGTCGAGGAAGTAGGCAGCATGCGATTGCGCGACGTCGTCGGCCACGGCATCTATCAAAGCGCGCAAGCGATGTTGACGCGCGCGCTGGATGGAGAGTCCACCGCGTTCGATCGTCTCGTTCCGGGTGCGAACGGCGTGCGTCGCTGGATGACGATTCGTGTCGTGCCGGACGCTTCGCCGGGCGGCGATGTGCACGGCGCGTTCGTGCTGATGAACGACATCCATGGCTTGAAGCAGGCGCAGGAAGCGCTGCGCGCGTCCGAGGCCGAGCTGCGGCTCATCATGGATAACGTTCCTGCGCGCGTTTCGTATATCGATCGCGACTATCGCTATCGATTCTTGAATCGTCACGACGAGGAATGGCTCGCCGAGAGTCGCAAGGAGCTCGCGGGCAAGCGCGTCGTCGACGTGATCGGTGAACAGCGCTTCGCGCAGATCAAGCCGCTGTTCGATCGCGTGCTCGTCGGTGAGACGGTGAGCTCCGAGCAGATGCTCGCGCAGCCCGACGCGAGCGTCAAATGGGAGTCGGTGCACTACGCGCCGAACCGCGACGCCGACGGCAACGTCATCGGCATTTACGCCGTGCACACCGACGTGCATGACCAGAAGCGCAACGAGGACGAGCTGCGCCGGGTCAACTGGATGCTCTCATCGCACATCGGCAACACGCCGCTGGCGGTGATGGAATGGGACCGCGACTACAAGCTCGTGCGCTGGTCGGCGCAGGCCGAGAACATATTCGGCTGGGATACCGACGCGATGACCGGCAAGCTGCTTTCCGACAATCCGTTGATGCACGAAGACGATCGAAAGGCTGCGGTCGATCTCGTCGAACGCTTGAGCTCCGGTGACGCGCCGCGCGCGACCGGCCTCACGCGCAATCATCGCAAGGACGGCTCGACGATCTGGTGCGAGTGGTACCACTCGGCACTCCTCGATGATCGCGGCGAGATCGTCTCGATTCTCTCGTTCGTGCAGGACGTGAGCTCGCGCGTGCGTGCCGAGGAGCGCTTGCAATACCTGGCGACACGCGACGCGCTCACGGGATTGCCGAACCGCGTGCTTCTGCACGAGCGGCTCGCGCAGGCGATCGCGGCAGCGCGGCGGACGGGAAGGCGCGTGGGCGTTCTCTTTATCGACCTCGATCGCTTCAAGAACGTCAACGACACGCTCGGTCATCGCATCGGCGATGAGCTTTTGAAGCACGTATCGCAGGCACTTTCCACCGCGTTGCGCGAGACCGATCTACTGGCGCGCCTCGGCGGGGACGAGTTCATGGTGATCGTCGAGGAGTTCGACGATTCGGCTGTGCTCGGGCGCATCGCGCAAAAGCTCTGCGATGCGGTGGCGCATCCGATCAAGATCGAGGACCACGATATCTACGTCACGTCATCGATCGGCATCGCCGTGTATCCGGACGATTCCGACGACCCCGACGAGCTATTGAAGCATGCCGACGTCGCGATGTATCGCAGCAAGGAACTCGGACGCAACACCTATCAGTTCCTCGACGCGAGCCTCGCCGAGCACCGCGTCAAGCAACACTCGCTCGAGACGAGCCTGCGCACCGCGTTGAAGGCAGGGCAGCTCGAGCTGCATTTCCAACCGATCGTGCGCATTCGCGACAACATCGTGATCGGTGCCGAGGCGTTGTTGCGCTGGACCGATGCCGAGCATGGGGTTGTGCCGCCGCAGGTTTTCATTCCGCTGGCCGAGGAATCGGGTCTCATTCACGCGCTCGGTGAATGGGTGCTCGCGAGTGCGGCGACGCAATGCCGCGCGTGGCGCGACGCCGGCATGCCGCTCAAAGTATCGATCAATCTCTCCGCGCGGCAGTTCTATCGCGAGGATCTCGCACAGCGCTTGGTCGAGATCGTCAAGCGCGCGGGCTGCGATCCGAAATGGCTGGAGCTCGAAGTAACCGAGACGAGTCTCATGCACGACCTCGACGCGATCCGCAAAGTGTTGCACGAGCTTCGCGCCGAAGGCTTTACCGTTGCGATCGACGACTTCGGAACGGGGTACTCGTCGTTGACGCACCTCAAGCACTTCCCGATCGACACGCTGAAAATCGACATCTCGTTCATCGCCGATCTCGAAAGCGACCCCGGCGATGCGGCGATCACCGAAGCGATCATCGGTCTTGCCGGGGGCCTGGGGCTCGACGTCGTTGCCGAAGGTGTTGGGACGCGAGCGCAGCTCGACTTCCTCGATCGGCGCGGCTGTTTCGCATTTCAGGGGTTTTATGCGAGCAAGCCGCTGCCGGCGGAGGCGTTCGTCGAGTATTGCCGCAATCACAAGTCGATTGCGCGTGCGAACTTGAGCGCCGCGGACTGATTGTCCGTCAGGTCCCGGGTAACGTCGCGATCCAGCCGAGGATCGCGTCGGCAGCGCGTTCCCACTCCGGCTCGAGCATCAACATGTGCGCAAGGCCAGGCAGCATTGTGGCGGTGACGCCGTGATGCTGCGCAGTCGCGACGACGTCGTCGGCGCGACAGATGCGATCACCGTGCACGCCGAGCACGAACATCGGAGGCGAGTCGCGCTCGGGCAGCGCCCAATGCAGGCGTAGCGACAAATCCATCAGCGCGCGCGGCGATTCGCCGTTGAGATGCTTCGACGCTTCCCGCACGAGCTTGCGATCGATGCGCTCCGAGAAATAGAAAGGCTGCAGTGCATGCAAGACTTCGGCCGACAATCGCGTCGGGTCGAGCCGGCTCATCTGGAACATGTAGTCGGGATGCTCGGCGGCAAGGCGTGTCGCAACCGGCAGCAATCCCGCGGGTGGCAGCGGCGCCAATAGCGCAGCCGCGCGCACGGGCCGCGTTGCCACCAGGCGTTCGACGATTGCAGCGCCCATCGAGTGACCGATCAAGACAGGAGGCGAGGGCAAGCTCGCAGCGACACGCTCGACGTCGGCAACGTAATCGTCGAGACCGGTCGCCCATAACAGATCACGGCCCTGGCTCTGGCCGTGACCGCGCAAGCTCAACGCGTACGCAGCGTGACCTCGTGCCGCGAATCTCGGAAGGAAGAACGGCTCCCAGCACCACGCATCGCAATAACCGCCGTGCACGAACAAGACCGGCGGTTGGTCGGTGGAATGCGGGGGCACGCGCGAGCGCACCTCGAGTTGCGGGATGGAAGCAAGCATTTTTGAAGCGCAGGTCTCACATCGCTCGTATCCGAAGCTGCCACAATACGAAGTCATGCAAGACGGCGTTACACGGATTCTGCCAGAGCCTTCTGCGCCCGATGCGCGCTACGACGCGGCGTGTCGCCGCTGCACACGGCTCGCCACTTTTCGCGACGACGTCAAGCGCCAGCATCCCGACTACTGGTGCAAGCCGGTGCCGCCGTTCGGCGCCCGCGATGCGCGGCTCGTGATCGTCGGATTGGCGCCCGGTATGCACGGCGCGAATGCGAGCGGCCGGCCGTTCACCGGCGACTATGCAGGGATCCTGCTTTATCAAACGCTATTCGACTTCGGCTATGCGAACCAGCCAACCGGATCGTCGGTGGGCGACGGGCTTGTATTGACCGGCTGTCGCATCAACAACTCGGTGAAATGCCTGCCGCCCGACAACAAGCCCTTGCCTGTGGAAATGGCGAATTGCAACAGCTATCTCGCTGCCGATCTCGCGTCGGTCGCGCCCGGAGCGGCGCTGCTGGCATTGGGACGCATCGCGCACGACGCGGCGCTGCGTGCGCTCGAGCTCAAAGCAAGCGCGTTTCCGTTCGCGCACGGTGTTATGCATCGAATCGATCGTACGACCGGTGAGATCGCGCTGTTCGACAGCTATCACTGCAGCCGTTACAACACGAACACCGGGCGCTTGACCGTCCCGATGTTTCGCTCGGTGTTCGAGTCGATTGGTGCCTACCTGCAATGAGCAAAGTCCCACGTCTGTCGAAAGTTACGAGCGCACCGCCGGCGGAGATTGCGAAGAGGCCGACGTTCGATGCGAGCGAGCTGTTGAAGATGCTGCCGCACCGGCCCGGCGTCTACCGCATGTTCAATGCATCCGGCGAGACGCTTTACGTCGGCAAGGCGCGTGACCTGAAGAAGCGCGTCTCGAATTACTTTCAGAAAAGTGGCCACGAGGCACGCATCGCCGCGATGGTCGCGCAAGTGGCGCGCGTCGAAACGACGGTCACGCGCTCGGAAGGCGAAGCGCTGCTTCTCGAGAACAATCTCATCAAGTCGCACGAACCGCGCTACAACATTCTTTATCGCGACGACAAGAGCTATCCGTATATCTGTCTCACCGGCGACCAGTTTCCGCAGCTTCGCTTCCATCGCGGCGCGCTCGATCGCAAGCATCGCTATTTCGGGCCATTTCCGGGTGCCGGTGCGGTGCGCGACGGCATTGCGCTGTTGCAGAAGGTGTTTCAGTTGCGCACCTGCGACGACACGGTGTTCGCCAATCGATCGCGACCGTGCATGCTGCATCAAATTCAGCGCTGCACGGCGCCCTGCGTCGGGCTTATCAGCGAAAGCGACTATCGCGAAGACGTGCATTCGGCAACGCTGTTTTTGCAAGGCAAGACCGACGAAGTGCGCGATCACCTGTCGTTGCAGATGAACGAGGCGTCGGGGAGCCTCGCGTTCGAAAAGGCCGCGCGGATTCGCGACAAGATTTCGCGGCTCAATCAGCTTCAGTCACGCCAATTCGTCGAGAGTGCGACCGCGGGCGACATCGACGTGATCGCTGCGGTGGCGGAGGGTGGGCTGATGGCGCTCAATGTCGTGATGGTGCGCGGCGGGCGGCACGTCGGCGACCGCACGTTCTTCCCGCGCCATGCCGAAGGCTCGTCGCTCTCCGAAGTGGTCGACGCGTTCCTGACACAGCACTATGTCGAGCGCCCGGTGCCGCCGACGATCATCGTTCCGCATGCGCATGACACCGAAGCGCTTGCCGAGTTGCTGAGTCAGCAGACCGCTCGCGCGATCACGATCAACGACAACCCAGGCGGGGAGCGGCGCGTATGGCTCACGATGGCGATCGAGAACGCGACGTTTGCGATTCGACAACGGCTGGCGCAAAAAGCGACGGCGCAGGATCGGCTCGCGGCGCTGCACTCGGCGCTTGGCCTGCCCGCGACGGTGCAGCGCATCGAGTGTTTCGACGTTTCGCACACGATGGGCGAGCGCGCGGTGGCATCGTGCGTGGTGTTCGACCGGCTGGCGATGCAGACCGGCGAGTATCGTCGCTTCAACGTTGCGCCGGCGAGCGGCGGTGACGACTACGCGGCGATGCGCGAAGCATTGGCGCGTCGCGTGTCACGCATTGTCGCGGGCGAATATCCGGCACCTGACCTGCTCGTAATCGATGGAGGTCGTGGTCAGGTCGGCGTAGCAGCGGCTGTGCTCGCGGATCAGGGGATGCACACGACCGCGCTGATCGGCATCGCCAAGGGTCCGGAGCGAAAGCCGGGTCTCGAAGACATCGTGTTCCCCGATCGTGCGGAGCCCGTGAACCTGCCTCCCGACCATCCGGGCCTGCATCTGTTGCAGCAGATTCGCGATGAAGCGCATCGTTTCGCGATTCAAGGCCATCGCGCGCGTCGCGGGAAGGCGCGCACGAATTCTTCGCTCGAGGAGATCGAGGGCATCGGCAGCAAGCGGCGCCATGCGCTACTTTCACATTTCGGCGGACTGCGCGGCGTGCAATCGGCGAGTGTCGATGATCTTGCGCGCGTGCCGGGGGTTTCGCGTGCGCTGGCCGAGCGCATTTTTGCGCAACTTCATTAATGAAAGGATTACGATGCCCGACAAGACGACTTTGCAGCGAGCCGAAAAAGACAAGCGCGAAGGCAAGGCAGCGTCGACGCAAGCCGGAGACTTCTCCGCGAGGAGATCGACCACATCCGCGAGGGCAAGCACGGCGCGCGCTCGGCCAGGCAGGCGATCGCAATCGGGCTTTCCAAAGCGCGTCGCGCCGGAGTCGACCTGCCGCCGCCCAGGAAAGCAACCGTCTCGGAAGAAACGCGCCGCAAGGCTGCAGCCGACGACAAGGCGGGCAAGCGCGGCACCAAACAGGTATCAGCCAAGCGCTCGCGTGCGACCAAGGAAGCGCTCGAGCATGAAGGTCATCGAGCAGCCTCGAAAACGGCGCTTTCAAGGCACGCGCATGCCGCGGCGGCTCGCCGCACGCCGGCCGAGCGCTCCGCCTCGGCAAAAAAAGCGGCTCGCACTCGCGCGCGCAAGGGCTCCTAGCGCGCTCGTGAAACTCCGACGTGACGCACGCGCCTTCAACGGTATGCTTGACGATTGCTTGCCCGGAGATCTGCATCCATGAAGCACCCCGGCCTGACGCAACTGCGTGACCCTATTGCATCGGCTCGATGCTGAATATCCCCACCGCGCTGACCTGGCTTCGCATCGTGCTGATTCCGGTGTTCGTCGGGATCTACTATGTCCCTGACGACTGGCTCACGGAATCGACGCGCAACTGGGCCGGCATGTGGGTGTTCGCGATCGCTGCGATTACCGATTGGCTTGACGGCTATCTCGCACGCAAATGGGGTGAGACTTCGGCGTTCGGCGCGTTTCTCGATCCAGTGGCGGACAAGCTGATGGTCGCCGCGGCGCTGATCGTGCTGGTGTATCTCGGTCGCGCAGACTCGTGGCTTGCGATCATCATCATCGGTCGCGAGAGTGCCATCTCGGCGTTGCGCGAATGGATGGCGCAACTTGGTGCCGGTCGCAAGACCGCGGTTGCCTTTATCGGCAAAGTGAAAACCGTCTCGCAGATGACAGCAATCATCGCGCTTTTGTTATGGCAGCCGGTGATACCCGGCATTTCGACCGCGTTGATTGGCACGGTCGCGCTATGGATCGCGGCGATCCTCACGTTGTGGTCGATGTTTCATTACCTGCGGCTTGCGGCGCCGCATTTCACCGATTCGCCACGGACGATCACTCGACT